>NZ_JAURWM010000388.1 GCF_030654915.1 Phenylobacterium sp. | reverse complement strand
CCAGGTGGGCGGCGTCGGATCGGCGAAGAATTTTCTGAGGTCATCGCGTCTTCTAGCGTCTCCTTACTGACAGCCTGCATCCGCAGGGAAGCTCTGATCGGATCATGACACTCGAATGGCGCTGACGAGCGGCATCGAAATCGACGAAATGGCGCGTCGCTATGCAGTTCCGCTGGCGCGCTATTTCCGCGCGCGCGTTCGGACGACCGCCGACATTGACGACATGGTGCAGGAAGTCTTCCTGCGTCTGGCGGCAAGACGGGGCGGCGGGGCCCTTGAGAGCGTTGAGAACTATCTCTTCACGGTCGCCGCCAGCGTGCTCAAGGACAGCTTTCGACGAACGGCGAGACGCGGCGGGGAGCATCAGCTGTTCGATGAGCTGAAGCACGCTGAAGAGGACTTCTCGCCAGAGCGCGTCTATCTCGGACAAGAACAGCTTCGCGCCGTGGAGGCTGCGCTCTACGAGTTGCCCGAGCGCACCAGGGTGGTCTTCGTCCTCCACCGGTTCGAGGAGATGAGTTACGCGCAGATCGCACGCCGACTGCAGGTCTCGGTGAGCGCCATCGAGAAACACATGAGCAAGGCGCTGGGGCATCTCTCCAAGCGGGGGAGGAATCCATGAAGCGAAGTTTCCCCGTGAACGACCCCGATGAGAAGGCTGCCGAACTGTTTCTGCGCCGGCGGTCGGGCGATTGGAGCGAAGCGGACGAGCGTGGGCTGGCGGCGTGGCTCGACGCCTCGACGGTGCATCGCGCGTGCTTCGACAGCGTGGAGCGTATGTGGGACGACGCCGGCCGCGCGGCCGGTAGCCGCGGCGTTCGCGATCTTCGGGCCGAGGCCCTGGCTGCGGGTCCCCAGGCCCGGCGCTGGCCACGCATGGCGGCCTTGGCCGCGACGGTGGTCCTTGTGCTCGCAGGGGGAGGCCTCGGCGCCGTCGTCCTTCGCAACAGCCCGGTCGGAGCCAAGGGCGAGGCGACGGGGCAGGTCTATCGGACCGCCGTGGGGGAACGGGCGACCGTCAACCTCGCGGACGGTTCGCGGCTGCTGCTGAACACCAGCAGCGAGGTCAAGGTCGACTTCTCAGGGCGGCGGCGCGGATTGCAGCTGGTCTCTGGGGAAGCCTGGTTCGATGTCGCCAAAGATCCTTCGCGGCCGTTCGTTGTGCAGGCTGGAGCCCATACCGTCACAGCGCTGGGCACATCCTTCGATGTCCGAATGGAACCGCGGGGCGCGTTGAAGGTCGCCGTCGTCGAGGGGCGGGTGGCGCTCGGGGCGCTCGGAGGCAGGCACGTCGCGGACGTTCGCGCCGGTGAGCGGATCGACGTTCAGGGTGAGACCGCGGTGCTGCGTCCGGCGGGACCCGTGGCCGGAGATTGGCGCCAGGGACGCATTGAGTTCGCGTCGGCGACCCTGGCTGAGGCCGTCGCCGAGATGAACCGGTATCGTCTCACGCCCATCGTCGTCACCGATCCCAAGGTCGGCCTCATGCGCGTGAGCGGGGTGTTTTACACTGGCGAAGGCAGCGGCTTCCTCGACGCCCTGCCGATCACCCATCCTGTTTCGGTTCGCGTGGCGCAGGGCGTCGTGCTGATCGGGCCGGCGGCCGACAAAAAAACTTCATCTTCGTACTGAGGTCGCGCCGAGCCCTGGCGTCTTCGGTTGCAGATCACGCAAGTGGCGGGTCGGGGACATCAAGGGGGCGTCGTGCAGTTTCATCATCTCAAGGTCATGGCCTTGGCCAGTTCGGCGACGCTCGCCTTGACGGCGTCGGCCGCCTGGGCCGAAGCGCCGGCGCGCGCGCAATTCAATATTCCGGCGCAGGAACTGGGCGCTTCGTTGCGGGCCTTCGGGATGCAGGCCGATCGCGAAGTCCTGTTTGATCCCGCCTTGGTCAGCGGCAAGCGCGCCCCCGCCCTTCAAGGCGACATGAGCGTGGGAGCGGCCGTCGACCGTCTCCTGGTCGGCCAATCGCTCCGCTCGCGTCAGAGCGGCCGCACGATCATTATCGAGCGAGCCCAGATCGCCACCGTGAGCAAGGTCTCGGCTGCCGGCCCCATCATCGCCGCCAGCGCCACGGCCGCCGCGCCCGCCGAGGTCGACGAAATCGTCGTGGTGGGCAGCAACATCGCAGGTGTTTCCGAGCGGGGCCTGTTGCCGGTCACGGTGGTTGATCGCCGCGAGCTGGAGATGAGTGGCGCGGTGACCGCCGGCGACATGATCGCGGCTCTACCGCAGTCGGGCGGCCAGGCGTTCAACAACGAGCAGCAAGGTCCCAATCAGGCGCGCGGCGACGTGGCCTCGGCGAACCTTCGCGGGCTGGGCTCGGGAAACACCTTGGTGCTGTTGGACGGTCGCCGGATGGTCGGGCACCCCGGAACTCAGCAAGAGGGCTCGGTTCCGGTCCAGGTCGTGAACCTGAACACCATCCCCGCCACTGCTCTCAAGCGCGTCGAAGTGTTGCGCGACGGGGGCGCGGCGATCTACGGCTCCGACGCCGTGGCCGGGGTCCTGAACAATGTTCTCGACGACAGCTATGTCGGCGCGCAGATCGTGGCCCGCTACGGCGGCTCCGAAGGGACCAACCTCACGGAGAGCTCCCTGGGGGCGAAGTGGGGCCGCACGTTCAACGATGGCGCGACCCATGTCGCCCTGTTCGGCGAGCTGTACAGCCGCACGTCCATGCCAGCCTCCGATCGTGACTATGCGGCGACGGACAACCTCAGCAGCCGGGTTCCCAGCAAATATGCGGGCAGCTTCGACAATCGCTCGACCCTGACGCCTTGGCTCACCGCCCGGCTTGGCTCGGCAGTCACCAATTTCGGCCCCTCTTTCACCGCCTTCCACCTCCAGCCGTGTTCCTATGCGGGCTCGGACGCCCAGCTGGGCGGCGGCGTGTGCATCGACGGGGGCTCGGCCACGCTCGACGCCTCCCTGCGGACCGACGAAGCGCCCGAGCGCACGATGTCGCCGAGTTCGGATCGCTACAGCCTGATGGGCGTCTTCAGCCATGACTTCGGAAACTTGGAGCTCTTTGGCCAGGGGCTCTACTACGGCGCCACCTCAAGCTCGGTGCGGGGCGGGACGACGAACCTGACCTCAGCGCCGCTGACCATCGGCGCGAACAATCCCTACAACCCGTTCGGATCCGGCCCCGGCCGTCTGGCGGGCTACACCGGTCCGGCCCAGGCCATTACCGTGGTGGGGCTGCGGGTGGACGACGTCGGTCGCCGCCGTATCGACGTCGACTCCGACGCCTACCGCCTTCTGTCGGGGCTGCGCGGCGACCTCGGCGACTGGTCCTGGGAAAGCGCGCTGCTCTACTCGCACGCCCGGACCAAGGACGTGGAGAGCAACCGGGTCAGCAACACCGCCCTGCAGGCGGCGCTCAACAGCAGCGATCCCACCCGCGCCTATAACCCCTTCAGCGGCGGCGACCTTGCCAACCCCGGCGGCTTCGATGCGACCTCGAACCCGGCGTCCGTGGTCGATCCCCTGCGTGTCAGCATCGCCCGCGACGGCACGACCAGCCTGGCGCTCTGGGACGCCAAGATCAGCAATCCCGAGGCGTTCAACCTCTGGGACCGCAATGTGGGTCTGGCGTTCGGCGCCGAATGGCGGCGTGAGACGTTCAAGGACGACCGCGACCCGCTGATCGACGGCTCCGTCACCTTCGCGACCGCCGCCGGCCCGACCAGCGACGCCATGGGCTCGAGCCCCACGCCCGACACCTCAGGTTCGCGCAAGGTGTTCTCGGCCTATGCCGAACTGCAGACCTCGCTGATCCCCGATAGCGCCGACATCCCGCTCGTCCGTAGCCTCGACCTGCAACTGGCGGCCCGTTTCGAAGACTATTCGGACATCGACGAGCAGATCCTCAAGCCGAAGGCGGCGCTGGGCTGGCGGATCAACGACCAGTTCCTGGTCCGGGCCGCCTATTCCCAGGGCTTCCGCGCCCCGAACCTCGAAACTGTCAACGCCTCGGAGATCCGCCGCGTCCAGGAGAACCTCACCGACTATTATAGCTGCGCGGTGGGGCAGGGGGTGACCTCGTTCGCCGCCATCAACCGCAGCGCCTGTTCGAACTACCGCTTCAACGTCGAGGACGTGCGTGCGGGCAACCGCAAGCTGAAGTCGGAAACCAGCGAGAACTTCAGCGCTGGCCTGGTGTTCACCCCTACCCCGGACCTGATGTTCTCGGTGGATTGGTGGCGCATTGAGCAGGACGGCGTCATCGGCGTCTTTGAGTCCCAGGACCACCTGAACCTCGACGCGATCGGCCGACTGGGCGGTGGTGGCCCCAACCCCGCCCTGACCCGCAACACCCTCGGCGAGCCGATCCGGATCGATAACCAGTTCCTGAACCTCGACGCCCGGACGATCGAGGGTGTGGACCTCGCCGCGACTTGGCGTCTCGACGGCACGCAGTTCGGCGACTTCCGGTTCGGCGTCGATGTCGCCCTGCTGCAGAAGTTCGACCAGACGCCATCGGCGGAGTCAGCGGCCCTGCTGGCCGCCGGCCTCCCGGCCAGCGCCGGCGGGTCGTTGATCGAGCAGGATGATAATCCGCGCACGCGCGGCTCTGCGAACGTCACCTGGATGTCTGGTCCTTGGGAAGTCTCCGGCTACGCGCGGTACGTGGGCGCGGTGAAGGACTCCTCGGCCTTGCTCTACAAGGGCGACGACTGGCTGACCTTCAACGCCTCGGTGGGCTATGCGCCCGAGGATGGGCCGCTCAGCGGGGTGGCGGTTCGTGTGGGGGTGAACAACATCACCGACAAGGATCCTCCGCTCGCCGACGAGACCTTCGGCTACTTCACCAAGCTCTACAGCAACCGTGGCCGCTACTGGTTCGCCCAGGTCAGCAAGAGCTTCTAACTCGTCCAGTCGTATGGCCCGCGACGCCTCCAAGGCGCGCGGGCCGCTTCGCGTTTCGGAGGCCAGATGCGCCTGAGCAAAACTCTCCTCGCCACTCTGGCCGTGGCCAGCCTCGGTCTGTCGCCAGGCTTGGCGAGCGCCCAGGCGCCGGCCTCTGGCCGCGCGGACTACATTCTCGACTACGACGCGATCCACCATCCGGTCATGGGTCGCAAAGGCATGGTGGTCAGTCAGAGCCAGATCGCCTCACAGGTCGGGGCCGACATCCTGCGCCAAGGCGGCAACGCCGTGGACGCCGCCGTCGCGACGGGCCTCGCGCTCGCGGTCACCCTGCCGCGCGCCGGCAATCTGGGCGGCGGCGGCTTCATGTTGGTCTATCTCGCCGACGAGAAGAAAACCCTGGCGGTCGACTACTACGGTCAGGCGCCCGCCGCGACCGACGCCAACCTGCTGGCCGGGTCAAACGGTAAGCTCGACACCGCCAAGCGCTACTCGCACCGCGCGGTGGCGACGCCTGGGACGGTCAAGGGCCTCTATGAGATTCACCGCCAGTATGGCCGCTTGCCCTGGCGCCGACTGGTGGAGCCGGCGATCAAGCTGGCCGCCGATGGGCTCATCATGACCGACGACATGACCCACGGCCTGGAGGTCTATCGCGACGGCCTGCTGGCCGACGCGCCGTCCGCCCGGGCGCTCTACAAGAGCGACGGGGGAATCTACCAGCCGGGAGAGCGGCTGAAGCAGCCCGATCTGGCCTGGTCGCTGCGTCAAATCCGCGATGGCGGCGCCGACGCCTTCTATCGCGGCGAGCTTGGCGCGCGCGTGGTGGCCGGGGTGCGGGCGGGCGGCGGGGTGCTCACTCAAAAGGATTTGGCCGACTACCAGATCCGCGTTCAGGAGCCGCTATGGTGCACCTACCGCGACGTGCCGGTGGCCTACATGCCGCCGCCCGCCGCAGGCGTGCTCCTCTGCGAGCTGATGAACATCGTCGAGCGCTTTCCGATGGCCGATTATGGGCAGAACAGCATCCAGTCGCTGCACGTGACCGCCGAGGCGATGAAGCTGGTCTTCGCTGACCGCTCGCGGTTCATGGGCGGGTTCCCGCAGTACGCGCCGCCCACAGCTGGGCTATCGAGCAAGGCCTACGCCGCCGAGCGCGCCAAGCTTATCAATCCGCTGGTGGCGATGGACCAGCGCGTGTCGCCGGGCGATCCCTTGCTCTACGAGAGCCGCGACACGACGCACTACTCCGTGGCGGACGCTCAGGGGAATGTCGTCAGCAACACCTTCACCCTGGGGTCCTCGTTCGGCGCTCATGTGATGGCGCCGGGGACCGGGTTTTTCCTCAACGACGCCATGGCCAATTTCGCCTGGGGCGGAAGCGAACGCGCCAACGCCCCCGAGCCGGGAAAGCGGGTGATCTCCACGATCACACCTATCATCGCCTTCAAGGACGACCGGCCTTGGCTGGTCTCGGGCACGCCGGGCGGCACGCGCATCATCTCGGCGATGGCCCAACTGCTCAGCAACGTCGTGGACCACAAGCTCAACATCGCCGAAGCGACTCAACGTCCGCGCATTTTCCAGGCGGCCAGCGACACGCCGGTCGAATTCGAGCCGGGCTACCCCGTGGACATGCTGAGGCTGATGGAGGCCCGGGGACATAAGACCAAGCCCTCTTTGACCATGGGGTCGACCCAATCGATCCTGATCGAGCCCGGGGTCTTCCGGGGGGCGGCGGACACCCGCCGGCCTGACGCCGGCGCGGCGGTCGTCGAGACGAAGACGGCGAATTAGACCCTGGCCCGGAGAGGGATGAGATCGCCTTTGGCGGGGGATCATGAACGGTGGCGCTCACCAGCGGAAGGTGACGCCCATGATTGGACCGCTCTGGGTCACGTCGTAGACGAAGCCGTCCTCCTCATAGTCGACCGCGTAGTGGCGCCAGCCGGCCGACAGCGCCCACCGGTCGTTGAAGGCGTAGCTGACTGCGCCAAGGGCTTGGTAGGTCAGGTCGGAGGACATGCCGAAGCCGCCGACGTCGCCGTAGGCGCTCAGCGACCAGCGCGGGCTGAGCTGCACGCTCGTGCGGGCGCCAATGACCGGATCGAACCAACTCTCGTCGGGGTTGGCGCGTCGGACAACCGCATCGCGGACGATCAGCGCGAGGTCGGGCGACACCTTGGAGAAGCGCACCCCGCCAAGAAAATCGATGCTGTACTGCTCCTCGTCGACGGCGCGCCAGGCGGCGACCAAGGTCGCGGTCAACAGCTCATTCCCGAGCGTCACGCCGGTGAAGCGGGGATCGCGGATCGTGACGTCGTCCGTGCTGCTGTCGGTCTTCACATAGCCGACGTCCATGATCAAACCGAGCCGGCCACGCTGCGCCTCGGCCTTGACCATGATCGCGCCGTCCAGCTCCTCGAAGACATCGCCGAAGGATAGATCGACCTCGGCCGCCGGAAGGTTCGGGAACGCCGCGATGTCGCCCTCCAGCCCCGCCGCCCAGAAGTAGGGCGTCACGCTGAACTCCCATTCCTGCGCGGCCGCGGGGGAAGCCAACATGGCGAGCGTCAGGGTCGCCGGTCCGACAGAGTTCCTGAAGGGTCTCATTTTTCGCTTTTCCCTACGCTCTCGTCAGGCCCGTCGAAGCATGGCGACGGTTTTCCAAGCCAGTAACAGCAGTATTACGGGCGTCGATGTGAGGGCCGTTCGATATCGTGGCGCCGCGCGCTTCAGATCGTGCAACCGGCCCCGCGGCTTCGACCTGATTGGCCCGCGCTTGATCAGAGGCTTCCGAGCACCGTGCGCCAATCGGGCGTGACCCGCACAGACGCCCGGAGAAACCCTGGCAGGGCCTCAGGTGACGCCGGGCATTCCCGGGGACGTGGGCGCGAGCCGCATTCGTCGCTTGAGCAGGCGCTTGTAGGGCTCAGCCGTGAGCATTCCAGCTAGCAGGAACAGCAGAATGACCGCCGACACCTGCTCATCGGCGGCGTTCGCGCTGGCGATCATCGTCGCGATTCCCGGATGGCGGGTGGCGCTCGCCAGGGCGAGGGCGCCGCGCTCACCGAGGTCTCTACCGCCGAGAAGGTGCCCGGCGAGAAGGCCGATGGCCGAGATCGCCACCATCACCAGCACGGTTCCGTCGCCGATCAACGCCATCATCATCGGCCAACTGTTTATGAAGACTGGTATTTCGCCAACGAACAGCAACGTCATGCTGAACTTGGAGACCCAGGGCGCCGCGCCCGCCGCGAGCTTGGGCGCCAGCCGGCGCAGGGCCAACCCTATGGTGAGTGGCAGCAGCACCTGCCAGCCGACCTTGCCGGCCACCGTGGCCAATGGAACCGACGCCTGCACGTCATAGATCCAGCCGACCACGGCGACCCAAGCCGGCACGACGATCACGGTAAGAAGTGCAAGCGCGGTATAGAGGCCGTAGGCGTAGGCCTTGGTCGCTCCGGCCTTCAACTCCTCTCCCGGAAGGATCGGCGGTACAGCCGACAGCGCCATCAGCACGATGCCCGTCTTGACGATCGGCGTTAGCGGATAGAGCGCGATCACTAGGCCGGCCGCCACGGGCATGATCACGTTCACGGAAAGCACGCCGACGAAGAGCAGCTTGGGGCGCCGAAGAACGTAGAGCACGTCGTCAGCGGTCGCATCTAAGCCAACCGCCAAGATGAGCGCGATGAGACTTGCCGAAACCACGGCGTCGGAGATGATCAGAAGTGAAGCAATATCACCCATGAGCCGCCCACAATCGAAGTCACCACGGAGACTAGTTCGTCGTTACGCCTAACATTTTCGGGGCGACTTAACGCTGGTCGCTGCGGGGTCCAGTTGGCCCGCTCAGTCCGTCTCCTGGAAGCCGAGGCGCTCCATGACCGCCGGATGATAGGTCGGGCCGACCTGCAGGGCTACGCCATCCTTCAACACCAAAGACGAGAGTCCGCGCCCGGTTCGGCGCACCTCGCAAACCCGGTCTGGTGCGACAAAGGCTGAGCGATGCACCCGCATCAGCCTGCCGCCATCAAGCTTTCGCTCCAGGGCGGACATCGTGGCGCGGTGCATGTGACTGCGTGTGGCGGTATGCAGCAGCACGTAGTCGCCCGCCGCTTCGATCCAGTCGATCTCCTGCAACAATACGCGGACGTGGCCGTGCCGGGTCTGCACCCAGATGCCGTCTCCGTCCTCGTTGTCAGCTGGCGTCGCCAAGTTTAGCTGATTTTGCAGCATCCGGCGCCGGCGTGCGCGCTCAATGGCCTGACGTAGACGGTCGAAACGGACTGGCTTGAGTAGGTAGTCGGCCGCCTCGACCTCGAAGGCGTCGGGAGCATACATCTCGAAGGCGGTGACGAAGACAATCTCCGGTCGATGGGCGGGCGGGATCTGCGCCGCGACGCTCAAGCCATTCAGCTCAGGCATCTGGATGTCGAGAAGCACAACGTCCGGCTTTTCCTGGCTTATGGCCGCCAAGCCCGCGGGGCCGTCGGTCACCGCGCCTATGATCGTCACGTCGCCGATTTGAGCCAGCAGGGCCTTGAGCCGCTCCAGGGCGGCAGGCTCGTCGTCGACCAGCAGGACCCGCATTAAGCGGCCAACGCCTGATCTTCACGCCGTTGAAGCGGAAGATGGATGGTCGTGCGGTAGCCGGTTGAAATGGCCTCGGTCTCAATTCCGCCGTTGGCGCCGTAGAGCGCCGCCAGGCGCTGAGCGATGTTGGCGATCCCGACGCCGCCGCGGCGCGCCTCGGCCGCAACGCTCGCCTGACCGTCGTCCTCAACGACGATGACCAGTTGCTCGGCCTCCTGCCGCGCCTCGACCGACAAGGTCACGGTGCGGATCGTGCGGGCGACGGCGTGCTTGATCGAGTTCTCGACGAGCGGCTGTAGCAAAAAGCTTGGAATCTCCGCGCGCAGCAGATCGGGCGGGCAGATGAAACGGACGCCCAGCCGTTCGCGGAAACGCTCTCCTTCAATCGCGAGATAGGCGTGGAGCGTCTCCAGTTCTTCCTCCAACAGGACCATCGCCTCCGGATCGGCGGCGAGCGTGACGCGCAGGAAGTCGGCGAGGCGCGACAGCATCGTCTCGGCCTCATCGTTGCGCTGGTTCACCACCGCCGAGGACACCGCGTTCAACGTGTTGAACAGGAAGTGCGGGTTCAGCTGGTAGCGAAGCGCCGCGAGCCGCGCGGCCGTGGCCGCATTCTGAGCCTGGAGAGCGGCGGCGTGGGCGGACGCCAGGTCGCGGTCGCGCTGCTGGACGATCCGGTTTGATTGCAGCAGCAGGAATAAGACGCCGGTCAGGCCGAAAATCCACGCCAGCCCGATCCAGTTCGTCAGGCCGTGGATCGTCAACTGATCCTCGTTGAGCGGAGTCGCGGCCGGCGAGAGCAGGCGGCGCAGCGGTTCCTGGACAATGAGATCCATCCCCGCGACCATGCCGCCGCAGAGAATCGAGGCCAGGATGACCGCGGTGTAGCGGGCGGGACTGCTCAGCGCCGACACCCGGTAGACAACCGTGAAGACTAGTCCGCTCAGGAGAATTCCCGCCAGTCCAATAAGGGCTATGCGTATCGTGGACGCCGCGCCTGGGGCCGCCCCGGCGACCGCGTTCGGTGCGAAGAACAGCGCCACGTCGACCGTCCAGAGCACGACGGTCAGCAGGGCGATCTGGCGAAACTCTTTGGTCTTGAACATTCGGCGCCCCTTGAGGTCACCGAACCGTATCGTGACGCTTGCGGCCTCGCACGCAATCTCGTCGCGTCGTTGAGCGCTTTCATCGTGTGAAGCCGCGGCGCTCGCATCCTGATCGCGGCGAGCCAGCGCTCCAACGCTCAGTCTTGCCCTAGCGAGCCTTCGTCTAACGGTGGCGGACGTCAGGCCGGCGCCCGCGCGAAGTATCGGGGACAGACATCAATGGAGACCAATGATGAGAACCCGCCTGGTCCTCGCGACCTTGCTTTGCGCCGCTCTGGCGTCGACCCCCGCCTCCGCGGCGGTGATTTTCAAGCAGACATTCGACGGCGCGCTGGGAGCAAATGAATCCCTGGGTGGCCGCTTCCAGCTTGGCGACGGCCACGTCGGCCACCTGACCCACTATGAGAGCAACGAGTACTCCTTCTATCAGGTCGCGCTCGACCTCAGCGAGATGACGTCGGCGATGCTCTCGTTCGACTTCGACCTGTTGTCGGAGCTTCACTACGACGGCTTCAACGTGCTCGGTTCGACCAGCGGCGTCTTCAATTCGTCGACCGACTTGCTCACGCCGATCACGGCAGGCGTCTACGACCAGATGTCCAGCAACTTCGCCAGGCTGGGGCGCACCGCCGCGTCGGGTGACCTCGAGGGCAAGATGTTGATCGATCTCAGTCAGTTCGCAGGCCAGACCGTGAACCTGCGCTTCCAGTTTCAGTCTGATAGGGCCGCGACCAACCGCGGCGTCTGGTTTGACAATGTCGCCGTCACCGGCGCTCCGATCGGCAGTGCCGTCCCGGAGCCGGCCACCTGGGCCATGATGATCGCGGGCTTCGGCCTCGCCGGCGCTGCGGTCCGTGCGGCGCGCCGCCACGAGGCGCGGACCCTGGCCTAACCTGGGAGGCGCGCACGGGACGATCCGAGGGCGCGCGGCGACGACTCTAGAAGGCGGGGCGGAGCCAGCGTTAGCGGGATCACTTGGGCGCGTCCCCGTCTTCGGTCGCCAGCGCACGGGGGCCAGGTCGCCGATCCGCACAACGCAACCATGGTGGCAAGGATAGGTCTCGCCGCAAGGCTCCTAAGGGTCGAGCACCGGGTTGTTCGCGGCACGACCTCGCTCGCCCTTCGGCTGGCCCCCAGCCCCTCAAGGATCACTATCTGCCCGGTTGCTGGCCGGCGATCTGGCGATCTGCACCGCGATCGCAGAGCCGGGCGTCGGGTCCAATCCTCGGCATGTCATGACGGCGCCAGATGGCGCATCGGACATCCAGCGCCTGCTGATCGCGCGCAATCTGACCGGGATTGCCGCCTTCTAGCTGGCCGCTATGATTTCGACCCGCAGCGGACTACCTCCGGCGGCGATCTCCAGTAGGCGGTCGATATTTGGATGCGCGCCCGGGCGGTTCCGGGCATCCGCCGTATGCTCCGCGAACACGGCCAAGCCGTGGTTCGCCGCCTTTTCATCCAAGGCGCCAAAGGAATGTTTTAGGTACTGGTAGACGGCCAATGAGCCTTGCTTGCCCGGCTGATTTTCGATGCAGGCGACCACTTTTCCCTCACCGTCCAAGAGGTCGATGCGTTGCACGCTGTCAACCAGTGGCAATTGCTGGAGATTTTCCTTGAACGTCGCACCTGGTTGAATCATCGCCAGCCTGTCTCGATTTCCTCAGTTGATCGCTGAGGGCGTGTAGCACCTACATCAAACGCCAGCCATGAATCGAATGCGGCCAGCAGGTCGGCGACCGAGATCCGGCCTCTTCAAGACGATCGCGCGCTGTGGCCGCTTCAGGTAGCGATCTGCTCGCCCGTCAGCCTATGAGTCCTGGCCGCCGAACGGGGCGTCTGGCGACCAGCCCCGTCCGGCGCCTTCGCGGCCACCCGCAAAGCGTCAGGTCAGGTCTTTGGCTTGGCGGCCTGGACCTCGATCTCGACCATCATCCCCGGCGCGACCAGGGCGGCGACTTGGCTGGTGATGCGCGCGGTCTTGTTGGGCTGGGCGGCGGTTCCGTAGAACTGGTTGTAGCCCTCCATCATGCCAGCGAAGTCCATCTTGCCGCCCTTGGCCGGATCGCCGACCAACAGCACGCGCATCATGAAGACGTCGCCATGGGTCAGGCCCTGGGCCTTCAGTATGTCCTCAATGCGTTTCAGCACGCCGATGGTCTGGGTCTTGGTGTCGCCGAACTCGACCGGCGTCCCGGCCGGGGCCCCGGCGTTCAGGGCCGGGGGCGTGATCCCGCTGACATACATGATGTCCGTCCCCGCCGGCACGACCGCCGCCTGAAGAATGGGGGAGGTGGGGGCGCCGATCCGCTTGACCTGGGCGCTGGCCGGGGTGGCCGCCGCCAGCGCGAGCAGTGCGGCGGGCAGGATGAAGTTTCGCATGAAATCGATTCCTATGAATGAGCTTGAGTACTGGGCCGGCGATATCGATGCGGATCAAGCCGCCGCGCGTGATTCCACCAGCGACTGATCTTTGACCTGACCGTTGAGCGCCGCGATGGTCCGTTGCGCCGAGAAGATCGCGCCTTCCTGCCAACCCGGCGTTTGGCTGAGATGGGCGCCCGAAAAGTGAACGCGGCCGTGCGGCTGGTTCAACAGACGATACTCGGCCGAATCGAAGTGACCTTCCTGCACGCCGCCATGTTCGCCCCAGCGCGGCCAGGGACCCATGTTGTAGGGGATCTTGCTCCAGTTCACGACGACCGGGTTGGTCAACTTGCCCTCGTGGCCCGGATGCACCTTGCCCACAACGTTCCGGGCGATGGCGATCTGCTCGCTCAGCGGGCGCTTGGCGAAGGCCTCTGCGCGCGGTCCCGAGCCGTAGCAGGCCAGCAACATGCCGCGCGCGGTGTGCAGGCCGTTGGACGGGTACCAGACCAGGCTGGTGTCCCCGCCGACGAAGGAAATGCCGCCGTAGATCTGCTCCTTCTCCCAGAAGCGCGGCGAATCGAAGCCGATCTTGTTGGAGAAGTCGTTGGGCACGGAGGCGACCGCCGCCTTCACGTCCTTGCTGAAGTTGTTGTCGATCTTGGCCAGTAGGGCCAGCGGCAAGGTGATGATCGTATAGTCGCCCTCAACCACCTGGGTCTTGCCGCTCACGCGGTCGCGATAGGTGATCTTCACGCCCTTGCCGTCGGCCCGGATCTGGGTGATCTCGGCGTTCTTGATGATCGGGCTGCGGATCGCGCGTTCGAAGCCGACGATGATCTGGTCCATGCCGCCGACCGGCTGGAACATCGTCGCCTGCATGTTGATGTTGTCTTCGAACAGGGTCGCGCCGAGCTGCGGATGATTGAGCAGGTCGCGGAAGGCGGCCGGATCGCGCGCCTTGGAGAACTGGTCGGCCGCGCCCGGCGCCTGCAACAGGCCCGAGCGCTCGGTGCCCTTGAACGCCATGTCCTCGGTCAGGTCCCCGTAGGCCTTCAGGAACGGCAGCAGCTTTTCCTTGTCCTCCAGGGTCAGGTTCTGATCCAGCGCCCCCTTGTTGACCGCCTTGGCCAGCAGCTCTGAGATGTAGCCGCGGGTGTCGTTCACCCCTTGGCGCATCTGCAGGCGCTTGCCGCCCTCGGCCCAGAGATAGGCGCTACGGCTTGAATTGATCTCGACCTCCAGCGGCACGCCCAGCTTCTCGCAATAGGAGAGCAGGCCCTGGTGGTGGCTGGGAATCCGCGCCGGACCGGCGTTCATGTAGAGGCCGTCGGCGAAGGAGACGGTCTGGGTCTGCTCGCCCACCATCTCGACCTTCGAACCGTCACGCAGCGTCCAGTTACGCCCTCCCAGACGATCACGCGCCTCCAGCAGCGTCACCGAGTAGCCGGCCCGCTCCAGCTCGTAGGCCGAAGTCAGGCCGGCGATACCGCCGCCCAGGATGACCACGCGCTTTCCGCGCCCTGCGTCCGCGGCCATGGCGGGTGTCGCCACCGACGCCACCGCCCCCATCAGGCCCAAGGTCCGCATCGCCGAATAGGCGGCTCCATAGCCGCCAGCCGCACCCATCCGATGCAGTAATAAGCGCCGACTAATCCCCATCGCTCAAACCCCCAAACGACCACAAGGCGTTCATGACCGGCGTGACCGTGGCCGGGTTCAAGCGGTGAGCGTTCAAAACGACTGCAATCGGCGCGGGTTGGTCAAACTTGGGGCGCCACAGCCTCAATATTCCGCAGGATTTGAGGTGGTGGATGAAGCATCTACCCACGCACTGGCCTTGTGACCAAAAAAACGGCTGCCGAAACCGGCTTCGTGTTCAGATATCGAACACAATGTCTTCAGTTTTCGACTCCTTTGGGGACTCGCGGAAACGACGATATCCATATCATTGACACCCATATCGTTTCGTGACGAGCCTAAGACAGTCTTCGACGCCAGTCAGAATCGTGACGACGTCGATAGGTGTGCAAAGACAACGATAAGATCTTTCGAGGAAACAAACAGGGCGGGTCGATCTCCATGGGCGGGGGAGTTATCGGCGTGTTGATTTTAGTAAATACAGTATTTGAAGGCATCCCGTTGGCGATTTTCGCGCCTGGATGCGCATCCTCAATATGCAATCGACGGAATGAACCGATCCTGGCGGCCGTTAGCGGCCCCAGAGAGGCGCCGGCGCGCGCGCCTATTTGAACCCAGTCCTCTGAATTCTAGCCGGGACTGTGAGTCCGGCGGCCGATCGTGGCCGCCTTTGTTGTGGGGGCAATAAAACATGAGAAGAAAAATGCGTATTGGACTGCTCGCGGGCGTCTCTCTCGCGACTCTACTCTCGACCAGCTTGGCGAACGCGCAGACGACCGCCGCCGCGCCGGCCACCGCCGAACTTGATGTGCTGATTGTCACCGGCACCCGCACCACCGGCCTGCGGGCCATCGACAGCCCGGCACCGATCCAGGTGCTCGACGAGACTGCGCTGGCGCGGGTCGCGCAGTCTGACCTCATCCAGGCGATCGCCCAGAACATTCCGTCGTTTAACGCCCAGGCGTTTGGGGGCGACGCGGCCAACCTGACGCTCTCGGCCAAGCTGCGGGGGCTCAGCCCCAACCATGCCCTGGTGCTGATCAACGGTAAGCGCCGGCACGGCACCAGCAACCTGGCGGTGCTGGGCGGCCCGTTCCAAGGCGGCGCGACGGCTGACCTCAACTTCATTCCACTGGGCGCGGTCAGCCACATCGAAGTCCTGCAGGACGGCGCGGCGGCTCAGTACGGCACGGACGCCATCGCCGGCGTGATCAACATCATCTTGAAGGACGATCCCGACGGCGGCTCTGTCGTCTTGTCGGGCGGCAAGTACATGGACGGCGGCGGCCTGACCGGCGACGTCACCGCCAACCTGGGCGTCGAGCCCTTCGAAAACGCCTATCTGAACATGACGTTCGAGAGCCGCTGGCACGACCACACCTTCCGCGGCGACGTTGATCCCCGGGTGCTCGACACCCCCTACAACCTCACCTCGACTTCGCGACTCTCGCGCTATCCACAAATCGCGACCACCGACGAATATCCGTACATGAACCGCATCGCCGGCGACGCGGAATACCGGCTGAACATCTTCGCCTTCAACGCCGGTTACGAGATCTCAGACAGCCTCGAGATCTACAGCTTCGGCACATACGGCGTGAAATACGGCGCCGCGTTCGAGAACTACCGCGTGCCGAACCTGGTCGTCGGCAGGGACGGCACGGTGCCGCGCCCCTACGGCTTCAGCCCGAAGATGGCGCTCGATGAGACGGACTACGCCATCAGCGGCGGTCTTCGCGGTGTGATCGGCGAAGTCTGGAACTGGGACCTGTCGACCACCTATGGCCGCGACGAGATCGGCATCGACGTCCTCAACTCGTTCAACCGCTCGCTCTATATCGACACCTCGACGCCCACCACGCCCGGCTTCTCGCCCAGCGACTTCCACGCCGGCGACTTCATGGCCAGCCAGTGGACCACCACGCTGGATGTCTCGCGCGAATACGATGTCGGCATGGCCAGCCCGCTCAACATGGCGTTCGGCGCGGAGTATCGGCAGGAGGAATATGAGATCAAACCCGGCGATCCGGCTTCGCGCTACAAGGAAGGCTCACAGTCCTACCCGGGCTTTGCGCTCACCGACGCCGGTGCCCATAGCCGCGAGAACTGGGCCATCTACGCCAACGGCGCCCTGTCTCCGATCGAAGCCCTGAAGCTCGACGCCGCCATCCGCTACGAGAACTTCAGCGACTTCGGCGACACCACCGTGGTCAAAGGCACGGCTCGCTACGACTTCAACGACACCTTCGCCATCCGCGGCACGGCGAGCACTGGCTTCCGCGCCCCGACCCTGGCGGAATCCTATTATTCGGCGACCAATGTCTCGCCGACGGCGGCCTTCGTGCAGCTTCCGCCGAACTCGGCGGCCGCGCGATTGGTCGGGATCGATGGCCTCGATCCCGAAAAGTCGACCAACTTCAGCGCCGGCTTCGTCGCGCACCCGGGCGGCGGCGTGACCATCACCTTCGACGCCTATCAGATCACCGTCGAGGACCGGATTGTCGGCTCCGGCTCGCTGTTCGGCTCGGGCGGCGCCCTGAACCTCGCCGCCGTCCGCGACGCCATCCTTGCCAACGGCAATGTGCTGGACCCGACCGTCACCCAGACCGGGATCACCATCTTCACCAACGGCCTGGATACCCGCACCCGCGGCGCGGAAATGGTCCTGACGGCCTCATCGGACTTCGCCGACTACGGCTCGGTCCAATGGTCGCTGACCGCCAACTACAACGAAACCAAGGTCACCAAGATCGCGCCGCCGCCGGCGCAACTCGCCGGCGCTTCGTTGTTCAGCCCGACCACCATCGCCAACCTGGAAGACGCCGCGCCGAAGTACCGCTTCGTCGCCGGCGCGTTCTGGACCTGGGACAAGCTGACGGTGAACTTGCGCCAGGCGCTTTATGGCCCTTCGTCGGGCCTCACCAGCCGGACTGGGGCCGTCTACTACGAGACCAAGATCGACCCGACCTTCATCACCGACCTGGAGGTCGCCTACAAGATCACCGACCAAATCAAGCTCGCCGTCGGCGCCAACAACCTGTTCAACACCTATCCGGACAGGGTGAACCAGCAACTGCGAGATGAGTATCTTCAGACCAACAACAGCGCCTACGTGACACAGTATCCGACCTTCTCGCCCTTCGGCATCAACGGCGGCTACTACTACTCCAAGCTCACCTTCAACTTCTAAGCTCTCTCAGCCCTCGAGCGGGTCGGGCGGTCCAAGATGGACCGCTCGGTCTCGCTTGGGCCAGGCGCCTCGTCCCAACGACGTCGCCTACGTCGCAAGCGCCACATCTTGGTGGGGGGCGAGCATGCTCGGGGCAAGGCTGAGCGGTCCCTCGGTATTCGACCCGATTGTTCTGCGTGGCCGTGACTGCGACCTTGGCTTTAGGCCGAAAGGGTCCACGACCATGAAGATCTGGCTTTCGTTGCTTGTGGGAGTTTGCGCGGCGCTCCAGTCTCCTGCGGTCTGGTCACAGTCGCCGCACTTCCTCAGCTGCGAGATACCGGCGCAACTGGGAAGCACTGGCGTTCAGACGACCTCTCGCGCGGGTCCGCGAATTTTCCGGGTCGCACCCAACATGCTGCAAGAGTGGGACTCTCGGGATCGTGAGTTTGGTGTGAATCTCTGCGAGACAGCGGCCTGCAGCGCTAACGCGCAGCGGTCAGAGGGCTCGATAACAACGGCCAGCATGGCCTTCGTTATCGGCGTGGACCATAAGACCGGCAAAGGCTACTGGCGCGCGACGGGCGCGTCTAACCTGCCCCGAACCGAGGGCAAGTGTGATCTCATCGCCGATCCTTCCCGGGCGGCGACCAAGTAGGCGCCGACGAGTTGAACACTTGTGGATCCCTAACTTCACCGACCTGCACCCTGCCAAAGGCTGGTCGGTTCGCTGGCCGTCTCCAGGTATTTCAAGATGCCGCCGTCGAGGTGATAGACGGCGTCCAATCCTTCCGACTTCAGGAGCGCGGTCACCTTAAGGAGGCGCTCAGGGTGGTCCGCCGCCGGTGGGGTCGGCGGCCAATTCGCGCTCGCCCAGCTTGCGCAGGTTCTCTTCATGCGACTGCTGAGTGATGTTGTAGAGAACCAGGCAAAGGATCGCGGCGACGTAGAATGCACCGTTGATCGGCAGATACATCATGCCGAGCCCCTGCAGAATCTCGGGATCGACTTCCCCGCGCTTAGCGCCCTTGGGAAAGACGATCAGGGTGAGGATCCAGCCGGAAACGAACACGCCGACGCCGCTGACGATTTTCTTGAACAGGTTATCGGCCGAGTTGAGCAAGCCCTCTGAGCGACGGCCGGTGCGGACTTCGGAGTCCTCGACGACGTCGGCGATCATCGAGCTCAACATCACCCCGTTGATCATCGAAAGCGCGCCGTTGACGATGTAGTCGAAGAACATGATCCAGAAGAGCGCGCTCGAGCCGTTCGGCGGCATGACCCCGGCCAACCTCAGGCCAATGGGCGCCATGCCGGCGATCACGGCCAGGGTGAAGGTGATCAGGGACGTGCGCTTCTTTCCAAGGCGAGCGGCCAAGGACGGAGCGATCATCACGCCGATCACGCTGGCGAAGATCGCCGAGATCGTGAACAGCGAGAGCTGAGCCTGGGTGAAGCCCCAGAAATAAAGGCTGAAATAGAGCTCGAGCGCGCCTTTGGCTCCGAGCGCCACATAGAGGAACATTCCCGACAAGGTCAGGACGATGAAGGAGCGGTTGTTCAAGGTCGCACCGACCTCGCGGAGCATCGCGCCCAGTGTGATTTTCCGGCTTGGCGGAGTGGCGAGATAGGGGATCTGGCGGTGGGTCGCGAGCCCCGAGATCATGATGAAGGTGAAGATCAGGATGGCCGTCGCGATGCTGTAGCCGAAGTAGCCCTCGCGGGCGAGGACGCCGCCCGAGCCATCGGGGTTCTCGCGCAGGAAGACCTGATAGGCCAGCAGCGTTGAGGCCACGCCTCCGATCACGCCGAACAGGGAGCGCCAGGCGATGATGCGGGTGCGCTCATTGTAGTCGCGGGTCAGCTCCGGGAGCAGGGCGGCAGAAGGCAGTTCGAAGAAGGTGTCGAAGAGACGCACCGACAGCAGGCAGATCAGCAGGAAGGTGAAGAGCTCGGCGCCTTCCCAGCCCTGGGGCGGGTTCCAGATCATGAAGAAGGCGACTGAGACCGGGACCGCCGCCGCATAGATGAACGGATGGCGCCGTCCCCAGCGAGATCGGAAGTTGTCTGAGATCTGCCCGACCAGCGGATCGACGAAAGCATCGAAGATCAGCGCGATCATGATCGCGGTCGAAACCGTCGCCGCTGGGAGCCCGACCACCTGGTTGTAGAACAGCAGCAGGAAGGTCGAGATCCCGCGCTGCTTGATGACGTTGGCCACCGCCCCGCTGGCGTAGAGGAGTTTCGTCCCAAGACGAAGGGGCGGGGCGACCTTGGGGCTACTCACTGCGGAACTCCAGCACGGGACAAAGAGCGAGCGCCGCTCCGGAAAGCGGCGCTCAGTTTAGTCCGCCGGGGAGGGGGCGGAGGTGGCGATCAGAAGCGCTTGGTGACGCTCAGCTTGTAGGTCCGGCCGAGCGGATTGGCCGTGGCCGGGTCGTAGCTGAGGTCGCGCCTGGCGAACGGCGGATCAGCGTCGAACAGGTTGGCTATGGTGGCTGTGGCCGTGGTGTCCCACGGCAGATGGACGCGGTAGGTGACGTCGGTGGTGATGAAGGCGTCGAGTTTAGCCCCTTGCGGCAGCAGGTAGCCGAACACCGCCCCGTTAGGCCCGAAGATGTTGGTCCCGCCGAACCGCCCGTCGCGCACGTCTTGCATGCTGTCGATGTAGCGTAGCGTCACCCGCAGATTGTGGATGTCGCGGGCGTACTCGGCGAACAGATTGGCGCGCAGCTCTGGGAAGGATGTCCCGCCCGCCGTGCCGCCATGGGTTCCGGCCAGTTTCTGGCCGGCCTCGACCTGGATGCCTTCGATGAAAGCCGGGCCGCTGTCGTACTTGAGCAAGAAAGATCCATCGAGACCGAAGTTCATCGACCCGCCCCAGACATCGCCGGCATGGTAATTGGCCGCGAAATCGACGCCGGAGGTCTTGGTGCCCGTACCGTTGATCGTGGTCAGCTTCACCCGCTGGATGGCGGCCGGCGAGCAGATCCCGCCCTGGAAGACGAACCGGGCGACCAGCGGCGCGAGCGCTGGATTCGCGCAGCCGTTGGGCAAGGTCGTCGAGGACCCGTTGGGGAAGATCGTCGACAGCAGACCAGCTCCGGACTCCGCCTCGATGGTGTCCTGGAAGTCGAACGACCAGTAGTCGAGCGTGGCGCTGAAATCGCCGAACCGCACAAGGGCCCCGATGTTCAATGTGTCGGCGGTCTCCGGCTTCAGGGCCGGATTTCCGGTGGTGTCGAACGCCCTATAGCCACTGGTCTGGGTGATGAAGGCCTGGGTGGTGTTGGCGTCGGGCAGCAGGTTCGACGTTGTCGGCGCCCTGAAGGTGGTGCCCGCAGAGGCGCGGAAGGCCAACCAGTCGGTGGCCTGCCACCGCAGGGCGATCTTCGGGTTGGTGGTCGAGCCGACGTCGCCGCCGTGCTCTTCGTGGCGCACGGCCAGTTGCAGGGAAAGGCTCTCGGTGATGGGGACCTGCAGTTCGCCGAAGGCCGCGTAGACCGAGGCGTCGAGGTCCTGCTCGGAGAGCGGACCGAGGAAGCCGAAGACGCCGTTGCCCTTGCCGGTGGCGCAGTTGACGACGCCCTCTTCGGGGCAGGGGTTGAGCGCGATGTTGTTGATGTTGTTGACGTCGCGCTTGAAGCCGTTGTCGCGGTACTGCGCGCCGGCCGCCCATCCGATTTGGCCACCTCCAAGATCGATGGAAAGCTGCCCGTTCATCACCGCATCGACGACCGTTAGGGTCGTCTCCGACTGGTAGCCATACGGTTGGAACAGCCACTGGCCGATGGCCCGGCTGTTGGCGTTGGCCGCCGCCGAGCCGGCCACGAAGTTCGGATTTGTCTCGCCGCTGGCGGCGTTGGCGGCGATCCCGCTCGAGAAGGGATTGTAGTAGAGGCAGGAACCGACGCCGGCGACGCCGCCCTGCACGCCGGGCGTCACCGGGTCGGTGTCACAGCCGGGACCGCCCAAGCCGTTCAGGGCGTAGTAGAGCCGCGCAACGGGAATGTCGTAGGTGACGATGTCGCTGCGGTTGACCATGTGGGTCACCGCCACGTCCCAGCCGATCCCGTTGTCGAACTCGCCGCTGAGGCCGCCCGAGAAGCGCCAGCCCTCGAAGAACCGCTGGTCGGGCTTGGAGCCTCCGGTCAGCGGGTTGCCGCCCACGCCGTAGGGGCGCCAGAGCAGGATGTTCGCCGCCGTAAAGCCGGCCGTGTTGACGGCCGTCTGTTGAGCCGGCGTCAGCTGCGAGAACAGGCTGCCGGGAAGGCAGGCCGCCAGGCCCGCGGTTCCGCAAAGGCCAGGGTTGCTACGCGGAATGATGAAGGAGCCGGAGGCCGCGCCGGGGCCGAACGCCTGGGTGGGGCCATACGACGGCGAGGTGCCCTCATGGGGCACGTCATGGCTGGCGTAGAGCGCCTCGGCGTGCAGCTTGATCTTGTCGGTCAGGTCCCAATTGATCTGGCCGTAGATCTGATAGTGGTCCTCGGTCTCGACCAGATTGTTGAAACGGCCGAACTGGAAGTAGCAGCTCTGGGTTCCGGCCGCGGCGGTCACCAAGGTGTTGCCCAGAGCGGTGCAGTTGGGGTCGATGATCCGGGTGGTTCCTGAGACATAGGAGCCCGGATTGCCGAACCCGGACCAGCTGCCGTTCGGGTTTTCCAGATAGTCGTTCACCGCCCAGTC
The DNA here is from genome assembly GCF_030654915.1 of Phenylobacterium sp. Taxonomy (GTDB): domain Bacteria; phylum Pseudomonadota; class Alphaproteobacteria; order Caulobacterales; family Caulobacteraceae; genus Phenylobacterium. Next base: position 47,553 of record NZ_JAURWM010000388.1, on the reverse strand, counting down.
GCGTTCGAGCGTGTCCAGCTCCGAGCGGTGGCGGTATCCGACGGACAGCAGCGCGTCGCCGCGATCTCCGACCCACCCATAGTTCGCGCTCAAGGAGTAGTCGCCGTTCGAACCGTCGATCGCGGTGTAGCTGCCGTTGAGCTCCAGGCCGTTGAGATCGGTGCGGGTGATGAAGTTGACGACGCCGCCGATCGCGTCCGAACCGTAGGTGGCGGCCGCGCCGTCCTTCAAGACCTCGATCCGGCCGATCGCGGCTGTCGGCAGCAGATTGGTGTCCACGCCAGAGCCGCCGGGCGAGCTGGCCAGACGCCTGCCGTTCATCAGCACCAGGGTGCGCACCGCGCCAAGCCCGCGAAGATTGATGTTCCCAGAGCCGGTGGTGGCTTGGCTGGCGAATTGGTTGGTTTCTCCGAGCACGCTCTGGACGCCGGGGATCGACTTGACGATGTCGACCATGCTGGGCGCGCCCTGCTTTTGCAGGTCCTGGGCCGAAAGAACGTCCACCGGCAGAGCCGCATCCTCGGGGGTGCCGCGAATATACGAGCCAGTGACGATGACTTCGGCGATCTCGCCGGTTTGGGCAAAGGCGCTGGTCGCCGTCAGACCCGCGCCCAGCAGAATAGCCACGGCTGACGCGCCGCGCAGACAGTCGGACTTCAGCATGAGTCCCCCCTGATGTTGATCGACCGCCATTGTTGACCGCCGTTACGCAATCATAAGCATCGATTAAACCGGTCGTCTATATGTTAGATTATCGTTCTATTATATGGAACAGGCAGAGTGTTTCACTATTTGGAACGCGCTGGTATCATCGCCTCGGGGGGCTCCATGGACACCACTGTCGCCAAGGGTTTTGCTGTTCTGGAAGTGTTGTCGCGCGCCAAGCGGCCGATGCGGCTGAGCGCCCTGACCGAGGCGCTCGGCTTCCAGAAGAGCAATGTCCATCGCCTGCTCGGGACCTTGATCGAGCTTGGCTACGTGCAGAAGGACGAGGAGACGGCGCGATATTTCGCTTCGCTCAAGGCGTGGGAATTGGGCGTGGCGATTATCTCGACCAACGCGCTGCGCCGGATGATTTCGCCGCACCTGCAAAAGCTCCATCAATTGACCCTCGATACGGTTTTGCTAACCGTGCCGGTGGGCGATGAAGTGCTTTTCCTGGACCGGGTCGCGCCAGCGCGGGTGCTCCGCTACACCCCACTCAACGGCACCCGCGCGCCAATGGCCGTCACGGCCTCGGGGCGGATTTTCCTCAGCGCCATGAGCGAGCCGCAGGCCGCCATCTCGCGCGGACTGGCCGAGCGGCCGGACCTCGATGTGACGCTCGACGAGATCATGCAGGACCTGCCGAAGGTCCGCCGTGACGGCTTTGCGATGGTGAGCGGCGGGCTGACGGCCCGCGTCCTGGCTGTCGCCTCGGCCATTTCCGGCCCGGACGGACGACCGATCGCAGCGATCACCGTGTCGAATGGAGAGTCCAGAATGACCGGCGAGCATCTGCAGGAGGCGATCGAGGCGCTATTGACGGCCTGCGCCGAGATCGGCGAGATCAGTCCTCCCTAGTCATTGAGAACGCTCAGGCGCTGCTGGGCGGCAGCTGCGAAATCACCGGGCCAAGCGCGTCCCAGGCCGCCTCGGCCGAGAGTTGAGCCGCGCCGAACCCCATCGTGGCTATGACGATCTCCTGGTCTGGCAGGACAAAGCAGAACTGTCCCCGCGCGCCGGCGGCGAAGAACATCGTGGCTGGAGCAGCTGGAACCCGAGCGGCGGCGTTCAGCCACCACAGAAAGCCGTAACTGGGATTGGCCGGGGACGGGCTGGCGGCCTGACCGATGTAGCCCGCATCGATGAGCTGTCGTCCGTCCCAGCGGCCGCCGTTCAGATAGAGCTGCCCGAGCCTGGCCATGTCGCGGCAAGACAGCACGATCGAGCCGCCGAAACGGACGTTGTCGTTCCGATCGACGCCCTCGGGCTGATAGTTGAAATTGTCGCAGCCAAGCGGCGAGACGATCTGTTCCATCATGAAGCGATGGCTGCTCACCCCGGCCGCGGTCGCAACGATGTCCGCCAGATGATCGGCCGCCGCGCCGTCGTAGTAGAAGGCTTGGCCGGCAGGAAGCGAGACCCCGTAGCCTGGCGGTGAGCCCTTCTCGCCGACCTTCTCCCAAGCGTACTCAACCCCGGGGCCGGGCGGCCTTGGGTCGTCCAGCCGACGCGGAGGTCGAGAGCTCGGCTTGACGTTCAGGGTGCCGCCGCTGGTCATGGTGAGCAGGTGCCGGATTGTCGTTTCCGGCCTCAGGCCGGACGCCGCCGGTTGGCGATAGCGGGCGGCGAGATCGTCGAGCCCCAGGAGGCCCTTTGTGTAGGCCAGGCCGACCATCGTCGAGCCCCAGGACTTGCCCGACGAGAACGACACGTTTCGCCATTCGGGCGAGGCCAGATGATAGTCGTTCCGCCAATAGCGTTCATATACCAGGACGCCGTTGCGGATGACGACGAACCCCTGTCGCTCGCCTGCGACGGCGAGCGCATCGGCGGCGCGGTTCAGGGCTTCGGCGGAAAGACCGTGCGCCTCTGGTTCGCCCTTGCGCCAGGGGCCGGCGCCGGGGCCTTGCTCGCTCACGCCGCGGTCTCCGAAGAGGTGAGCAAGTCACCGCCGCTCGCGGGCGATCGGTTGCGCGGCGCCCCCATTTCAGCGCCCCAGAGCTGCGACGACGTCTGAGGAGAACTTGGCGATTTTGAAGCCTTCGCCCTGGTCGAGGCCCCGGCGGACCACCACGATGTTCCTTGAAGGAATGATCATGGCGTACTGACCAAGCGCGCCGCCCGGGCTGTAGGCGTCAAGCGCAAGTCCCTCCAGCCCCCCATAGATCCAGAACTGCGCGCCATAGGCAGGACCTGGCGTGGCGCGGGCGGGCGGTTGGGCGGGCGCGGGCGTTGAGACATACTTGGCCCAGCCGGCCGGCAAGATCTGTTCGCCGTTCCATTTGCCGTCCGCCAGATGCAGTAGGCCAAAGCGCCCGAAGTCGCGCGCCGTGCTCCAGCACTGCCCCGAGGCCAGGAAGTCGCCATTCCAATCGGTCTCGATGAGCGTCCGCGTCATGCCGATCTTCCACATGAGCTCGCGGTGAGGGAAGCTGATGAAGGCGTGATCATCTCCCACCGCCTGGCGAAGCGCGCGAACGGCCAAGATTGTGTCCGATCCGGCGTAGACGAACCGCGATCCGGGGCGTGCATCGACCATGTTCAGCGCCGAGACCTCGGCGGCCGCGGCCCCTGATCTGTAGAGGGACTGCTGAGGATCGCCGGCAGCTTCGGTGTAGAGGCCGCTCGCCATGTGCAGGAGGTCATTGACGGTGATGTCGCCGCGAGGATCTCCCGGCCGCGTCCACTCGCTCAAGGGCGCCTTCTTTTGAAGGTCGATCAGGCCCTTGCGCACGCCAACCCCCACTAGGCTGGCGGCGAGGCTCTTGCACATGGAGTTGGTGCGGGACAGGACGTGCGGCCCATAGCCGGGCCCATAGCGCTCGGCGACGATCTTGCCGTCCTTGATGACCACCACGCCCCAGGTCGAGCCCTTGTAGGGGCCGGTTTGACCGAGGAACGCTTGGTCGAGGACCTGCTCCAGCCGGGCGGCTTGCGGTTTGCGCAGCCTTGCGACTGCGTTCTGATCGCCCAGCGGCCAGGGGCGAGCGTCGAGATCTGGGGCTAGGACGTCCGCGGGCCAGGGCGCAAGAGCGCCGACCGCCTCCATTTTCGCGCTGATCGGGAGCTGGACGCAGCCGAGGTTTGGACGCCAGGCGGCGATGCGGGGCTCCATGTCCGGCAGATAGCGGACCGACACGGTGCGCGTTTCACGGTCGATCTTCATAGGCAAGGCGGCGGCCCGCGCGCTACGGCCGCCCGCGGTCGCTTCGACGAGCGCCTCGCTCATCCCTGATGAGAACAAGCCGGTGCAGTAGTGGAGCGCGCGGAAGCCCGCCGCCTGCGCAAGGGCGTGACGGGGCGAGGCCGCAACCGTCCTGGCTTCGGCCGACGGAACCGCAGGGCGTGGTCCGCTCGCCTCCTGGGCGGAGGCTGGCGCGGCGCTCAACGCCAATCCAATGGCGAATATCGTCAGTGAGGGCTTAAGCATCGTCATGTCCAAATCAACCGCGCGGCCCTACCGGTGCAGGGTGCGACCCATCTGTTGGCTGTCGTAGCGGCTCATAAAGGTCCGCTCGCCGGCGTAGGGATCTTCAGCAAGTGTTGGGGGGATATCGAACAGCATCACCGGCCGATCGGTCAGGTCGTATGCTCGCCAGCTTGGAATGGCGGCGTTGTTGGGATCTCCGGTGCGCGCAAAGCTGATCCAGGTCTGCGCCATGGCGTCCGCGAGCTGGCTGGTCTCCTCGCTCTCGGGACCCGTGAGGTGCGTGGCGGCCGCGACGTTGTCGAACATGAACGGCAGGTCGAGGGTGTGTTGACTGATGCGCCGCCCGCCCTCGGCAGGAGAGCGCCAGACCAGTTGGTAGGAATAGGTCGGGGCCGCGCCGGCCTTCACCCGCTGTTCGGCCATGATGGTCTGGTCCAGGATGTAGCCGCGAGCCGAGGCGATCTTGAAGTAGAGCTCTGAAGGCGAGGCGTCCGGGCTGGTCGCCTGGAACGCGGCGATCGCCGCGTCCACCTCGTCCTCGCCCACATAGCGCGGCAAACGTCGGCGCAGCTCGGCCATATCCAAGTCGAAGGCGCCAGGTTCATAGCCCAGCTGGTTGGAGAGCTCGGTGCGTGTCGTGCCGACCATCATCGGCAGATGGTTCGAAATCGCCGGGGACGCCGGAAGGAAAGGGTGGGTCTTGAAGGCAATGCCGTCCAGCACGGGCGAGAACCGCGACCGCGTCTCGCGCATCACCTTCAACTGAGCCGCGCTCAGCGCCTCGACAGGCGCCTCCAGCAGCTTGCCGGCGTCGCTGGGCGCCAGGTCGAGCGTCCTCAGCAGGGCGTCGGTGAGCTGGGCCGCCTTCTCGGGCGCCTGGACCCGCAGGTGCGAGCCGCTCTGGACGACGCCGCGGTGGAACAGGCCGCTGGCGTCTTCGCCCGCATAGCAGAGGCTAACCTTCCGGCCGCCGCCGGACTGTCCGAAGATGGTGACGTTGCCAGGGTCGCCGCCAAAGCTAGCGATGTTCTCACGCACCCAGCGCAACGCCGCGATCAGGTCCAGATATCCGACATTGCCGGCCGCGGCGTAGGCTTCGCCCAGGCGATCGCCCAAGAAGCAATGGCCGAACACATTGAGACGGTGGTTGAGGCTGACGACCACGACGTCGCCGCGAGCCGCCAGCCGCGAACCGTCATAGACCTTCTGCGACGCTGATCCCGCCTCGAACCCGCCGCCGTGGAACCAGACCATCACCGGCCGCCGGGCCGGCTCGGTTCCTGGCGTCCAGACGTTGACGCGAAGACAGTCCTCGCTCATCGGCCCCTTGTCGGCCAGCGGCCCGCGCATCTGTGGAGACTGGGGGCCATAGGCCAGGGCGTCCTGGACGCCGCTCCAGGTAGGCGGGGGCTGGGGTGGGCGGAACCGGTTTGGTCCGGACGTGTCGGCGCCGTAGCGCATGCCCTTGAAGACCGAGACTGATCCTGAGCGCAACCCGCGCACCTTGCCCTGCGCGGTCTCGACCACAGGTCCGTCAGTGATGGGTTCGGGAGGAAATGCGCTCATCTCGGGGCCTGCTCCTGGACGTTCAGCGTGCGACGAGTTCGATGAGCGGTTTGCAGTCGGGGAGGGTCTCTATCCCTCGGACCGCGTCGATGACGGCCCGCGCGCGCTCGGCCCCCAGGTGCTCTTCCATCAGGTTGAAGGCCTTGGATTCCACATCGGCCGCGTCCATCGGATGGGACGGAAATCCCAGGACATGGGGGACAAACCGCGAGAATTCTCGCCCGTCTTCCAAGGTGATCCGCACGCGGGCGGACTCCGTCCTCGGCGAGCCGGGCGCGGCCTCCTGCGCAGGGTCGTGGGCGATCTCGATCTTCGCCACTAGATCCTTGACCGCCTCATCCTGCGCCATGCGCGTAAGGCTCTGCGCGCTCACGAAGTCCAGTCGCCCGTCGATCAGGATGATCGCCGCGAGGTAGCGCAGATTGAGTGCGGGCATCGCGGCGTCGCGGAACGCCTGCCAGCGGCCCGGCATCTCGATGAGTACGCTTTGAACCGCTTGGCCCGCGATCTCCGTCGACAGGTCCAGGAGCGCCTCGACCGCCGGCTGCGTCGGGCCGCCGACCGGATAGCGCTTGAACGCGGTGAGCGGCAGTTCGGAGCGCTCGCCGAGGTCGTCGACGAGGTAGGCCCGGTTCGCATCGCCGCCGGAGAACATCGCGCTGCGCATCCAGCCGGCCGGATGGTCTAGGGCGTCCCGAACGCCCCTGAAGCCGGCTGCCACCATCAGCGCGGCATGAAGGCCGTCGCGAGCGCCCATGCCGGCGAAGACGAACGCCTTTTCGATGTGTTCGACGTCGAGCAGCCATTGCCAGGAACCGGAGGCCTGCTGAGCGCAAAAGGTGAATACGTCGCCGATCCGGTCGGTGGGCAGGCGCAGCAGGATCGCGGCGGCTGTGGCGGCGCCGAACAGGGGCCCAAGGCCGTGATTTGCGACGCCCGCGCGGCGGAGGTTCTCGACGCCAAGAGCCTTGGGCATGCGCCCGGCCAGCTCATAGCCGGCCATGACCGCGCGGAGCAGGTCGGCGCCCGAAGCTCCCCGCGTCTCGGCGATCCCGAGGGCTGCGCTAAGCACCGCGGGGCCCGGCTGAACGAAGGCCGATGGAATGAAGTCGTTGATCTCTGCGGCGTGGCCGGTCATGGCGCTGGCGAACGCCGCATCGACGATGCTGGCGCGCGCGTGAGTGCCTAGGATCGTGGCTGCATTCGGTCCGCCGTCGCCGCTGAGCGACAGGGCGTAGTCGCGGGCCAAGACGGCGGGCTCCAAGTCGCGGCATGCGACAATGGCCGCAAGCGTGTCCAGGATGTGGAGCTTGGCCAATTGGCGATGCGCCTCGCAAGGCCAGACGTCCAGAGCGCCGCTGACATAGCTGGCCAGCCGCTCCCCGACCGGCGTTTCCAACACGGGCTGGCTCATGGCCGGTCCAGGGCCTCGGTCATGCGAGCCCGGGTTTCCAGCAGCGCCTCGATGATCGCCTCGCGCTTCTTGCCGGCGAGCCTCTCGCTGGGCGCAGATACGGACAAGGCGGCGTCCGGGGGTGCGCCTCCGGCTGCAACCGCTGCGCCGATGCTCGTGACGCCGGGGCTGTAGCCGGAGAGCGCGTATCCCCGCTGACGGCACTCTTCGAGTTCCGTCATCAGGGCGGGGATATCTAGGGCGCGATGGGCTGCGGCCTCTTCGATAATCTGAGGGGCGTCGATGCGAACCGAGAGGATCGCCTTGCCGCCCGCGGTGAGCGGCGCCGGCACGCGACTTCCGACCCGGGTGAGGAAACGCACCGGCCGAGCGGCGGTGAGCTTCTCAAGATAGAGGACGTCGCTTCCAGACAGCACCGTCAGGCTGACCGTTTCTCCGGTGGTTCGGTGAAGCGTCTGAAGGAAGCCCGCGGCGACGCGGTAGATTGGGAGGTCGGCGACAACGCCAATGCCGATCTCCCAGGACCTAAGGGTGGGGCGATAGCGTCCGGAGTCGTCCTGGTCAGCGTATCCCAGCTCCGAGAGCGTCGCGAGAATACGGTGGACCGTGCTCTTCTGGAGATCAGTCGCCGCAGAGAGGTCGGACAACCGCGCAGGTCCATGCGATCGGGCCAGCGCCTCCAAGATAGCGAAGCTGCGGGAAACCGCCCGGTCCATACCTGCGTCGACTCCATGGGTCTTTCGCAAATCCTACAGCAAGCGCGGTTGTCGTTCCAAGTGATGAAATAATATTCCGTACAGCGGAACAAACTTCTGAGCGAGGCTGCGTCGGGCCGAAAGCCACCCAGCCGCTTCTGGGCTAGAAGCACGCGGCGCAGGCCGCCCTGGACCTTCCGGTCGGAGATAACCTGGGCCAGCCGACGATCTTGGCGGCTGGCGAGCGCAGCTATCGTGACGGCCGGCTCACCAATGTCCTGTCGCGGCTGGACGGGGAGGGCGCGGCGCTGCCGCTACCGGCGCCGGCGGGTGACCAGAACCCAGGCCAGGACGATCATCGTCGAGGCCAGGAGCCCCTGACCGACCCAGTCCCACAGCCCATCGCCCAGCAAGGCCCCGACCAAGCCGATCATGCTGAGCACGAACAGCAAGAGCGGGGCGGCGAATATGGCCCGAAGGCTTAAATCCTTGCGGCTCATGTCTTCTTACGCTTGGCCAACCAGAGGTAGAGACCGGACACCAGGATCACAATGGTGGCGATGTCCAGCAGCGCCCACAAGATCTTCAGTCCCAGCCCGCCATAGTCGCCGAAGTGCAGGGGCTGGGATAGCGACAGCGTCTTCACATACCAAGGCATCGGCGCGACCGCCGACAGCTCGCCGGTCCGCGCGTCGATCAGGGCGGGCGTGGTCATGTGGGTCGTCAGCGGCGTGTCGCCATGGAAGAAGACCGCATAGTGGTGGTCGGTCGAGTAGGACGATCCGGGGAACGCCACGAACTGCAACGTCATGCCGGGCAGCGCGGCTTTGGCGCGCTTGACCGCCGCGTCGAGCGGCGCGCGCTCGCCCGCCGCCACCGGAGCGTCATAGGCGGCGGTTAGCTCGCTAAGCGCGGTGTCCTTCCAGTAGGCGATGACAGGCGTCGCCAGCGTGTTGACCACGCCCGTCACCCCCACCATCAGCACCCAGGCCAAGGTCACCACGCCAAGCAGATTGTGGTAGTCGAGCCAGCGCGTTCGCGCGGCCTTGTCGGCGCGCACCGTGCCGAACGGCAGTCGCCTCATGAAGGGGGCGTAGAGCACCACCCCCGACACCAGAGCCGCGACCAGCAGCAGGCCCATGGCGCCCAGGAACAACATTCCTGGCAGGCCAAGGAACATGTCGGTGTGCAGTTGGAGGAGAAACTCCATCACCGGGTGACCGGCGACGAGCGGCGCGGCCTCTCCGCTGGTTTGATCGATGGGCTGGAAGTTATAGACGTCCGCGGGTCCGTTCGGATTGACGCTGGTGACGTTCACCACCGGGCGATCCTCGTCGAAGCTCATGAAGGCCCCGACCTCGCCGGGATGGCGCGAGAGGGCGACCTCCAGGACCTGATCCAGGCTGAGCTTAGGTCCAGCCGGATTGGCGGGCTCCCACTGCTGATGCAGCAGCACCTCGTCGATCTCGTGCGTGAACACCAGCGGCAGGCCGGTGATGCAGAGCATCAGCAGGAAGAGGGTCGAGACCAGGCTCGACCATTTGTGGACCCAGGTCCAGGCGCGGACGGTCCGCGTCTGCATTCGGGTCAGAACTCCGTCGAAATCGAGACGCGGAAGGTGCGCGGCGCGCCGAGCGTCAGGTAGTTCGAACCTGGATAGCCGCCGACCGCGACCCATTGGTCCTCGTTCGCGATATTTTCGACCCGCGCCTGCACGGTTGTCGGCTGGCCGCCCGCTTCAAAGGCGTAACGGACGCCCGCGTCGAAACGGGTCCAGGAGTCCAACTCCACCTTGTTGTCGGCGCTGGCGGGTTGGGCGCCGGTGTAGACCACGCGGCCTTCCAATGTCAGGCCAGCCACGGCCCTGACGTCCCACTCCAGGTTCATATTGGCCTGGAATTCCGGGACGCCGATCGGCGATTTGCCGTCGAGCGAAGGGTTCAGCGCCTTGACCACTTCGGCGTCCAGCCAGGTCGCGCCGCCCAGCAGACGCACGCCCGCGATCGGCTCGCCGAAGGCGGTCAACTCGACGCCCCGGTTCTCCTGCTCGCCGCCCGCGCTGTAGATCCCCGTCGCGGTGTCGAAATACTCGCTGGGCAGGGTGGTGCGGAAGGCGCTCAACGTGCCGGCGAACAAACCCGCGTCGTATTTGACGCCGATCTCGACCTGTTCGGCGCGGAAGGGCTTCAGGACGTCGCCCGCGTTATCGACCGGCTGACTATTGATCGTGCCCGGCGCGATCTTTCCCGGCAGCAGGGCCTCGGAATAGTTGGCGTACAGCGAGACCTTGTCGCTCGGCTTGTAAACCGCGGCGAAGACCGGGGTGACGGCGTCGCTGGCGTAGCCGCCGGTGCGGGCCGTGGTGTTGTAGTCGTAGGATCGGGTGTCGATGTCCTGATAGCGGGCTCCGACCGTCACCAGGACGCGGCCCTCCAGGAACGACAGCATGTCCGCCACGGCGAAGCTGGTCGTCTTGACACGCGCGACGACGGTCGGGTCGTTCAGCGAGCCGGCGGTCAGGGCCGTGGCCGGCGGCCTCGAGACCACGACTGGGTTGTATAGATCGCTGGCGAAGCCCGCGAAGTCGGAGAAGGCGTAGGAGTTACTCTCCCGCGACTGGACCTGGGCGGCGGACGCCACCAGGCGGTGCCCCACACGACCGGTGTCGAAGTCGGCGCGTACCCCGACATCGGCCGAGAACACCCGGTCGCGCCGTCCGTTGTCGAACCGATTGGCGCTGAGGGTTCCGTCGGCCTGGGCCGTGGGGTTGGCCAGGCTGTTGCGTTCCTTGCCGTCGCGGCCGCCCATGGCGCCCCAGATGCTCACGGCGTCGGTGATGTCGAATTCGCCGCGAACGGCGCCGAACAGCTGCGTCTCGTCGGTGTAGGTCCAGGGCTGGGCGAAATTGCTGTCGGCCGATGGCGGCGCGGGTATGGCGCCTGCTGGGGTCACCTGCGGACGGGGGGCCTCGATCCGGTGGTCCTGCCATCCCAGATCGGCCGAGAAGCGGGCGCGCTCGCCGCGCCGGTCCAGGCCAAGGCCCAGCACCCTCATTTCACGGTTCTCGTCCTCGACCGAGCTTTCGCCGTCGCGGACGGCGATGTTCAGGCGCAGTCCCCAGGCGTCGCCCGCGCCAAACCGGCGCGAAACGTCGGCCGCGGCGTAGATCTCATCGCGGCCCTCCCATCCTGCGGTCAGGCGCGTGAGGGGTTCGCTGCGCGCGCGCTTGGGCGCCAGGTTGACGGCCCCGCCCACGCCGCTGCCGCCGGGCGCGGCGCCGTTCAGAAAGGCCGTCGCGCCCCGGAAGACCTCGACCCGCTCCAGCAGTTCGGCCGCCACGAACTGGCGCGGCAGAACGCCGTAGAGTCCGTTGTAGGTCATGTCGTCCGAATAGACCGGGAAGCCGCGGATGACGTACAGTTCCTGGAAATTACCGAAGCCCTTGGAGACGCGCACGCCTGGGTCGTTCTGCAGGACGTCGGCGACGCTGCGGGCCTGCTGGTTGCGCACCAGTTCCTCGGTGAAGCTGGTCGAGGAGAACGGGGTGTCCATCGTGTCCAGCGCGCCAAACAGGCCGACTCGGCCGCCCGTCGCCACCTGGCCGCCCGCATAGGCCGGCGGCAGGGCGACCTGCGAACCGGTCACCACGATGTCGGCCACCGTCGTCGGTTCATCCAGCGCTTGTTGAGCCCAGGCCGGAGCAGCGTGAGCCAACACGGCGCAAGACACAGTCGCCAGCAGGCGAAGAGATGGAGTGCGCATGAGCGGCCACGTAAAAATTAAGAATGCGTCGCAATAAGCTTTGCTGGCCGCGCTGGCAACCGTTCTCAAGTCGGCGGGCAGGCCAGGTTCCCGGCGACATCACAGCGTCCGCACGCTGATCCGCGTTGAGCAGGGCAAGGACCGCTACGTTACACTGCTGCGTGCGCACTCAGGGTCGGCACATCGGCGCCTGGCGATTGAACCGCCCGAGTGACCGGCAAAGTTCTCAATCATTGCGCAATTTATCTCGACGCCCCCGTCGCCTTGCGCGGCATGGCGTTGGAACGCTGTGATGTTCGTGGGCATTTCGAGCGGGACGTCGAAGGCCTTTGCGCCGGCGACGCCGCCGGCGCGCCGCATCTCGCGCGCCTGGGACCGGCATTCCGACGGGGTCATGCCGTAGGCGCGGCGGAATGCACGCCCGGCGGCCGTGTGGTTGGTGAAGCCCCGCTGGCGCAGGATCTCGGCCACCTTCCTGTGCGCCAGGGACGGGTCGGAAAGGTCGCGGAAGACGCCGGTCAGCCGGCGGCCCAGGATGTATTTCCCAATCCCGCCATGAGGTTCGAACATCCGGTAGAGTGTGGGGCGCGTCACATAGAAGTCGCGGGCTAGAGGGGTTGGGCCGAGGCCTGGATCGGCGATCTGCTTGTCGATGCGCCGGCAGATCGCGCGGAACTGGCTCGCGCGCAGTTCGGTGCGAGTCGCAGCACGGCTCTGACCGTTAGCCCAGATCACGGCCGCCAGCATCGCGGCTGTGGAATGGCTCGACGCCAGGCCGTGCGCTACCGTTAGATCGGGCGCTTGCCGCCACATTTCGTCCATGTGTTCCCGGACCGTGATGCCGGCCTCGCTGTCGCGGCGTAGCACTAGGCCGTGGTGCCTTCGTCAAATCCTCACGCAATTGTCAGGCTTCAGCGGTGGCGCTAGCTTGGTGCTCACGATATGATGTGAGGTATCAATAATATAGAAGCAGTGAAGAAGGGGGCTGTCTTGGAGACTGTTCTCGTTATTTGTGATGATCAGAATTATTCTTCTGAAATCCTGACTCGGCTCTCGTTTGAGGGCATGAATTCTCTAGGTCCGGTTTCGACAGCTGGCATGGCGCTAGCGCTTGCAGCTCAGACAAAGCCGACGCTGGCGATTGTCGCCGGAACCCCCACCGGGCGACGGGGCGGCGCTGAACTGGCCAGCAAACTTTTGAGTGATTGGGGCGTCCACTCTTGGTTGATTGACGCCCATGGGGGCGAAGCGTCGGAAGCTGCGATGGGCGATTGGGCGCCGCCGCCAGAACAGTTGGACCGTCTGCGACGCGCGTTCGCCTGATACCAGCGCGGCCGTCAAGGCTAACGGCTGTCGCCTGATCCGACGCTTCACGGCTCCCGATAGCGTTGGGTGTCCTGCGAAGTGGCGCCGCCTCTAATCAGATATGACGTTGGTGGTGGCGTTGAGCGAGCGCTAGGGAGTGCTGCCTAGCGACTACGACTCGGCGCTTTTCCGCTGATGTTATTTGGGATGCGGTGGGCTGGGATCGGCGATGAGGCTGCAGCTTCCCTCTATCCGCGGCAGGTTGGACGCGCCTTTCGCGCGCCAGGAGCCGCCGCCGGTCGCCCGATCCACGCCGATGTTGTAGGTCATGCTAGCTGACGAGATCGTCCCCTCGACGCGCTTGGCGTCCGCGATGCAGGTGAAGGCTTCGCAGAGGCTCGGCCCGAACTCGTGGTCGCGCGAGTTCCACTCGCTGAAGCTTCCTGGTGTGATACGGAAGATCCGCGGCCCGATGCGGGCATCGCTCGCCGATCCCTCAATGCCTATCGGCGAGGGAATGTCGCAACTAAGGAAGCGGGGCGATTGCGACCAGGCGGCGGACGCCTGCAGCGCGGCGAAGCCGCCAATGAACAACAAGATCGGAAGCTTCATGGCTCGGGATCTTCGAGCTTGCGACCACGGTCCCAGCCGAAGCGTAGCTGAGCTATCAGGTCGATTACCTAGGTTCAGGCCTCATTGATCAGAGGCGGAAGATGAAGGCGGCGTGAGGCTACTTCGCCGCGGCGACATTGGTTTTTTCCCAGGCCCGAACTCTCGTGCGCGCCTGATCGAACAGGCGCTCATGGTTGCAGAGTCTCACATTGGCGCTGGCTTCCGGGGTCAGCTTCGCCCAGAGCGGCTTATAGGTGTCGTACAGCGAAAAATACTTCACGGGATCGGTGGGGCCTACCCAGTCCGTGCCGAGTAGAAACCGAGTGGGATGCCGATTGAGAAGATCGGCGGTCGCCGCGATGGTCTGGTCATTGCGCACGATGTACTTGGCCACCTCGTCCCAGGAGATGTCGAAATTTACGTGCTTGAGCTTCGGGTCGGACAGGATTTCCTCCAGGAACTGAAGGTGCTGGCTGGGCGGCTGGACTATGCGTCCGAGCCCAGTGTGCGCCCAGATGATCGTCGTATTGGGATGGCGGGCCAGGACAGCCTTGGCCTGCTCGAAATAGCCGCGCTCTTTGTCTTTCTTGGTGAAGGGCATGACGATGTCGTTGTGCAGGATCACCACTAGGCCGACTTCGCCGGCGAATTCCAGCAGCCGGTCCAGCGCCGGATCCATCAGGCTGGCGGGTCCGCCCGCGGTTTTCGAGGATACGAATTCCTTGTGGATCGAGAACTCGCCGATGCCTTCAAAGACGCCGGGATAGGTGGTGAGCACCCGCCGCACATGATCGGCGGCGTACATGTCGGCGGGATTGAAGCCGGTGATCATCGGATCGAACCGCGCCCGTTTGGCTGGCGGCAGCGCCAGGAAGGCCTCGGCGATCACCGCGTCGGTGAACGAGTAGTAGTAGAGCGGGGCGTCGCTCTCCAGATAGTAGGTCGGAGCGAAATCGCCGGTCAGGGTGTGGGACCACTCCTGCTGCAGCGGGATGCCGAACAGTGTCGCACGCGGCACCCGGTCGCCCATGATCTCCAGCAACTTGGCCGGCGTGACGCCCTCCTGGACATAGTTCGTCATGTGCAGGTGGGAGTCGTTGAAGTCGCCCTTCGTAGCGCAGGACTGAGCCTGTGCGGCCGACCCGGCCATCAGGCTGATCGCGGCGGCGGCGGCGAGGGTGGGGGCTAGGTAGGCCACGATCGTTTTCCCTCGCCGCGTCATGGGTCCGCCTAGACCGGGCGGACAGAATATGGATTTCCGCCCAGCGTGTTGGATATCTCAGTGATCGCCCGTTGACCGCGCACGCTGTTGCCGGCGGCGTCCAGGGGCGGCGAGAAGGTGCCGATCCCGAACTTGCCGGGTGAGACGGCGATGAGGCCGCCACCGACGCCGCTCTTGGCGGGCAGACCGGTACGGAACAGCCACTTGCCGCTGTCGTCGTACATGCCCGCCGTCGCCATCACCGCCAGGATTCCCGCGACGTGGCGGTTGTCGACCACCTGCTTGCGGGTGATCGGGTTCTTGCCGCCGTTGGCCAGGGTTGCGGCCATGACACCGAGATCCTTGGCGCTCACGGCGATCGAGCATGCTCGGGTGTAGAGGTCCACGGCCTGGGCCGGGTCGCCTTTGAAGCGTTCATAGGCCGACATCAGCATGCTGATCGCGCGGTTGCGCTGATTGGTGTCGGACTCCGACTTGTAGACCTCCTGGTCGATGTCGAGCTGGCGTCCTGCGAAGTCGCTGTGGATGCCCAGGATCTTGCTCCAGACCTCGTCGGCGCTCGCGCCGGTGACGTTGCCAACCGTCGCGATGGCGCCTGGATTGACGAAGGGGTTCATCTCCTTGCCACGGTACTGTTCGACGGCGTTGATGGAGTTGAACACCTGGCCGGTGGCGTCGACGCCGACCGAGTCCTCGATCAGTTTGTCGCCGGACTGCTGCATCACCAAAGCCATGGTGAACACCTTGGAGATCGACTGGATCGAGAATTTCGGCTCGATATCGCCGACGGACGCCGTTTGGCCCTGGGGCGTGGTGAGGGCGATGCCGAAGTAGGTCGAGGGGACCTTGGCGAGCGCCGGAATGTAGTCGGCGTTCTTGCCTTCGTTGAGGCCTCTGTATTTGGCGTGCGCCGCACGGACGGCGGCGTCGACCGCGCCCGATGCAGCGGCGCCTTGCGCCATCGCCGCCGGCGCTGAAGCGGCAAGGCCGAGGAAGGCCAAACCCTTGGCCAAGTCTCGGCGGGAACTCCGAATTTCAGGCATAGGTGTCACCTTTCGATCGCCGCTTAGCGGAAGTCGTTGCTTGAGAAGTTGTATTTGAACGAGAACTGCACGCGGTAATCTTCGCCCTCCGCCCCGTCCTTGTCTTCGCGGCTACCCCACAGGAACTCGCCGCCCATCAGGATCTTGTCGGACGGCGTGTAGAGGAGGTTCACCGAGGCGTACTGAGCGGTCTTGAAGGCGGTCGGTTCTTGGAAGTTGGTGTTGTCGACCTGGACGCGGCTATAGCCGATCGACGAGCTGAACTGGTCGTTCCAGTAGTGGTCGTAATAGGCCATCAGGCCCAGCAGCGGCACGACGTCGCCGCGCAGGCCGGGGGGCGGAAGGCCGACGATGGGCGGCGCGACCGCTGGATCGGCCTCAGGCGCCAGATCGGTGCCGCCGTCGTTCATGTAGCTGGCGATGCCCTCGCCGTAGACGGCGCCCAGATGGATCACGTCCTTCTTGGAAACCTTGATGTTCGAGGTCAGGTTGATCCCCCAGCCGACCTTGCTGTCCGACGGTTCGTTGTTGGGCGTTCCGGCGGTTTCAAACCCGACGCGGCGAAGAATGCCGGCGGCCTGGACGTGACCCCAGTCGCCAGTATAGCGCCATTGTGCGGTCAGATCCGGCAACTCCTCGTCGCCTTGGAGGCTGGCGGCGATGTCGGAGTCGAGCAGGCGGATATTGCCCGGATCGATATCGTTGCTGGGCTGCTCGATAGCGATCGCGAACTGGTTCGCGCCCGTCTTGTAAGTGTAGCGGATCTGCGGATTGCGCAGGAACACCATCCCGTTTGGACCCCAGTAGTCGATGGTGTTGGGGAAGGTGTCGCCATCCATGAAGAGGCTGTTGGTCTGGCCTGCCAGGATCGGGCCCCACTCGCCATAGGCGTGGCGCAGGCGGAACGTGGTCTGGCCGGCGTCGCCGCCCACGCCAAACAGGTCGAACTCGAAGCGAACGAACAGGTCGCGGCCGCCGACTGGCTGCGTGGCGCGAACGCCAAAGCGCGATTGCCGGACGCTGATGATGCCTTGGCCGTCGTCGCCAAAGATGCCGTCGACAGTCGGGATCTTCGAGGGACGCAGCGTGGCGTCCCAGGCCGGATCGACCCGCTTGAAGTCCTGGATGTAGTCGACCTGGGCGAAACCGTAGATCTCGAACGACCCGCCACCTTCGCCGCCCGAGGATGACGCTCCCGCCAGGGAAGAAGGCGGGGCGGCCACAGGGGGGGCGCCAGTCGCGGCGTTGAGCCGGTTCTGCAGGTCGGCGACTTTTCGTTCGCGCTCAACGGCCTCGGCGCGCGCTCGCTCCGCGTCGGCGCGCATGGCTTTCAATTCTGATTGTAGTTGCGCGGCTTCTGCAGCGGAAAGAGGCGGGGCCGCTTGCGCCAGAGCCTGTCCACCGGACAAGAGCGCCGCGACAGACACTGCGCTGGCTAGGGCCGCTGTCGTGCGGCGCGAAATAGGGTGTGGCGGCCAGGTACGAAGACGCATGCACATCTCTCCTGATGATGGGTCCTCGAGGACACCAAACATCGCGGAGGCTGAGCCTTATTGGTCAAGCTACCAATAGGGGGAATTACTGATGTGAAGGCGGATTTTCACCGACGGTGATTCCGAGTCCATCTGGAATTCCCTGCGATACGCCGGGTTGTCGGGCCGAATTCGCGCCTTCGTCTCAGGTGAAGTACCTACATTGATCTAAGAGACTACTCAATCTCGATCAAACTCAATCGACACCAGCATTTTTGACAAGCCACTATCCCGCAACCTTCACCAAGGCGGCGGGAGCGTTTCCGGGGATGAGTCGTCATTCAGAGCATGTGGCCGGCGAGCTTCCCGGCACGAATGCGTCGGGTCGGCTAGGACTCTGGCTTTGCGCCGCCGCAGTCGGCGCGCTCTGGTCGGGGATGGCGCATGCCCAGACCGGGTCTTCAATCGACGCCGCGCAGCGCCAGCGCGTGGAACAGCAGCTCAACGAGATCAAGGCCTCCCGCCAGGACATGGCGCGGCAGATGGGCGACATGGACGCCCGCATTAGGGCCCTGGAGGTGGAGCTACATGGCGCCGCCGCGCCACCGGCGGCTTCTGTTGCGGCTCCTTCCCCGGCTCCGACTTCGATCGCGGCCGCGCCCGCTGGAGATGTTCAACCAGCCTCAACCCAGCAGGCCGAGACCGATCTGACCTGGGGAAGGTATGAACCCGGCAAGGGGTTTGTGCTGGTCAGGAGCGATTTGGGCGAAGCGTCCTTCGCCTTGGTCAGCTACGCCCGCTACCTGAACCAGACCGATCTTGAGGACAGCTATACCGACCACTTTGGACGGACCATCCCCGTCCAACCTCGGCAGGATATTCAGCTCTCCAAGGTGCAGATCACCATGAAGGGTTGGCTGTTCGACCCGCGGTTCGGTTACAACGCCTACTTCTGGACCTCGAACTCAAACCAGGGCCAGAGCGCCCAGGTCGTGGGGGCGGGCAATCTCTCTTATCAGTTCAACAGCGCCCTTAAGGTCTACGCTGGGGTGCAATCGGTGCCCTCGACGCGTTCAACCAATCGGACCTTCCCGTACTGGCTGCGCAACGACAACCGACCCATCGCCGACGAGTTCTTCCGCGGGTCGTACACCCAGGGCATCTGGGCCGATGGCAAGATCGCCGAGGGCCTTGAGTACCGTGTGATGCTCGCCAACAACCTCAGCGCGCTGGGCGTCAACGCCGGCCAACTCGACGCCAAGCTCAATACGGTCTCAGGCGCGCTCGCCTGGATGCCGACGACGGGCGAGTTCGGCCCGCTGGCCGGCTTTGGAGACTTCGAGGAGCATCAGGAAGTCGCGACGCTGTTTGGCATCCACTACACCAGCAGCACCGAGACCCCGCAGTCACAGCCCGGCACCGAGAGCATCGAGAATACTCAGCTCCGGCTATCTGACGGCACTTTGCTGTTCAGGAACGACGCGTTCAACACACCAGGACGGATCACCGAGGCGCGCTACCAGATGCTGGATCTCAATGCTGGGGTTAAGTATCGCGGTTACTCGCTTGAATTCGAATACTACGCTCGCTGGTTGGACGATTTCAGCGTCATCGGTGAGGTTCCTGTCGGCAGCCTCTTCGACAGCGGCTTCCAGCTCCAGGCCTCGGCGATGCTGATCCCCAAGCAACTGCAGCTCTATGTGTCGGGGTCCAAGATCTTCGGCGAGTACGGCGACCCCTACGACGTCGCCGTCGGCGTCAACTGGTTTCCATTCGTCCGCAAGGAGTTCCGGATCAACGCCATGGGCCTCTACGTCAATCGCTCCCCCGTCGGCTACAGCGCCTATCCCGTGCCGGTTGGTGGTGACGGCTTCACCTTCCTCACCGATTTCTCGCTGGTCTTTTGACGCTGCTTTCTCGGGGGCGGAAAGGGTGTTCCGGGGTGTCCGCTCCTGAAGGTCTTGGGCCGGCATTGGGGTCGAACCTAAGGGTTTCCACCAATAGTCAGCGGCGGCGAATGGCGCCCATCTTTCAATCAATACTTTTCAGCATTTGACGAAATCGCCGTAACGCACGGAGTTCAGAACGTGAAGAACACGCAGGCGCTTGCCGCCGTTGTGAGTTCCGTCGGGCTTCTGGTCTTCCAGGCCGACGCAGCTTTCGCGCAGCAGAAACCCTCGCCGGCGGCCCAGGGGCCGTTGCCGCCCCACGCGACGGAAGTCGAAGAGGACGCACTGAAAGCGCTCAGGCGGATGGGCGCCTATCTCGACACCCTGAAGACCTTCGGGCTCACCGCCAACACGTCACTGGAGGTCGTGACCGTTGATGGTCAACGCCTGCAGCTCGACGGCGTCACCACCTACAAGGTGCGGCGACCGAACGGCTTCGTCATCAACATGAAGAGCGACATCAAGAACAGAACCTTCGTCTATGACGGCAAGCACTTCACGGTCTACGCGCCGGAGCTGAAGTACTATGCGACCGTCGATGCGCCCCCCACCAACATTGCGACCCTCGACAAGATCTACGACAACTTCGGCATATCGCTGCCGCTCGAGGACCTGTTCCATTGGAACAATGGCGAGACGCGCGAGGCCAAGCTGATCTCGGGGTTTGTCGTCGGACCCGCCACCATCGACGGGGTGGCGACCGATCACTACGCGTTCCGTGAAAAGGGCATGGACTGGCAGATCTGGATCGCGAAGGGCGACAGGCCGCTGCCCAAGAAGCTGGTTATCATCGACCGCACCGACGAGAGCGCGCCGACCTATATCGCGCGGCTGAGCTGGGTCGAGAACCCGCGGCTGACGCAACAGGACTTTGCCTTTTCCCCAGGAAGCGATGCCAAGCCGATCAAATTCACGGCCGCTCGCTAAGGAGGACGCGACATGACACAGGCAGGCCAGTATCGCGGCGTTCTCGCTGCTACGATCGTCTTGATCGTCACCACGGCGGCGTTTGACAGCTATGCCCGCGGGCGCGGCGGCGGCGGGGTTCGCGGCGGCGGCATGTCGAGCATGAGCCGCGGATCGTCGATGAGCCGTGGATCCATGGGCGGCGCCAGTCGTAGCAGTATGGGAACCCGACCCAGCAACCGCGGCACGAGCTTCAGCGGCCAAGGCTCGCGCCAGGGTTCTGGCCTCAGCGCTGCAAGCCGCCCGGCGGGAGATTTCTCGGCGGCGCAACGTGGCGATCTTGGACAGGGGACCGCCGCCACTCGGCCCGCTGCGGGGCAGGGCGCCAATCTTGGCCAAGGGGCGGCAAGTCGCCCCGCAGCGGGCCAAGGCGCCGGCGCCAGGCCTGATGCGGGCGCCGGTGGTCGGCCTGGGGCTGGTGGCGGGCTAGACCAGGGCAATCGCGGGGACGGAACACGCCGCGCCGACGCCGGGCAGCTGCCTGCGCGCGGGGAGGGCGGCCGTAACAACATCAATAGCGGCGACATCAATGTCGGCAACGACATCAATATCGATGGCGACAACGACTGGGGATGGGGTGGTTGGGACGACCATCCGATCGGCGCCGGCATCGCTTTCGGTGCGGCGGCGGCGGTTACATCGGCCGCCATCTACGGCTCAATGTACTACGCCCTGCCATACGGCTGCTCGGCCTACTACAACTCCTATTACTCGTGCGGCGGCATGTACTATGAGCCGCGCTACGAGGGCGACACCGTGGTCTATGTGACGGTGCCCGATCCGGCGGCCCCACCGCCGCCCGCGGCTCCGCCGCCGTCAGGTGCGGCCGCCGGTCCCGCCCCCAGCGCAGGATCGCCGCCGCTGTAGGCCTCAACGACCACGGCGCCCGCCTCTAGAATGAGTAGCGAACCCGCAAGGCCATGATGTCGAGGGTCTGGCCTATCTGGACACCGATGGGCGGAGTCGAAGGGGGCGGGCCGAACGGATCCGGATCGGCCAGACCGGCGGGGTTCAAGCGATCGACCCGCACATGCAGATAGTTCAGCATCAGCCTTACCCGTGGGCGGGGGTACCACAGCAAGGCTGCGCCCAGGATTTCCTGCCGGCCGCCGCGAACGCCGCCGGGGTCGGCCACCTCGCCTGGAACGCCGGCGCGATAGTTCAGGTCCATGACGCTGTACCGGAAGCCTAGCTCCCAGGCGCCGAGCCCGCCCTTGCCCAGCGGCGCGTCGGGTTTGGGAAACGCGAAGGCTCGGCGCGAACGGTCGAAGCGGCGCCTCTCGCCCGTGAGGATCCAGCTTCCCTGGACATAGAAGCCGGTGAAGTTCGGGTCCCCCGACACCGCCCCGTGCCGCTGGACGCCAAACCAGAAGCCTTCGGCTTGCAAATACAGGTTCTTGTGCTGGGCCGCGAATTCGGCGCCAACGACGGTTGTGTGCCTGGCGTCGATGTCGCCGGTGTCGATCAGCGGCGTGTCGTCGACATCGATCTCAGGAGTGTTCAGGAAGCGGATGGGGAAGGTTTTGACCTGTCCTTCGGGGGCCTTGTGGCCGGGCACGAGCACGTAGGTTCCGTTCACCCCAAAGTGCAGCAGGTAGTCCTTCCGCCATGCCATCGCGCGGGTGTAGCGGCCGACGATAGCGGCGCGAGGCATGTAGTCCTCGGCATCTTCCAGGAGCGGGCCGGTGAGACTGAGCGCGGCCATGGAGGTCGCATTCGTGCGCTTGACGGTCACTCCGATGCGGCCATCACCGCCGCCGACTGAACGCGCCAAGTCCGCGGCGGTCGCCCGTTCGAGAAACAGGGTGCTGTCGGAACTGGTCGCGCCCTCCATATTGGTCGGCGGGGCGTAGGCTCCAGCCTGGATCGTGTAGGGCGCTCGGTTGTAGCTGGCCCAGACCTCGGCGATGCGGGACTCGGTCGGGTCGTCTTCGCCGCCGAGTTCGAACATGGCGCGATAGGCGATGTGCTGGCCCCGTGTGCCTTCCCAGCCTATCCGCGCCCGTCGCAGATAGGACCCGTCGCTCAGGTTCCGCGCTCGCAGCGGGTCGCCTCGGTGCACGCCGCCGCGACGAAAGTCGGTCTCGGGTGGACCCTCGGCGGCCTGATGATAGGCGGCTCCGTCGTACTGCAGGTAACCGTGAAAGGTCCACGCGCCCAGCCGGAAGTCCAGGTCCAGCACCGACAGGATATCGAGTGGACGAAAGGCGTCGGGCTCCACCGGAGGCGCGGCGATTTCCAGCGGCGCAGGGTCGGCCGGCGGCGGGGCCTGCGTTGTCGCCAGCAATGCGGCGCTCGTCGCGACAAGAATATCCAATGTGGCGCGCCCTTCACGCGCTTAGCGCGCGCGGACCATTGGCTTCTCTGCCTAGACGCCCGGCAATCGGGTCCATTCCGGATAGTCCAGACCTAGACTATGGAGACGAGCGTCACACGTTCATATCGCTTAACCTGCTGAACAGACTTAAAATATGCGAGGTGAGGTCTCCACCTGATGGCGCGATGAGAAAGCGCGTGCCGATGTGCGCAGGGCGCGCGCACGGGGCGTGCCTGATGCGGAGAGGACATGTTCATGTCTCTGGCCGAAATCTTCGCCCTGGCGATCAAGATCAGTATCTTCGCGATCGTCTTCTCCATCGGCATGAGCGTCCGTCCTGGCGACTTCAGCGGTGTGCTGCGCAGTCCGGGGCGACTTGCCCGATCACTCCTGGCGATGATTGTCGTCATGCCGCTCGTGGCGGTGATGCTGGTGTTGGCGTTCGATCTGCCATCGCCGGTGGGCGTGATGCTAGTCGCGCTGGCCTTGGCCCCGCTGCCACCGATCTTGCCGGGCAAGCAGACCAAGGCAGGTGGAGACGCCGCCTACGCCGTCCGCCTGCTGGCCGCCATGGGGCTCGTCGCCATCATCACCATTCCACTTGAATTGGAGCTGATCCAGCTGACGTTCGGTATGCGAGTTGGTGCTCCCCCTGGCCTCGTCGCCAGGCTCGTCGCCACGTCCATCCTTGCTCCGCTGGTGGCCGGGGCGTTGATCGCGCGCCTGGCGCCGGGCCTGGCGTCGCGACTGCGTCCCCTATTCTCGAAAATCGGCGGGTGGCTGCTGCTGACGGCGATGGCGTTGATCCTGGTCACCCAATGGAGGGCCATGTTTGAGCTGATAGGTGACGGCACGTTGCTCGCCATGGCGATCTTCGTCGTCTGTGGCTTGATCGTGGGGCATCTGCTGGGCGGCCCGGAGCCCGACGACCGCACTGTGCTGGCCATAGCCACCGCCTCGCGCCATCCCGGCATCGCCCTGGCGATCGCGCATATCAACTACCCCGAGGAAAAGCACCTCGCAGCCGCTGTGCTGATCTTCTTGCTGACCAACGCCGCCCTGACCGCGCCATATGTCTTCTGGCGGAAGCGCGTCGGGCGGGCGGAGGCCTAACGACGTGGGCCTCATGCCCGGGGGGCGGGGCCACTAGGGCGGCGGGCGCGCCGCGGCTGGCGGTGCGTCTCGCTGTAGCGTGGCCACGAGCTCCTCCATCGCTACCTGAGGCACCTGCAGCGCCCCGGCCTGCGGACGGTCCAGATCGACGATGGTAATAATCATCATGCTGAACAGAAAGAGCAGGACCGCGGTCGCCTCTCGGTTGCCGCCGGGTTGATCGCCCAGCATGTAGCCCAACACCGAAGCCGCGACCGCGATGTAGAGGAACAGCACGTCCATGATGCGTGTCGGAATATGCGCGCGTGCGGCCACTTGCCGACGTGTGCCGACATTGAGCACTTCATTGATCGTCTCAAGGAAGTAGGAGGCCATGTCCGTTTCCCGGACGGGGAAAACCGCAGTGCGAGTCTGGTCCCAGAGCTGTGTTCGCAGGGCCAGGGAGAGCTTCATCTGAGCTTCCGCCTGCTCATCCCATATTCCTTCAGGAGCGATGCGGGTTTGTGCATAGTCCCGAAGCGTCTTCTGCATGAGCGAGCGATTTGGATCGTCGAGGAGGCTGGAACGCAGGTAGGCGGTGCTGATCGCGTTCGCCTCTTCGATCACCAGTCCCCGGCGGGTGTCGAAACGCTCTAGGGCGATCGAGAAGGTCAGGCCGATGACGAAGGCCAGGAGGCCGAAGATCGCCGCGACGATATGCGCCTGTGCGGCGATGCTGTTCTCTCCGATCGCCGGGTTGCGCGCCTTGCGCCAGCGATAAAGCTGAACGCCCGCTTCGCGCGCTAGCAAGCAAACTCCGAACCAGGCGAGCCCCAGCAGCCACAGGGGCATGTTGTGGAACAACGGATCGAGCAGGCCGCCTCGGTCCCCCATCGTTTTGCTCTTTCGACCTTGCTTGTCTTGAGCCCTCGCCGACTGGCGCGCGCCCGAACGGGGCCATGGCTCATCGCAAGCTAGCGTCGCCGCACCCTAGACCAATAGGGAGAAACCCTCCGGCGGCGGGTTGCGATTCCGTAGAGTGGGCTCTTCGAAGGCCGATGTCGCGCCGCGGCTTCACCACCCTGAAGGCCCTGGACGCGGGCATGTGCCCGCAGGGTGCGGCTGACGATATCGGGTGGTTGGTTTGACCCGGTGAGGGTTTTGCTGGAGGGCCTAGCCCAAAGCCGCGCCGTAAGGTCAGGGCCATGTAGCCGATCAGGCGCGCGGTGCGGACGAGGGTGTCATGACTGCTTCCGAGGACTTCCTGACGCCAGCGGCGATGGCCCTTCCGCCGGAGGGATACTTCGAGAAAATTGACGGGCCCTATGGCCCCTTGTTTCCAAAAACCCCGGCCAACTACGGCTTCTCGATCCTGGCCAAGATCATACCAGGCCGCGAGGCGACGATCCGCGCGTATGGGCCGACGATCGAGGCGGCGATCCGTGACAACCCAACGCTGCTCGCGCCTTTGAAATTGCACTATCTGCGTTGGCTGTTGTTCCCGATCGGGACCGACACCTACTTCATGTATCAGGGCATATTCGACACTGATTTCGACAAGTACACCGACGATGCGGTCGAACTGTTCAAGTTGGTCGGGGTCGATACGATCTTTGAAAATCTTGAGGGATTTCCCGCCGACTGGAAAACCAATCCCGCCTCGTTCATCAAATTTGTGCGGGCGCATCAGGTTTCCAGCTTCATGGAATACGCCGAGTATCCCTACGTCCCGACCGACGAGATCAAGAAGGCCCTGAGGCTGAAGGCGTCGCTGACCGACGCCCTCGATCAGTTGCAGTAGGCCAGCCATGAGCGAGCCCGCCCGCACCTACAATCAAACCCATGTGCCGCGGCCGCCGACGCCCGGCCGTCGGCGCGCGAGCGTCTATATCGCCTGGAGCTATCCGGCCGAGGCCAACCGCGACATCACCGAACTGGACAACCGCTTCTCGACGATGACGGAGGTGCGGCGGGTGCTGTGGCCGGCCTACGAGGTTCCGCGCTTCGCAGATCCGCTGCAGTTTCAGCAGGGCGTCGCAGGAGCTCTGGAGCTGTTCTTCTGGGCCTGGGTCCCTTTCCAAAAGCTGGTGGGGGAGGTCACGGGCCACGCCGTACCGGTGTTCCAGCGGGTCGATCAGGCCGGCTTCGCCCAGCCGCTGGACGGTCGGGTGCTGGACGACGCCGACACGCTTTTCGTGTTCGGCCTGGATCATAACGTGACCGGCCAGATGCCGACGGACGCCGAAATCGAGGCGGTTCGCGCCTGGCTCGGCCGTGAGGGCACGCGTCTCGTGATCGGTCCTCATCACGATGTCGGCGCGACGGACGATATGGAGCAAAGGGCGATGGAGTACGCCCACCACGGCGACCTGCTGGTGCCCCGCCAGCAGCGGTTCGGCGCCTATGCGCTGGCCATCCTGCATGCGCTCGGTATCCCGGTGGAGAACCGCTACGCCATGCGCCCGGCGGTGCGTGCAGGAACCCGGGACAAAATCAAACCCCTCAACGCGTTCCGCGACTTGGACACCAAGGGTATTCTGGATGGCGTCGAAAGCCTGAACTTCCACATGCACTTGCCGCACTACGCCCTGACGCGCGACGACGGCGCGGCGCGGGTCTTGGCCAAGCAAGCCATCGATCTATCCCGGCCCCACCCGATGACGCTGAGCGGCGAGACAGAGTTCAACACCCTGGTCTGGGCGCCCCCGGCGGGCGACCGGGCCGGCGACGTGGTGGTTTGCGATTCCACCGTTTTCAGCACCCTCTTCGGCGCTGACGAGAGCCTGGAGCGGTTCTGGAGGAACCTGGTGTCGTGAGGCGCGCCTATGGCTGATCACCCGAACGTTCCGGTGCTTGACCTAGCCGATATCCAGAGCGGGGTTCTGCGGCCGCGACCCTCTCCCTATGCGGCGACCTATATTCTGCTTCGAATTGACGAGGCGCGCGCTGGGCGCGAGTTGCTGCGGCGGTTGAGCGACATCGTGACCTCGGCGGCCGAGCCAGGCCGACCGGGGCGCGATACGTTCGTCAGCGTTGCGCTCACGTTCGAGGGTCTGAAGGCCCTGGGTGTCCCTCAGGCGTCCTTGGACAGCTTCGCCTGGGAGTTTCGCCAGGGGATGGCGGCGCGGGCGGCCGCGCTGGGCGACGTCGGCGAAAGCGCGCCGGAACATTGGGAAGCTCCGTTTGGAACCGCCGGCGTTCACGTCATCCTGGTGGGAGTGGCCCCTGATTCAGAGGCGCTGGAAGCCGCGCTCGTTCGCGCGCGCGACGCCTTCGCCGACCTGGCCGGGGTGACGCCGATCTGGCGTCAAGATTGCTATGCGCCGCCGGATGAGAAGGAACCATTCGGCTTCAAGGACGGGATCAGCCATCCGGCCATCGAAGGTAGCGGCGTGCCCGGCTCCAACCCGCTGGAACGCCCCCTGAAGGCCGGCGAACTGGTGCTGGGCTATCCAGACGAGATGGGCGGCTTGCCGCCCGCCCCGACGCCCGAATTGCTGGGGCGCAACGGCACATATGTCGCGTTCCGCAAGCTGCATCAGAAGGTGGCCCAGTTCCGGACCTATGTGCGCGACGCTGCGAATGGACCCGAGGAGGAGGACCTGCTGGCGGCCAAGATGATGGGGCGTTGGCGCAGCGGCGCTCCGTTGGCGCTTTGTCCGCTGCATGACGACCCGGCGTTGGGGCAAGACGGCGCGCGCAACAATACCTTCATGTTTCGCGGCGACGACGCGGCTGGCTACCGCACGCCGCCCGGTTCCCATATCCGGCGCTGCAACCCTCGGGACGCGGAGGTCGCCGGCGTCGTTCGCTTGCACCGCATGATCCGTCGGGGCACGGCTTATGGTCCGCTGTTGCCGGAAGGCGTCCTTGAGGACGACGGCGCCGACCGAGGACTGATGTTCGCCTTCGTCGGCTCTCATCTGAAGCGGCAGTTCGAATTCGTGCAGTCCGAGTGGGTCAATGGCGGCGAGTTTCTCGGCCTCGGTGACGCCAGGGATCCCGTCGCCGCCGCCGAAGGAACCGCGACGTACTCGATCCCGCGCCGACCAATCCCCAGGCGGATGAAGGGCCTGCCGAGCTTCGTGACCATGCGCGGAGGCGAGTACGGGTTCATGCCCGGGCTCAAGGCCCTGCGCTGGCTCGCCGACCTGCCGGGCGAACCAGGAGGTGCAGCTTGACCGACGTGGCGGTCATCGGCGCTGGCCCGGCCGGGGCCACGGCGTCAATTCGGGCCGCCGAGCTCGGCGCGCGAACGACACTGCTGGCAAGCGGAGCGTTCGGCGGCATGGCGGCCCGCGATGGAGACCACATCTGGACGACGCATCCGGGTCGACAAATTCATCCTGTGCACCGGCGGCGTGAGCCGAAAGGCGCCGATTCCGTGTTTCGGGTTGACAGCGACGCCTGGTCGCTCCCCGCCTCGATGCGGGTCATCGGATCTAGCGCCATGGGCGCGCAGGTCACCTCGATGGCCGGTGGAGTGACCGTGGACCAACTGGCGCGGGTCCCCCTCAGCTTCCCCACCTATGCCGGTGTGCTGGGTGGAGCGGCGGTCGTTGCGGCGCGCGCTGTGGATCGCGATCCCGGCGTTTCGACGTGGGGCGCTCCCGACTATGCCTGAGATTGGGCCATGAGGCGCTTGGCGGCGCTGGCCCTGCTCAGCCTCTCTGGCCCCGCCTCGGCGCAGGATGATGGTCCCCGCGTCTACCAACTCGCGCCGGTGGGGGCCCAGAACCTCACGGCGTTCCTCGTCAACAAAAGGGGTAATGAGAAACCAGAGCCGGGGTCGATCGACCCCGGCTCGGACATCGACACCGACCTTCTGGTTTTCCGCTACGCCCGGACGTTTGAGATGGCCAGCCGCCCTGTGACGCCGTTTCTCATTTTGCCGATGGGCGAAGTTCGCTCGACCGAGGCGCCCAAGAGCACCGGCTTTGGCGACATGCAGCTTGGCGGGACAATCGGGCTGATAGGGGCTCCGGCCTTGTCGCCGGAGGACTTCGCCGCGTTCAAGCCAGGCTTCGGGATGGGTCTACTGGGTCGCGTCTATCTTCCAACGGGCGTCTATAGCGCCGGCAAGCCGGTGAATCTCGGCTCGAACCGCGTGGCCTATCAGCTGGGTCTGCCAACCGTGTTCGCGGCGGGAAAGTCGTATCGCGACCCTTCGCTGACCAGCCTGGAAGTTCTGCCAACCCTTACGTTTTACGGGACCAACAACGACCCGTTCGGCGCCCAGCGCAGCGGCAAGAACGCCCTGTTCAGCGTTGAGGCTCATCTGACGCACAATCTCAGTCGTCGTGTCTGGGTGTCGGCCGACATGCTGTACCGCCTCGGCGGCGAAACCTCGACGGATGGACGGTCAGATGACAACGGCATGCACGGTTGGTCGGCCGGACTAAGCGCAGCCTTGCCGTTCGTGTCGAGGACGAGCCTGATCTTCACCTACCAGCATGTGATCGAGCGCAGCGACAGCGGCCCGGACGGCTGGTTTTTCCGCACGGCGCTCGTGGCGCCGTTCTGAGATGCCGTCGCTATCGACCGCTAGGCCCGTCGTAATCCCCGACCACATCTCTGCGTCGACCAACCGAGTCCGCTTTGGCGCCGAGCTTCACTTCCGCCGCTGGCGCCAGACGGAAGTTCGCGATCTGGCTTGGCCGGCGGCCCGCTGGCGAAGTGGTCGAGCCCGCGTGAAGCGGCCAGAGCGACCTGGCGCTGACGCTCCGCGTAACCCGTCCGTTGTTGCGCGTCCCGCTCACCATGGCAGGCGGGGCAGCTGACGCCGTCTTCAAAGAGCGGCGAGGCGCGCTCCTCCGGCGTTACAGGCATGCGGCAGGCGCGGCACAGCACATGGCTTCCCGGCGCAAGACCAGGGCCGAGCGCAACGCGCTGGTCAAAGACGAAGCACTCGCCCTGCCAAAGGCTGGTCGGTTCGCTCGCCGTCTCCAGGTATTTCAAGATGCCGCCGTCGAGGTGATAGACGGCGTCCAACCCTTCCGACTTCAGGAAGGCGGTCGCCTTCTCGCAGCGGATTCCACCGGTGCAGAACATGGCGATTTTCGGCGACGCCCGCTGACCCAGCAGGGCCTCGCGGTTAGCGCGGAACCAGTCTGGAAACTCCCGAAAACTACGCGTGCCTGGGTTCACGGCGCCTGCGAAGGTGCCGATCCTGACTTCGTAATCATTTCGCGTATCGATGACGAGCGTGTCCGGATCGCTGATCAGGGTGTTCCAGTCGTCGGCCGATAAATAGTGTCCGGCTTCCAGGGGATCGATGTGCGGCTGCCCCATGGTGACGATCTCGCGCTTGATGCGGACCTTCATTCTGTAGAATGGCATGACCGCGGCGCGGGAGATCTTTACCGATAGGTGCTCGCAGCCGGGCAGGGTGCGGATATAGGCCAGCGCCGCATCGATCCCGTCTGGCGTTCCCGCGATGGTGCCGTTGATCCCCTCCGGGGCCAGCAGCAGCGTGCCTTTGATCCCGTGGTCGGCGCAGACGACCGCCAGTCCATCGCGCAGCCGCTCGCAGTCGCTGAACGGCGAGAACCGGTAAAGGGCGGCGACACATACAGGCTGGTGGTGCTCGGTCATTTCGCGACAGCGTTGTCAGGTTAGCAGCTCAAGGGGAAGCAACGCCGACCGGAAAATTTGGTCAGAGGTCGTCTGCGAGACCTATCGCGAGCCGT
Organism: Phenylobacterium sp.; assembly: GCF_030654915.1. Lineage (GTDB taxonomy): Bacteria > Pseudomonadota > Alphaproteobacteria > Caulobacterales > Caulobacteraceae > Phenylobacterium. Next base: position 17,314 of record NZ_JAURWM010000388.1, on the reverse strand, counting down.
CGCGCGAAACGCCTTGCGTGTGATCGGGAAAGAATCCTGGGATTCGAAACCTGTCCTTTCGCCTGCTCCGGGTGATGGCAGCGACACGCTCATATGAGCGTGTCGCGCCTGCGACAGTCTTAGGTTGGAGTTGGGCGGCGCTCTTCTGGGCGCTGCCCGCCGCCTGATAGTTAGAAGGACCGCGAGAGAGCGTTGTTCATCTTAGGCGCGAATTGGGTGGACCATTGATTGCAAAGCGATCTAGGCGTCAGGCTCCTGTGTCAACTTGGGACAGGAGAGGTGGAGCCGCTCACGCGGCGGGGGAAACATGAAGCTCAATACTATTGCCGGCGCGGTCGGTGCTGCCTTCCTTTCAGCCAACGCCGCGCATGCGGCGACGGTCACGCTGGATTTCGAAGGATTTCCAATCTCGTCGGACATCGCCACGAGCTATGCGGGAGTCACCTTCAACGGAGGAGCGTTCCGGAGCTGCGGAGGCGGTTGCCCAGCGCCGAACTATGGCGCCTTTGCGGGTTCGCTAACCGGCTCGTCGATGAGTGTGACGTTTGATCAGTTGCAGTCGCAAGTTAGCTTTATCAATGTCAGCTCCTCCAGCGTGACCGCCAATGCATATGACGCCGCGCACAATCTGATTGCGACGCTGAGCGATTTTTCGGGATCCTCCATCACGGGACCGCATGTCCTTTCGGGCTTTGGGATCCGCTCGATTGAGTTCATCCGAAACGGCGGCGACTTTGGCATCGACAACTTGACGTTCGAGATCGGGGCCGCTGTTCCCGAGCCGGCCACCTGGGCGATGATGATCATCGGCTTTGGCGCCGTCGGCTCGATAGTTCGCACCTCGCGCCGCCGGACCGCTTTCACCGCGGCCTAGCCGGGATTCGACATCCACGAATTGGCCCGCTCCCTTCACCGGGGGCGGGCCTTTTTGCTGCCTAGAGATCCGCGGCGTCGACCAGGATCGAGCCGTTTTGCTCCAACGTAATCAGAAACCCGACGACGTAGCGGGTGCGAACATCGATCAGGCGGCGGGAATGAACATCGTCGAGGTCGTGCTGCTTCCGAGTGGGGAAATTCGGCTTCTAAACGGCGCCAACAGGGCTCACGCGGAACAGCGGGCCAACGACTTCGATCGAGACTTTAGCTGATGAAGAAGCGGCCGACCCACGTCAGACATCCAGAACGTCTGCATGTAGAACCTTGATGCCGTTTCAACGGCATGTCCCGCCGCAGAGCCCTTGCCCGCCAGGTTAGCCGGGCTCCGGGCGGCTGAATGCGCGGCCGGCCACTACTATTCTTTCGCTCCACGGGTGGATCGCTCGCGCGGTTGCTGGCTAGTGAGATTTGGCATGAAGGGTAATTGAGAACTCAGCGCCGCCATCGGGCGCGATACGGCAGGACGCGCCGCCGCCATGGGCTTCGGCGATGGTGCGAACGACGGCGAGGCCGAGGCCGCTGCCTTCGCGTCCTGGCCCCGCGCGGTAGAATGGATCGAAGATCTTCGACGCGAGGTCCGGCGTCAGACCCGGACCGATATCTTTGACCTGAAGGATGACGGACGACCCGACACGCTCCGTGATGATGTCGAGAGGACCTGGAGTGGCATGTTTTTTGGCGTTGTCGATCAGAGCCAGCGCCGCCTGGCGCAAACGGGCGGGATCGCAGCGAACCTCCGCTGATTGAAGGCGCCAACGCGCGGTGAACCCCGCCTGGATCAAGGCAGGTTCAACGAGTGGACGCAGCCTTTCCAGCACGTCGGCGAGGTCGCAATCTTCCTGCCGAAGAACGAGTTGCCGGCTGTCGGCGAGGCTGACGACGCGTAAGTCTTCGATCAGGCGCGCGAGCCCCTCCGCGGTCTCTAGGAGACTGGCGAGCAACGGCGGTTCGAGTTTGAGAAGGCCATCGGACGCGGCGCTGAGCTGCCCGATCAGGATCGTCACCGGCGTACGCAGTTCATGCGCGATCGACGCATTCCAGAGGGTTAGCTCCTTCGCGCTCGCCTCGATACGGGCAGCCATCGCATTGAAGTCATCGATCAGTTGGTCGGTCTCCGCGACAACGATTCGTGACGTCGATGCGCGCGCGGAAAGATCGCCTCTCGTGATTTGGCGCGCAGTGTCAGCCAGCGCGGAGAGCGGCGCCAGCAAGCGGCGCGCCAGCAGGGCCGAGACCGAGCTGGACACAACGAGACCGGCGAACAGTATTCCACCCAGGATTGCGAAGTCGACAGAGGTCCAAACCCAGGGGTCTTCCGTTGGCGCCCATGATGGGTAAAAGGTGACCACAGACGCGTAGGCGTAATAGGCGCCGATCGTCGACAGCAGCCCGCCGACGATGGATACGCCAGCCATGTAGAGGCCGATCTTGCCGCTCAGGCCATGCCGCTTCAAACCTGCGACTCCATCCGATAGCCGACGCTTCGCACCCCGGTGATCAGCGCCTCACATCCGACATCGCGCAGCTTGTTTCGAAGCTTGCTCATATGGCTATCGACGGTCTTCTCAAGCACGTCCTGTCCCATAAGACAGGCATCCACGAGCGTGCTGCGCGAGGCGACGCGGCCGGGTGGCCGAGCCAGGTGTGTCAGCAGCCGATACTCGGTGAGAGTCAGGTCAAGCGTGCGCCATGCGCCCTCGACCAGCGCTCGGACACGGTGCCCCTCCAGATCAATTTCAAGGGGGCCGACACGGAGCACGTTCGGCGTAGGCGCGCCGTGGCTGCGGCGGAGCAGCGCATGCGCCCGGGCGACGACTTCCACGGGGTTGAAGGGTTTGACGACGTAGTCGTCCGCGCCGGTGCGCAGGGCCTGCACTTTGTCGATGTCCTGATCGAGCGCGGTGATGATGATCACCGGCGTGGGCCCCCGGCGACGCACTTCGCCGAGCACTTCCCAGCCGCTCTTCTTGGGCAGGCCCACATCGAGCAAAATCAAGTCTGGCTTGAGCGCCTGGTGCAGGTCGAGCGCAGTTTGACCATCATGTGCTGCGACGGTTCGAAACCCTTCTCGAACGAGATAGAGATCGAGGACCTGGGCGATCTTCGGCTCGTCCTCCGCAATCAAGACTAGTGCGCTCATCGTGGCCTCCTGGCCAAGGACGTCTCACGGCTCGCGTGGCTTTAGAAGCCCTGGCCGTCATCTCCACCAAGCCTCCACCAAACCCCCACCGACTGGCAAGCGAGGGATGCGAGACGCCATCGCTCACCAGCGCAATGGGGTCGGAGGACGATGATGGCACGGTATCTAGGTTGGGCGCCGGCCGTCGGGTTGGCGTTAGCGGCCGTCGCCTTGGCGGGCTGCGGTAAGAAGGCTGAGGCGCCCGTCGCCGAGGCCGTGGTCTCGGTCACCTATGTCAAGGCCTCTCCGTTGCAGCTGTCCGACGACCTTCCCGGGCGCGTGGTGGCGTTCCGATCCGCGCAAATCCGTCCGCAGGTCGCCGGAATCGTTCAGCGTCGCCTTTTCACCGAGGGCGGTCAGGTCCGCGCCGGCCAGCCGCTCTTCCAGATCAACGCCTCACCGTTCCAAGCCGATCTCGACAGCGCCGACGCTGCGGTTCAGCGCGCGCAGGCCGTTCGCGCCCGCGCCGAGATTCAGGTCGACCGCTTGAGGGGGCTGCTGGCCACCGAGGCGGTGAGCCAGCAGGTCTATGACGACGCCGCCGCGGATCTGGCGCAGGCCGAGGCCGATGTCGCGGCCAGCCGGGCTACAGCCGCGCGTCGCCGCTTAGACGTTGCGTTCGCCACCATCACCTCTCCGATCGCCGGGAGGATCGGCGCGGCGTCGGTCACGGAGGGCGCGCTCGTCGGCACAGGCGACACCACTCCGTTGGCGACGGTCAATCAAATCGATCAGGTCTACATCGACGTACGCCAGCCGGTGGCGCGCCTTCTGGCGCTGCGCGCGGCCGGTGAGAGCCAAGCGCCGGTTGAAATCCTCGATGCGGACGGCGCGCCGATGAACCTACGGGGGCGGCTGCTTTTCTCAGACCTGCAGGTCGATCCCAGCACAGGCGAAGCCGTGGCGCGTGTGCTGGTCGACAATCGCTCCGGCCGCTTGCTGCCGGGCATGTTCGTGCGTGCGCGGCTGCCGCGCGGTCCGGCGACGAGCCTACCACAGGTGCCGCAGCAGGCTGTGTTCCGTCAGGGTGAGCAAGCGCAGCTCGTCGTTATTCGCGGCGACGGAAGCTCTGAAACGCGCTCGGTTCAGGTCGGTGACGTTGTCGATAACAGCTACGTCGTGCTGTCCGGCATCAAGGCCGGCGAGCGTGTCGTGGTCGAGGGCCGCGACAAGATGGCTCCAGGCGCACCGGTCAAGCTCGTCGTCTGGAAGACCCCGCCGATCACCGATCGCTGACTTCAGAGGTATCGTCCCATGGCTCGCTTCTTCATCGAGCGCCCGGTCTTTGCCTGGGTGCTGTCGATCTTCATCATCATCGGCGGTCTTCTGGCGCTGCCGCGACTGCCGGTCGAACGCTTCCCAACGGTGGCTCCGCCCAGCGTCAGCATTAGCGCGACCTTCCCGGGCGCAACGCCCCAGACCTTGTCCGACAGCGTGATCGCGCCGATCGAGCGCGAGCTGTCGAGCGTCAAGAACCTGCTCTACTTCGAAAGTTCGAGCGATACCTCGGGCTCGGCCTCGATCACCGCCACCTTCAAGCCGGGGACCGACCCCGAATTGGCGCAAGTGGACGTACAGAACCGCCTGAAGAACGTCGAGGCGGGTTTGCCGCAGGTCGTTCGTCAGAACGGACTGATGGTCGACGCTGCATCGTCGAACTTCCTCCTGATGGTCGCGCTCAACTCTGACGGCCCCTTCGACGAGCAGGAGCTCGGCGACTATCTCAGTCGCAATCTCGTCGAAGAACTGAAGCGCGTACCTGGTGTCGGCAAGGTACAGAACTTCGCCTCCGAACGGGCGATGCGTATCTGGATCGATCCGCAGAAGATGGCGGCTTACAACATCGCCATCGACGATCTGACGGCGGCGATCGCGGCGCAGAACATGGCGATCTCGCCGGGCAAGGTCGGCGAGGCGCCAACAACCGTAGGTCAGATGGTGACGGTGCCGCTGACCGCTTCGGGCCAACTTGAAACGTCTGACCAGTTCCGCGCGATCACCCTGCGCGCCAATCCCGATGGTTCTCGGCTGACCCTGGGCGATGTCGCGCGCGTCGAACTTGGCCAGCAGAGCTACGCGTTCGCCAGCTATTACAACGGCAAGCCGTCGGCGGTGGCCGCGATCCAGCTGAGCCCCGGCGCGAACTCGGTGGCGGTCTCCGATGGCGTCATCGCCCGGATGGAGCAACTGAAGAAGGCGATGCCGCCGGGCATGAGCTACTCGGTGCCTTTCAACAATGCGCCGTTCGTGAAGGTCTCCATTGAGAAGGTGGTGCACACCTTGATCGAGGCGATGGTGCTCGTGTTCCTCGTGATGTTCCTCTTCCTGCAGAACATCCGCTACACGCTGATCCCGGCCATCGTTGCACCGATCGCGCTACTTGGGACGCTGGCGATCATGACCTTGACCGGCTTCTCCATCAACGTCCTGACCATGTTCGGCATGGTGCTGGCGATCGGCATCATCGTCGACGACGCCATTGTCGTGGTCGAGAACGTCGAGCGGATCATGGCGAGTGAGGGCCTTTCGCCCAAGGACGCCACGATCAAGGCGATGAATGAGATCACCAGCCCGGTGATCGGCATCACCCTCGTACTCGCCGCTGTCTTCATCCCAATGGCGTTCTCCGCCGGGACGGTCGGCGTGATCTATCGACAGTTCACTCTGTCGATGGCCGTCTCGATCCTGTTCTCGGCGTTTCTGGCGCTGTCGCTGACGCCGGCGCTGTGCGCGATGCTGCTCAAGCCGATCACCGCGGGTCATCATCAGGATAAGAAGGGCTTCTTCGGCTGGTTCAACCGTCGCTTTGATCGCCTAACCTACGGTTACACGGGCTGCGTTACCCGGCTGCTTGGCCGGACCGGCACGGTGATGGCGATCTTCCTCGTCATCCTTGGCTTCACTGTGTTCACGTTCATCCGGCTGCCGTCTGCCTTCCTGCCGGACGAGGATCAGGGTCAGCTCATGACGTCGATCACCCTGCCGTCCGATGCGACGGCGGAGCGGACACGTCACGTTACGCTTCAGTACGAGAGGGAGATGAGCAAGCGTCCTGGCATCGAAGGCATCACCAGCGTGATGGGTTTCGGGTTCGGCGGCTCCGGTCCAAATGCGGCGATGATCTTCACCAACCTCGTGGACTGGGACAAGCGCAATGGCGCGACGTCTCAAGGCGAAGCGGCGGCTGCGGCTGAGGCCATGGCCAGCGTCCGCGACGGCACGGTGATGACGTTGCTGCCGCCGGCCATCGACTCCCTTGGCAGCTCGGCGGGCTTCGAGCTGCGCCTTCAGGCGGTGCGCGGCCAGAGCATCCAAGAGCTGAATACAGCGACCAACAAGCTGCTGACCCTGGCGGCCCAGAGCCCCAAGCTCGCCGGTGTCTATCCGGACGGCCTGCCCGAGGGTGCGTCGGTTGATCTAAGGATCGACCGCGCCAAGGCGGAGGCGCTAGGCGTGTCGTTCGACGCGATCAACAACACAATCAGCGCTGCGCTCGGTTCCAGCTACGTCAATGACTTCCCCAACAACGGCCGCATGCAACAGGTCATCGTTCAGGCGGACGCCAAGGCCCGCATGCAGGTTAGTGACGTGCTCGCCCTTTACGTCCGCAACCGCGCAGGGGGCATGGTGCCGTTGGCCGAGGTGGTCCAGCCGCAATGGCGCACCATGCCGATGCAACTGGTCCGCTATAATGGCTTCCCAGCAGCCAGCATTTCGGGCGGCCCGGCGGCGGGCGTCTCAAGCGGTCAGGCCATGGCGGAGATGGAGCGCTTGGTCGCTCAGCTGCCGCAGGGCTTCAACGTCGCCTGGACCGGGGCCTCGTTGCAGGAGCAGCAGAGCGGCAACCAGGCGCCCATGCTGCTCGCCTTCTCCATGCTCGTCGTCTTCCTCGTGCTGGCGGCGCTCTATGAGAGTTGGTCCATCCCGCTATCGGTGATGATGGTCGTACCCCTCGGTGTCATCGGCGCGGTGTTGGCGGTGACCTTGCGCGGCATGCCCAACGACGTTTTCTTCAAGGTAGGCCTGATCACGATCATCGGCCTGTCCGCGAAGAATGCGATCCTCATCGTGGAGTTCGCCCGCAAGCTGCGGCTCGAAGAGGGCAAGGGCCTGATCGAGGCCACCATCGAAGCCTGCCGCCGAAGACTGCGGCCGATCATCATGACCTCGCTGGCGTTCACCCTGGGCGTCGTGCCGCTCATGGTCGCGAGCGGCGCAAGCGCCGCGACGCAGCAAGCGATCGGGACCGGCGTCTTCGGCGGCATGATCACCGCCACCGTGCTGGCCGTCTTCTTCGTCCCTGTCTTCTTCGTCTTCACCCTCACCGCCATCGACCATCTTGGCCAGCGGATCGGCCGCTCAGCTCCGGTGCTAGCAAATGTTTCCAAGGGAGATCCGCCATCATGAACCCCCGGATCATCACCGTGAGCATCTCGGCGCTCGCCCTGCTCCTCACGGCTTGCCAGACCGCGCCGAAAGCCGCGCAAAGCGGGATTGTCGCCTCAAGCTTCCCGCTAGCGTCGCCAACGTTTGATGGGACCTCGGCAGCGGCGCTGGACTGGCGTGACGTACTGATCGATCCGCGTCTCCAGGCGCTGGTCCAGATCGCACTCAGCGACAGTCGCGACCTACGTATCGCCGTGCTGGATGCGGAGGCGGCCCGCGCGCAACTCCGTGTGCAGCGCGCGGTGTTTTGGCCGCAGATTGAGGCTCAGGCTCAGGCCACGAAGAACCGTGACGCTGGGCAGTCCGCTGGTCGCATTGGCGGGAGCGAGGAAGGCCAACAAGCTCGGACCTTGGGTCAAACCCAAATTGGCCTGAATCTGACCGCGTTCGAGATCGACCTCTTTGGCAGGCTACGCGCCGAGTCGGAAAGCGCATCCGCCGCCTATCTTGCGGCGGGTGCGGGCCGTGATGCCGCGCGCATCGCGCTGATCTCGACGGTGGCTGACGCCTACATCGCTCAGCGCGCTGCTCAGGAGAATCTTTCGCTGACAGAAGCGACGCTGGATGACTGGCGCCGTTCGCTTGCGATGGCCGAGCAGCTGAAGGCTGCGGGTCGCGGCAGCGCCTTGGATGTCGCTCAAGCGCTAGGGCAGGTCCGCACGGCGGAGGCCGACTTGGCCGCGGCCCAGCGCACGCTCAGCACCAGCACCAATGCGCTGACCCTCGCGATCGGTCGCCCGATTCCAGCCGATCTTCCGGCCGGACTGCCGCTGGATGCGGCGCCCGTCGTCACCATACTTCCGGTAGGATTGCCATCGGACCTGCTTGAGGCACGCCCGGACATCCGACAGGCCGAGCACCGCCTCAGTGGGGCGAACGCGGACATCGAAGCGGCGCGGGCGGCGTTTTTCCCACGGCTAACTCTGACGGGCGCGCTTGGCTTTGGTCACCCTGAACTCAATCAACTGCTCAAGTCCACGAGCGGCGTCTGGTCATACACGCCGCAAATCACGCTGCCGATTTTCCAAGGTGGACGCTTGAAAGGTTCGCTCGATCTAGCGCGGATCCGCGGCGACAGTGCTGTGGCGAACTATGAGCGCTCAATCCAGGTGGCGTTCCGTGAAGTCGCCGACGGGCTGGCTCAACGGGAGACTTATGAGCGTCAGGTGGCTAGTCAGTCGGCTGCGGTCGAGGCGGCGGAGCGACGTCTGAGCCTATCGGACCAGCGCTTCAGGGCCGGCGTCGACAGCCGACTTGAGCTGCTCGATGCGCAACGGCAATTGTACGCGGCGCGCCAGTCGTTGGTCACGCTCAGGCAGTCTCGCTACGCGAGCGCCATCGTCTTGTTCAGAGCCCTTGGTGGAGGACTGCGCGAGGCTGCGATCAACGATCAAAGCTGATGTTCGATCGCGGCGCGCCGATCAATCACCCTCCGCCCGATGCGTGCACCCGCCCCCCCCTCGAAATCTCCCTCAGGATGGGAAAGAAACCCCGCATGACAAACGCATTGATAACTCTCGAAGACACTCACCCAAACGACATCGCGGCCTTCAAAAAGGAGCTACAGGAAGCTTTCGCTCTGGCGGTTGTCGACGAATTTGGCGGCCTGGACGATGGGCCGATTCCGCCAGACGAGGTCTTGGATGGAGCAGTCAACGCACCTGGCGCCGTGACGCTGCGTATTCTCTGCGATGGCAAGAAGGTGGGCGGGGCGGTCGTTACGATCAACGCCAAGACCCATCACAACTCACTTGATCTATTTTTCCTGAAGGTCGGTGAGCATGGTCGTGGTCTCGGCCTCAAGGCTTGGCTCGCCATCGAGAAGCGATTTCCCGAGACGATAACGTGGCAGACGCACACGCCATACTTCGAGAGGCGCAACATCCATTTCTATGTCAACAAATGCGGCTTCAAGATCATCGAGTTCTTCAACAAGCACCACCCTGACCCGAACCAACCGGGAGGACAGGACGATCTGCCCGGCGACGGGGATGCTTTTCAGTTCGAGAAGGTTATGAGGCCCTCCAGGCAGGGCTTTGACGAAGCGGAATGACCGCCGTCCAGCGACTGCTCCGTGACGATCAAGGTTCACGGAAGAGCAGATCATCGGGATCCCGCGCGAGCAGGCGGCGGGCATGCCGGTGGTGGACCTGACCGCGCCCGCGCTTCCTAGGCGCCAGCTATTTCGCGCAGGTCGCGCTCCGCCGCGATGTAGCCGAATGCAAAGCGACTGCGACCATGGAGGATCTGTTCAAAGACCGCCTGAGCCGCGCCTGTCTCGCGGTTGTAGAGATACCAATTGCCTACGCCGTACCCCTGGGTCGCGTAGAGAGTTTCCCGATCATGGATTTCTTGAGAGCCCTTTTCCGGGTTAAGCAGGTCCTCAGGCTCAAGCTCGCCGCGATACATGCGCAGGCGGCGGTAATAGGAGGGGCCTTCCACGAACGCCTCGTCCGGCAGGTTTTCGGGGATGCCGGTGAGCACATCGGCTGCCGCAGCCACATCGCCTTTGCGGCGGAGGGTCATGTAAAGCCAGTCGTTGCAGGCGGTCAGCCCGTCGTAGTCTTGGGGGCGCACCCATCCAAGGCACCGCCGATACGTGGCTTCGGCGGCGTCCCACTCTCTGAGGAGATAGTGCGCCAGGGCCAGATGATACAAGGTGTTGAACTGGATGCTGGTGGCGGGAACTGGAAGCTCGTTGCCCTCGCCGTCCGGCTCGATCCACTCCGGTAGTCCCTCGATGAGTTCCGCAGCGCGCGCTAAGTCAGCCCGCCCCTCGACGAACCGCCGAGCTGACAGGAAGCGATGTCCGCGCTGGCGAAGAAGCTCGAAGGAGTCGGGATATCGCTGAAGTCCCTCGCTGAACACAGCGATGGCGTCGTCTATCCCATAGCGGAAAGCCAGCACCCGTCCGTACCAAACTGTGTTGGGCAACGACGGGGACGTCTCGTAGTTTGAACGAGCACGATCAAGCGTGCGTTTGGAGCGTTCGCGAATACTGTCAACTGTCATGCGAGCAGTGGAGCGGTTGCGACCGCGACTGGCAAGTCGGATCGTTTTCATTTGTCAGTGCCTTGGGGGCGCAGGGCTGACCTGAGTTGATCTTGATTTGGGTTGCGGTGGAGTTTCGCGCAAACCCCGGGCTGTAGAACGTTGGAAAGAAGCGGCGCTGCCGATGCGCTCGAAGTTAGGAAGTTGGCGTGCAGCCGATGTCAGGACTTGGCGCCCAGCCGACACTTCGCGGCTCATCGGGCAGGTCGCCCCGAAGCGGACGCGCCGAACGGCTGTGCGGGGTGGAAAGCGGAATGTGGTCTCCGGCACCATGGTCGGTATAACAGCCAAATGACCGATCTCCCGACACTGGAAACCTACCTCGCCACCCATCCGGGCAGTCCGGCGACCGCTGAAGCGCTACTCCACATTGGACGGGCATGTGTGGAGATCAGTAGGGCCGTGCAGCTTGGCGCAGTAGGCGATCATCTGGGCGCGGCCGGCGCGACCAACGTCCAAGACGAGGAGCAAAAGAAGCTGGACGTGCTCGCCGACGACATCCTGGGCCAAGTTCTCGAACGGTGCGCGTCCGTCGCGGGCTACGCGTCCGAAGAACGCGAGCACGTCGAACTCACCGGCCGATCCGGCGGCGTGCTGGTGCTGTTCGATCCCCTGGACGGGTCCAGCAACATCGACGTGAACGTGTCGATCGGCACCATATTCTCGATCCTCCCTGCGCCCGACAACGGGACGCCGACGACGGAGAGTTTCCTTCGCTCCGGGCGTCATCAGCTCGCCGCTGGCTACGCGGTGTATGGGCCGCAGACGGTTCTAGTGATCACGGTCTCGGCCGAGGTGGCGGCGTTCACGCTCGATGCGGAAGGCGTATGGAGGCTTACCCACGAGCGCCTGCGCGTGCCAACCGAGACGCGCGAGTTCGCGATCAACATGTCGAACCAGCGGCATTGGGCGGAGCCGGTCCGACAATACATCGCCGAGTGCCTGCAGGGGCGCGATGGCTCCCGGGGCAAGGACTTCAATATGCGCTGGGTGGGTTCCATGGTGGCAGACGTCCACCGCATCCTGATGCGAGGTGGCGTCTTCCTCTATCCATGGGACGCACGCGAACCCTCGCGGCCAGGAAAGCTGCGCCTTCTGTACGAGGGCGCCCCGATGGCGCTGTTGGTTGAGCGCGCGGGCGGGGCGGCCAGCGACGGCCAGCGACCGCTTTTGGATGTCGAGCCGACTAGCCTGCACCAGCGCGTCGGTGTGGTGCTTGGCTCTGCGGCCGAGGTTTCCCGCTTGGCCGCATAGCCGAGAGTTCGAGGGAGATCCTACCTCGGGACAATCGGAAGGTCCGCTAAGGGTCGGTTCCGGTCGACCTTGAGGCGGCAGCAAGCAGACCTTGATGGGAGTCCGCTTCTCGCCTCTTCCTCGATGTCCGGAAATGGCGCAATCGGGACGAGCGAGACCTTCTGCCGCCCCGCCGCCTGGACCGGTGTCGCTTCCTCGAAACTAGACGAATACAAAGTCTGAGGCCGTCAGGCTGCTGGAGGCGACTCCAGTCATGACGATGACCTCCGCGCCCAGGGTGATAACGGTGTCGACGCCCTGAGCGCTGATCTTGTTCACCAGTGCGGCGAAGTCGGCGGCGTCGGCGGCCGACAGGCGTATTAGATCGCCTTGGGAGCGGGAGAAGTCGGTGATCACGTCATGACCGGCCCCACCCGAGAAGTTGAAGATGTCGGCGCCCGCGCCGCCGGTCAGGACGTCACTGCCTAGGTCGCCCGACAAGTAGTCGATCCCGTCGCCTCCATGAATCACATCATGGCCTTGGCCGCCAAGGATGGTGTCGTCGCCCAGGTCGCCGAGCAGTAGATCGTCGCCTTGGTTGCCTTGCAGCCAATCCTGGCCTTTGCCCCCGCTAAGGGTGTCGCCGCCGAGGTCACCGAACAGCTTGTCCTCACCTTGATTGCCGTGGACGAAATCCTCGCCCTGGCCGCCCCTCACCGTGTCCGCGCCACCGCCGGCATGCAGGGTGTCATTGCCCTGATTACCTTGAAGGTCGTCGGCGCCGATGTCTCCGGTCACTCTGTCGTCGCCCAGCCCGGCGGCGACGATTCCGCCCCAGGCCGGTGTCGTCAGAACGTCGGATGCGTCGGTCGGCAGGTTGACGGGCTGTTCGGGTTCGGGTGTCGGCGGCGTTGGGGTTCCTGTAAAGGTCAACGCGACGTCATTGCCGTCCCCGCCAACATAGCTGATCTTAAAGTTGACGCCGCCCGCCGAGACGGTAGCGCCCTCCGCCAGGCTGGTGAAGGTTCCCGTCACCAGATCCGTCGTCCCATCATTGTCGATGATGATGAAGCTGGCGGAGCTTGTGGGACTGAAGCTGTTAACTAGGCTGAGGCTGAGCGCTCCACCCACCGTCACGGTCCCGGCGACGTCGATCTGGTCATAGTTGCCCACGACGGTTCCGCCCATCTCAACCGCGAAGGTCGCGCCGCCATTCAGCAGGAGGTTTCCCGTGTGCAGCACCCCCGGCGATTGGCCCGCCGCCAGCGTGCCATTGACGCTCACGTCGGCGTTGATCGTTCCCGTTCCGCCCAGAGTGGCGCCGCTGTCCACGCTGACCGCCGAGACGATGGTTCCATTGACGACCAGGGTTCCCGCCAGGACGTGCGTGTCTACGGTGTAGGTCGAAATCCCCGAAAGCGTCAGTGTGCCGGCGCCCGTTTTGTCCACCACAGGGTCGCCGGAGCTGAACATTGAAGGCATGCCGGCGCCGCTTAAAGCACCGCTCAGCGTCAAGCTCGCGCCGGTATCCACTGTGATAGTGGCCGAGCTCTGAATATCTATGGCGCCGCTCGAAGAGGCCTGCCCTGAGAGGAGCTCGATCGCTCCGCCGCGACTATCGATCTCGATGGCTCGCGTCAGGGCGATGCCGTCGGTCAGGCGCAAGGTGGCGTCCGACATGGAGGCCGCCTGCGTACCAGCGCCTACAGCGGTGTTATTGGCGAGGATCGTGACGCCGTCCTGCAGCTGAAGGAGGCCGGTGAAAGCGGAGTTGTCGCCGCTGAGGATCCGGGCTCCGGACCCGCGAACGGCCAGCAGGCCAGAACCTATGATGTCGCCGGCCAACTCGACGTCGCCCTGAACATAGATGATCGCGCTGAACCCGCCGTTGTCGATCACGGTAAGGCTGTTGTCGAAGGAGCCGCTCGTGACGCTCAGGGAGCCGCCGTGCAGCGTGATCGCGCCGTGACCTAGATCCGCTTGGTCGCCCGCCTCGATATTGGCGCCGTAGTTGGCGTAGATCGCCACCTGCGAGCTGCCGTTCGCGCCCGTCAGGCTCAATTGGGAAAAGGCCCCCAGGACTTCCAGCGTGCCGGTTCCGGCTAGGGTGTTATCGAACGTGACGCCGCCGCTGATCTCGAAGAGCAGTGTCGCGCCGCTGGCTATCGTCACGGTCCCGGCGCCGAGATTGCCGTCGGAAGAGACCTGCAGCACGCCCGCGGCCACCGTGGTCGTCCCGGCATAGGTATTGTCCCCGGATAGCGTCAGGGTTCCCTGCCCAGCCTTTGCAAGGCTGCCGCTTCCGGCGATGTCGGCCGAGATGGACTGGGCCGTGCTAGCGTCGAGGGTGACGGCGCTCCTGAGCGTGGCTCCGCCCAAATCGGATATGCTTGTGACGACGCTAGGGTCCAAGCCGATGGTGTCGGCGTCGCCATTGGCGTCATTGAAGGAGTCGTTGAGCGCTTGGCCCAAGGTCCCAATGCCAGAAGCGCTTGCGGAATACACGGAGAATACAGTCATCGTCACGCTCGCAAAATCTGGGATTGAAATATTTGATAGGTTCAAAATACTTTAGAAATCGTTCTACGAATTCATTTTGAGAATTATTTTGCATCGATCGGCGTAGGTTTATTATTTAGTTTAGATGTGGATTATCCGAAATACATATCGTGAATGACGAACTGATTAAATTTACCCAAATAGTACAATTATATGGCGATAGATGTTCATCCCGAATACTTTACAGAAGTATTGTCTGTGTGAGCGCTGAAGGGTATTGAAGGAAGCTTGGCGGCAGGGAAGACCAGCGTGGCCGCCGCCAGCGAGCCCGTTGCTCGAGTATCTCGCAGCAAAACGGCGCGATCCTAAGCAACAAATCTGTGTCTAACCAACGGCCTAGGCCGCAGGCTCGCGCCTCAGCGCTGCGTGAGGACCACGCCTACCGCGGCGATCTGCTTGCCGCTCGGCAGCCTTGGTCTCCTTGGGGCGCCCAACTGACCCAATTCCAGCCGTTTGGATGGTGGGGCTGTCTCAAGAGGAGGTGGCCATGAGCCAACCTGATCTCTTTCGAACTCCAAACAGACCTTGGAACGCTGGCAGGCTGATCGGCCCAAAGGCGCCCCTCAAGCCGAAACACGTCTGGGCTATCCGACGGGAGCTGAAGACCTCGCGGCGTCGCCGCGACTTGGCGCTGTTCAACTGCGCGCTCGATTCCAAGCTGCGAGCTTGCGATCTCGTACGTCTGAGGGTCAGCGACGTGGCGCCAGGTGGAGTCTTGCGGGCTCGTTCTACCGTCATTCAGCAGAAGACCGGCCGACGCCTGTCAGCTGCTCCTGGGGCATCGGAATTTGGAGAGTACGGTGCGCTACCTTGGGATCGAAGCAGAGGGCGCATTGTCGATCTCAGAGCAGGTGGAGCTCTGAACGATTTGGCGGGACCGCCCATAGCGGACCCGCCAAATGTCAGGGGAGGGTGGGACCGGACAGTCGCGTTCTTAGCGAAAGTAGGCGTGAAGCTCGGCGCGGCGGGGTCAGGCGCTTGTCCACGTTCAACCGAACTCCGGCATGGCGTGGACTGCCTACGATCACACTGTCGGGACGGTCCCACCGTCAACGACCAGCTCGGCGCCATGGATTGAGGAAGCCCGGTCCGAGGCTAAGAAGGCGATGGCTTCGGCGACTTCGAGGGGTTCGGCGCCGCGACCGATTGAAATTCCGCCGAGGCCTTTCAGGACGAGCTGACGCGCGTCCTCCAGCATGCCGCCGTTGGCGTCCTGCAGACGCTTCAGGAACACATCCGTCCCCTCGGTCATGATCCAGCCGGGGGAGACGGCGTTGACCCGCACGCCTTTCGGACCCAGCTCCTTGGAGATCGACTTGCTGTATGTTCGGAGCGCAGCCTTGGCGGCGGCGTAGGCCGTGGTCGCATCCGGGAGAGGCAGGACCGACTGGATGGACGTGACATGCACCACCGCGCCAGCGCCCCGCTCGATCATCTGCGGGATCAGGAGGCGGTCAAGGCGAACCGTGGCGAGAAGGTTGAGGTTCAGCTCGGATAGCCAGTAATCGTCCGTCAGCATTGCGAAGCCGCCACCTGGCGTCGTCGAGCCGCCGAGGACGTGAGCCAGAATATCAACTCCGCCTAGGCGGTCGATCGCCGCCTTCGCCAGGGCTTCCCCGCCCTCGGCCGTCGTCAGGTCCGCCTGGACGAACTCGACGCCGCCGATGGGCTCCAGGGCGCCGCGGGCGGAGGTGATCACGCGGGCGCCGCCGGCCAGGAACCGGTCGACGGTGGCGCGGCCAAGACCCTTGGTGCCGCCGCTGATGAGCACGCGCTTGCCGGCAAACTCGGTCGGATCAGCCTTGCTCGTCATGCCGTGACCTCCAGCGTCTTGATCGCGTCGCTTTCAAGGGTGAAGCGATAGGTGAAACGGATCGGGCTGCCCGGAAAGTCGCCATGGGCGGGGCCTTCGACGACTACCTCGCCGCCTTGGCGCCGAAGGGAGTCGGGCGTGAAGATCGCCCTCACGGGAACCACTTCCTTTTCCAGCAGCCCTCGGATTTCCGAGCGCCCCTGAAAGACGGCGCCGTTGTCACGGAAGATAGCGTCCGGCGCGAAGGTCTGAAGCATGGCCTCGACGTCGAGGCGGGCGTTGGCGGCCACATAGGCGGCGATGGGAGGTGGAAGGTCTAGCGACATGGTTTGTCCTGCTTGCTGCGTGCAGCTGTCAGCTGCGTCACCAGTCAAGGTAGCGATGGACGGGCCACGCGATAATCAGGACACTTGAGGATGTTACATCACGGGATTCGGGACAATGTCGGCTGGAATTACTGAATTGGACGCGGTCCTGATGGTCGCGCGGCGGGGGAAATTTCGCGCGGCGGCGCTGGAGCTGGGAATGTCGACGACTGCGCTCAGCAACGCCGTGGGAAAGCTTGAGCGCCAGCTTGGCGTAAGGCTCTTCAATCGGACGACGCGCAGCGTTTCGCTGACCGAGGCGGGCGAGCTGTTCATCACCAAGGTGGCGCCGGCCGTCGGCGAAATTCATGAGGCGATGAACATTGCCCGCTCACAGCAGGCCACGCCTTCGGGCAACTTGCGCATCAACGCCTTTCCAACGGCGGCGCGCGAGATCTTCTCCTGGCTCGTCCTGCCTTTCTTGCGCGCCCATCCCCAGGTTCAAATCGACATCGTCACAGAGGGTCGACTGGTCGACATCGTCGCAGGCGGTTTCGACTTCGGCGTCCGCAGCGCCGACCTCGTGCCGATCGACATGATCGCCCTGCCTCTGGGAATGGCGCGACGTAACGTCGTGGTCGGCGCGCCGGACTATCTGAAAGCGCATGGGACGCCCGAGACGCCCGAGGACCTCGCACACCACGTCTGTCTCCGCGTTCGGCTTCCCAACGGTGCGATCTATCGCTGGCCCTTCGAGAAGGCTGGGCGTTCGGCGCACATCGACGTCGCAGG
>NZ_JAURWM010000387.1 GCF_030654915.1 Phenylobacterium sp. | reverse complement strand
GGCCGCTGAACCTGGCCTGAACGACGTTCTCGGAACTCGTTCATCTACGTAACAAGCTGTCATCCAACCTTCACGGAACCGTCAAAGAAGGATGTTAGCGCCAGGGCCTACATTGGTGCGGAGCCATCCCATGAAGACTTTCGCGTATCTCGCCGTCGCCGCCGTCGCCCTGAGCGCCTGCGGACAACAACCTGCCAAGAGCGGCGCCGAAAAGGCGGCCGGCCCGAGCGCCAGCGGGCGCGACCAAGTCTGGGCCGCTGGCTCTTCCACGGTCTTCCCCTTCGCCACCCGGGTCGCTGAGAACGTGGCCAAGACCACGGGCGGGCGTCCGGCCAAGGTCGAAAGCCTGGGCACCGGCGGCGGTTTCAAACTGTTCTGCGGCGGCAGCGGCGCGGCCTTCCCCGATGTCGCCAACGCTTCGCGCCCGATCAAGAAGTCTGAGTTCGAGCAGTGTGTCGCCAACGGCGTGACCGACATTGTCGAGATCAAGATCGGCTATGACGGCATCGTGATCGCCAACGCCAAGTCCGGCCCGACCTACAACTTCAAGCTTGATCAGATCTATCGCGGCCTAGCCGCGGAGCTTCCCTCGCCCACTGGTTTCGCCAAGAACACCAGCAAGAACTGGAAGGACGTGGACGCCTCGCTCCCGAGCCAGGCGATCTTGGTCTATGGCCCGCCGCCGACCTCGGGCACCCGTGACGCCTTCGTGGAACTGGGCCTCGAAAAGGGCGCCCGGATGATCCCGACGCTCGAAACCCTGCGCGGCAAGGACGAAGAGGCCTTCAAGGCGCGCGCTCACACCATCCGCAGCGACGGCGCGTGGGTCGATGCTGGCGAGAACGACAACGCCATCGTCCAGACCCTGACCAAGACCCCGAACGCTCTGGGCGTCTTTGGCTATTCGTTCCTCGAAAACAACATGGACAGCGTGAAGGCCGCCAAGGTCGACGGCGTCGCCCCGACCTTCGAAACCATCTCGAACGGCACCTACCCGGTTTCGCGCTCGCTCTACGTCTATGTGAAGAAGGCCAATATCGGCGTGACCCCCGGCCTGCGCGAGTTCGTCAACGCCTTCGTGTCCGACGCCGCCACCGGCAAGGGCGGCTATCTGCAGCAGCGTGGCCTGATCCCACTGGCTCCGGACGCCCACGCCGCCCAGAAAGAAGCCGCCACGGCCCTGGCGTCGATGGCCGCGCCCGCGAAGTAGGCGGCTACCCCACGACATCTCCGGATCGGATCAGGGCCGATCCGGAGCATGACGTGCCTAGCTGGCCAAGGCGCCAGACGCCTTCAGCGCGTCGATGGCGGCCGGCGAGAAGCCCCAGTCGCCTAGAGCTTCCTGATCGTGCGCGCCGATCGCCGGCGGCGGTCCCTGGATCGCGCCGGGGGTCACCGAGAACCGCGGCGCGGGCGCGGGCTGGATCACACCCTCGACCTCCACGAAGGTCTTACGCGCCACATTGTGCGCGTGCTTAGGCGCCTCATCGAGATCCAGCACCGGGGCGAAACAGACGTCGGTGGCGTCCATGATCTCGCACCATTGCGCCTGGGTCTTCTGGGCGATCACGTGGCCCAGTTTCTCGCGCAGCGAATCCCAGCTTCCGCGATCCATCTGGGCGGCGAACTCGGGATCATTGATGCCGGTCTTCTCCAGCAGCAGCGCGTAGAATTGCGGCTCGATCGAACCGATCGAGATCCACTTGCCGTCGGCGCATTGATAGGTGTCGTAGAAGTGCGCCCCTCCGTCGAGCAGGTTGACCCGCCGCTCATCCTTCCACATGCCGCCGGCCTTGAAGCCGTAGAACATCGACATCAGCGAGGCTGCCCCATCGCTCATGGCGCAGTCGATGACCTGACCCTTGCCGGTCGAGCGCGCGTTCAGCACCCCAGCCAGCAGGCCGAAGGCGAGATAGAGCGCGCCGCCGCCGAAGTCGCCGACCAGGTTGAGTGGCAGGATCGGCTTTTCCTTGGTTCCGATAGCGTGCAGCGCCCCGGTGATGGCGATGTAGTTCATGTCGTGGCCGGCGGCGTTGGCGTAGGGCCCAAACTGCCCCCAGCCGGTCATCCGGCCATAGACCAGCTTCGGGTTCCGCTTCAGCGCCACGTCGGGACCCAAGCCCAGCCGCTCCATCACGCCCGGCCGGAAGCCTTCGAAAACCGCGTCGGCGCCCTCCATCAGTTTCAGGCAGGTCTCGATAGCCTCGGGGTTCTTGAGGTCCAGCCCGATGGACCGGCGGCCCCGGCTGGTAATGTCGGCCGGCGAGGCGCGCCCCTTGCCCTTGCGGTCGATCCGCACGACGTCCGCGCCCAGGTCCGACAGCAACATGCCGCAGAATGGTCCAGGCCCGATGCCGGCGAACTCCACGACCTTCAGCCCCGAAAGCGGTCCCTGGCCCATGCGTCGTCTCCCTTGATTATGTGCGCCGAGCTTAGAAGCTATGACGTCCCGTCAGCCAACCGTCAGCCGCCGCCCGGCAAGGACTGGCCGTCGTCGATGGTGATGATCGTGCCGGTGATCGCGCGGCCCGCCGGTCCGCTTAGCATCAGCAGCGCGGCGTCAAGATCGCCGGCGTCCATCAGGCGGCGCCGGGGAAAGGCCTTGATCTGTTTCTGCCCGCCCTCGGTCTTGAACCAATCAGCATTGATGTCGGTCTCGATATAGCCGGGGCAGATCGCGTTCACCGCCACGCCGCGCCGCGCCCATTCACGGGCCAGCCCGCGCGTGAGCATGGCGACCGAAGCCTTGGAGGCGCAGTAGGCCGACAGCCCAGGCAGGACCGTGTGGGAGGCGATCGAGGCGATATTGACGATCCGTGCGTCGCCTCGCTCAGCGACGCCTGAGGCGATCATCCGCTTGGCGGCCTGCTGGGCGGCGAAGAAGACACCTCGGACATTGACGTCGAAGGTGCGGTCCCAATCCTCGATCGACAGATCCAAGGCCAGTCCCTCCCCGCCAACTCCAGCGTTGTTCACCAGAATCGAAATCGGACCGAGCGCGGCCTCGATCTCGTCGAAGCCGGGACCGATGGCGGGGGCGTCCGCGACGTCGAGTTTCAGGGCCATGGCGGTCCCGCCGGCGCCAGCGATCTCGCCAGCATGGTTCTCCACAAGATCGAGCCGGCGGGCGGTCAGGGCCACGGCCGCGCCCGCCCGGGCCAAAACCCTCGCGAAATGCGCGCCCAGCCCGCCCGAAGCGCCCGTAATCACTGCTACCTGGCCCTTAAGGGTCTGTTCCATCGCCGTCCTCCCGGTGTTCCTGCGTCGCGCGGTCGCTGTTGCCTGCGCTTTGGCGCTGTATAGTCCTACGGTGCTTCGATTCCCGCCCGCTCTGGGTGAGGGCGACGTTAGGATTTCGAGCAAATGACCGCTGGCGTCCAGGCGCGCGTCTTGATTGTTGCACGCGACGACGCCCTGGCGGGACCTCTCGCAGAGGGACTGGACAAGCTCGGCTGGCGCACCGTGACGGCGCGCGGTCCCTATGCGGCGCTCGCCGCGCTAGGCGACCTGACGATTGAGGCGGCGATCGTCGATCTCGCCAGCGGGGGCCATGAAGCCCTGACCATGGCTCAGCGCTTGAAGGCCGCCTATGCGCCGCGTCACCTACCGGTCATCGCCATCGGCGACCCTAGCCCAGAGCTAGAGGCTTACGACTTCGATCTGACCGTCGCTGCCCCGCTGCATCCCGCCCAGGCTGCGACGCGTCTGGAGACCCTGGTCCGCACCGCCGTCGCCGAGGAGGAGTTCGAACTTCGCCTGGCGACCTTCGCCGACCTCGGCCGGCGGCTAGACGTGCCCGAAACCGACACCTCGCCGTTCCAGGTCCTGGCGATCGGCGAACCGGCCCCGCAATTCCTGGCGCTCGCCAACGCCCTGACCCGTTCGGGAGCCGAGGTGGTCGGCGCCTTCACCGCCTATACAGCGTTCGACTACCTGCACGAGCGCCCCTTCGACGCCGTCGTGCTGTGGGCCGGAGACACCAGCCAGGAGGCGCTGTCCATCGCCGCCGGCATGCGTCGCAACACCCGCCTCTATCACACGCCCGCCCTGCTCTATATGCGCCAGGAGAGCTTCGTCACCGCCTCGGAGGCCTACCATCGGGGCGTCTCCGACGTGGCCTCGCCTGAGACTCCGGAGACCGAGACCGCGCGCCGCGTGCTGGAGCTTGCTCGCAGTTATCGGCATCAGATGTCAGTCCGCCGCGCCCTGGAGAAGGCCCGCAGTTCTGGCCTGATGGACGCCGCCACCGGCCTATTCACCCGCGACCTGTTCGCCCTCCACGCCGCGCGCCTGGCCCAGGCCGCGCGCGCTCGTGGCCGCCCTCTGTCGGTTTGCGTGCTGAAACTGGCCGAACGCGCCGATGTCTCCCACGCCCGCGCCGGCGGCTGGCTCGACCGCGCGATCCCGCAGATCGGCTCGATGATCGGCCGCCTGGTGCGGGTCGAGGACACCGCGGCCCGGCTTGGTCCCGAACTCTTCGCCCTCGCCCTGCCCGCCACGCCCAAGGCGGCCGCTCGCGCGGCCGGCGAACGGATCGCCGCGGTCATCGGCTGCACCGCCTTCGAGGCCGGCGACGGCAAGCCCCCCTTCGTGGTCGACTTCGACATCGGCGTCGCCGACGTCACCTCGGCCGAGACGGTCGGTAAGGCGCTGGAACAGGCTGCCGCCCGCGCTCAGAAAAAAGCCAGCTGATGGTCCCGCAGGACACGGCGGTCCCCTGGACCTACCTTGTCCCGATCATCGCCATCGTGGTGATCGTCTTGCGCGGTGTTCGGACCCGCAACCTGCGGATCGAACGTATGTGGATCATGCCGACCTTGATCCTTGGCGGCGTGCTGTTCAGCCTCTCGGCCCAGACCACGCCCCGGTTCCTCGTGCTCATCGCCGAAGTCTTCGCGCTCGGCATGGGCGCGGGCGTCGGATGGTGGCGTGGACGGACGACGATCATTTCCATCAACCCTGAGGCTCACGCGCTGACGAGCAAGGCCTCCCCGATGGCGATGGCGCTGATCGCCGGCGTGTTCCTGCTGCGCTTCACGTTGCGGGACTACGCCATGGGCCATACGCAAGACCTGCACGTCACGCCGGTCGAGATCACCGACATCTTCCTGCTCTTCGCGGCTGGTCTCGTCTGCGCCCAGCGCCTGGAAATGTGGATGCGGGCCAGGCGCATGCTGGCGGCAGTCCAGACCGCGCCAAGGTCCTGAGGCTCAAGTATCCGGTTTCAGATCGGGCACGCTCTTCATGCTGCGGCCGATCGCCTGCAGTTCCTCGCCTTTCGACTTGAGGGCGCCGCCACAACGGATGAGTTCGCTCTTCACCTTGGCGCTGGTCAGCTTGGCTGCTTCGATCCGCAAGCCGTTCTCCACGTCAAAGCCGGGAACGCGACCTTCAATCCGGCCAAGGAAATAGAGAACCGCCATGCCCGCGCCCATCACCGCTGCAGGCTCGGTCTGCTGTGCCGCCGCCAATGAGAACACGGAGACGCACTTGAGGTCATTGGAGGTCTCGGCGTCCTGCGCCGCCGCACTGCCTGCGAAGAACAGCCCCCCAGCCAGAACTGCCACGGTGATGACTTTTTGCACGAACTTTCCCCAAACCTGACGCTGCAACCTAGAGCAGCGCCACCTCGAGGCAAGCCCTAGCCTAGGCCGCCAGCTTCGCCAGCTCGGTCAACACCCGCTCAGCGGCGGCGAGCCGCTGCTCCGGTGTTTCCCATTCGCCCTTCACGACGACCTTCTGGTCGGGACGGATCTTCCAGGCGATCTGGTTCTTCTGGACGAAGCCGACCAGGCCCATCGGGTTCTTGAACTCATCACCACGGAAGGTGACGACCGCGCCCTTGGGACCGACGTCGATCTTGGCGACATTGGCCTCACGGCACAGTCCCTTGATGGCCACGACCTTCAGCAGTTGACCAGCCTCCGGCGGCAGCGGACCGAAGCGGTCGATCATTTCGGCGGCCAGGGCTTCGCGGTCGCCCGACTTCTCGGCGTCGGACAGGCGGCGATAGAGCGACAGCCGCACGTTCAGGTCGGGTACGTATTCTTCCGGAATCAGCACGGCCGCGCCGGTGTTGATCTGCGGCGACCATCCACGGTCGGCGGCCCCGTCGCCCTTGCCAGCCAATTCCTTCAGCTCGTTCACCGCGTCTTCCAGCATCTGCTGATAGAGCTCGACCCCGATCTCGCGGATATGGCCCGATTGTTCCTCGCCCAGCAGGTTGCCCCCGCCGCGCTGGTCCAGGTCGTGGCTGGCGAGTTGGAAGCCGGCGCCGAGGCTGTCGAGCGACTGCAACACCTTCAGGCGGCGCTCGGCCGACAGGGTGATCGGCTTCTCGGCCGGGGTGGTCAGATAAGCATAGGCCCGCGCCTTGGCGCGCCCGACCCGGCCGCGCAGCTGGTACATCTGGGCCAGGCCGAACATGTCCGCCCGGTGCAGGATCATGGTGTTGGCGCTCGGGATATCGAGCCCGCTCTCAACGATGGTCGTCGAGAGCAGCACGTCATACTGCCCTTCGTAGAAGGCGCTCATCACCTCCTCGAGCTGGGTCGGCGCCATCTGGCCGTGACCGACCACATAGCGCACCTCCGGCACCTGCACGCGCAGGAACCGTTCCAGCTCCGGCAGGTCGGAGAGACGCGGGGCGACGTAATAGGCTTGGCCCCCGCGATACTTCTCGCGCAGCAGAGCCTCGCGGATCACCACCTGATCGAAGGGCGTCACATAGGTCCGCACGGCCAGCCGGTCGACCGGCGGGGTAGCGATGATCGACATCTCGCGGATGCCCGACAGCGACATCTGCAGGGTGCGCGGGATCGGCGTGGCGGTAAGTGTCAGCATGTGCACGTCGGTGCGAAGCTCCTTGAGCTTCTCCTTGTGCTTCACGCCGAAGTGCTGCTCCTCGTCGACGATTACCAGGCCAAGGTTCTTGAACCCCACCTGCTTGGACAGCACCGCGTGGGTGCCGACGATGATCTCAATCTCGCCGTTTCGCAGTTCCTCGCGAGTCTCGGCGGCCTCCTTGGGAGGAACCAGACGCGACAGGCGACGGACCTTGATCGGCCAGCCTTGGAACCGCTCCGAGAAAGTCTTGAAGTGCTGACGGGCCAGCAAGGTTGTCGGCGCGACGATCGCCACCTGTTGGCCGCTCATCGCCACCACGAAGGCGGCGCGCAGGGCGACCTCGGTCTTGCCAAAGCCGACGTCGCCGCAGATTAGGCGGTCCATCGGACGGCCCGAGCCCAAGTCCTCCAGCACATCGCCGATGGCGTTGAGCTGGTCCTCGGTCTCTTCGTAGGGGAAGCGGGCGCAGAATTCGTCGAACACGCCATGCGGCGGCACGACCGGGTCGGTGACCTTGGTCGCGCGCTCGGCGGCGATCCCGATCAGGCCCATGGCCATTTCGCGAAGGCGTTCTTTGGCCCGCGCCTTACGCGCCTGCCAGGCAGCTCCGCCCAGCCGATCGAGCTGGACGTTCTCGCCGTCCGAGCCGTAGCGGGTCAGCAGATCGATGTTCTCGACGGGCAGGTAGAGCTTGGCCTCGCCGCCGTATTGCAGTTCCAGGCAGTCGTGCGGCGCGCCTTGAACGTCGAGGGTCTTCAGCCCGTCATAGCGCCCGATCCCGTGGTCGATATGGACCACCAGGTCGCCCGGCGTCAGGGACGAGGCCTCAGCCAGGAAGTTCGCCGCCCGGCGCTTGCGGCGCGGTCGCGCCAGCCGGTCCCCCAAGATGTCGGTCTCGGAGATGACCGCCAGGCTCTCGGTCTCGAAGCCGGACTCCAGCGGCAGCACCACGCGCTGGGGAATCTTCGGATCGGCGGCCTTGGCCGCGTCCCAATAGGGCGCGAGCGAGATGTTCTTCAGGCCATGGTCGGCGAGCATGGCGCCCAGGCGGTCCGACGAGCCGTCCGACCAGGAGGCGAACAACACGCGCTTGCCTTCGGCCGCCTTCTTCCGGGCGTGATCGGCCGTGGCCTCGAACAGATTGACTGAGTCTTGCTGACGTTCGGCCACGAAGGTGCGGCCGAGCCGCGCGCCCAGGTCGACGACCGTGTCGCCTTCGACCTCCTGGAAGGACGAGAACCGCCGGGTCGGCCGCGCCGCCAGCCGCTCGCGCCACTCGTCGGCGTCCATATAGAGCCGGTCGGGCGACAGCGGATGATAGTGAACCTTGCGGTCAGCCTGAGCCCGGGAATCGTAGGCGTCGGCGATCATCGACATCCGCTCTTCGCGGGCCGCGTCAGCCAGATGATCGGTGGCGATCAAGGTGTTGCTGGGCAGGTAATCCAGCAGGGTCGCCATGTCCGGATAGAACAGCGGCAGCCAGTGCTCCATGCCCGCGCGGCGGCCGCCTTCGCTGACCGTCTCGTACAGCGGGTCGCCGCCGGGAGCGCCGAAGGTCTCGACATAGCCGCGCCGGAACCGCGAGATCGCGTCCTTGTCCAGCAAGCACTCGCTCACCGGCAGCAACGAGATATCCTTGAGTTGGCGAGTCGAGCGCTGGGTTTCGGGATCGAAACCCCGGATCGATTCCAGCGTATCGCCGAACAGGTCGAGCCGGACCGGTTCCTCGGCGCTCGGCGGGAAGACGTCGATCACCCCGCCACGAATCGCGAACTCGCCGCGCTCCGACACCGTCGAGGCCCGCTGATAGCCGTTGATCGCGAAATAGCGTTCGAGGTCGGCGATCTCGACCACATTGCCGACCTTGGCCGAATAGGCCGCGCCCTCGACCGTGGACTTGGGCGGCACACGTTGCAGCAAGGCCGGAACCGTTGTCACCAGCAGCGACGGCTTCTTGGGATCGAGCCCCTTGGCCAGCCGCGCCAGGGTGGTCATCCGCTCGGCGGCCGAGGCGGGCGATGGCCCGATGCGGTCATAGGGCAGGCAGTCCCACGACGGGAACCGCAGGATCTGCACTTGCGGCGAGAAGAAGGTGAAGGCGTCGATGAAGGCAGAGAGCCGCGAGCCATCGCGGGCGACGAACACCGACAGCCCGCCGCGGGCCTTGACGATGTCGGCCATCACCAGGGCGTCGAAGCCCTCCGGCGCGCCGACTAGGTCGAGGCGCCCAGGATCCTGAGCTATCCGCCGATGATCTGCCGCCGTCGGCGCGCGCACGCCGTCAGCCGCCATGGTCCTCTCCGCGAGCCTCATAGGCTTCGAAACGGAAGGTCTTGATCATTTTCATGATTTCGCCGTCGAACTCGGGCGGCGTCGGCGTTCGCTCGACGATCCACTCATAGAGATCCTGGTCGGCCTCTTCCATCAAGGCCTCGAAGGCGTCGAGTTGGCTGACGCTCAGCGTCGCGGCGTAACGATCCGCGAACGGCCCCAGAATGAGGTCCGCTTCCCGAAAGCCCCGGTGCCAAGCCCGGAACTTCACCTTTTTCAGTCGTGTTTCGTGGGTGTTCATGAGGGAGGCCGATATAGGCCCCCCCGCCTGTCCACGCCAGGGGCGATCAGCCCCAATCGCCTCCCCGCCAGGTGAAAGCCACGTTCTGGAAGGGCGTGTCCCCGACCTGCAACGCTCCGGTCGCCACGGTCGCCCCATCCTTGCCCTTGGACGCTCTGGATTTCTTAAGCGCAGCCGGATCGATCTTCACGTCCATTCGCACGTCTCCGAGCTTGGGGTGCTTGCCCACCAACCGCACCCGGTCGTCGGTGACGGCGTAGGCCTCTGGCAGAACCTTCAGCTTCACCGAATAGGTCACGTTACCGAGTGCGTTCTTGCGGGCCGGGCTGGTGATGTCGACGAACTCAAGCATGACCG
>NZ_JAURWM010000363.1 GCF_030654915.1 Phenylobacterium sp. | reverse complement strand
TCTGCGCTAGGGACACCGCCCCAAGGCTCACCAAAACAGCCCGATCAACACACCCCGTCACAAACCTTTCCGAAACAAAATCAACAGCTTGTCCGCCGCCAACCCCGTCTCCGTCCGGCCCGTTTCCGAGCGAGGGCGGCTTCTACCCACCCCCCTTGCGCCGCGCAATAGCCAATGACGTTTCGACGACATTTTCTTGCGGAGAACTCTTTGAGGCCCTCGCGGGCCTAGGCTTCCTCGTCCACGAGCGTCGCCGGGTCGATGGCGTAGACTCGCGAGCAGTACTCGCAGGTCACGCGGATACGGCCGTCATCCTCGACCATCTCGGCGCGTTCGGCCTGATCGAAGGATTTAAGCACCGACTCGATCCGCTCATGAGAGCAGCGGCAGAAGGCTTGAAGCTGCTTGGGCTCGAACACCCGCACGCCGTCCTCATGGAAGAGGCGGAACAGCAGGGTCTCGGCAGAGATCGTCGGATCCAGCAGCTCATCCTCGCCGATGGTCTCGAAAAAGGCCTGCGAGCGCACCCAGGCTTCCGCCGTCGAGCCGCGCGCATCGTCTTCCGCGATGTTCTGAATCAGCATGCCGCCGGCGCGCCAGCGCATGCCCTCCCCGACATCGGCCCTGCCGACGGCCAGGCGCACCCGGGTCGGGGTCTGCTCCGACTGCGCGAAATATTGTTCGGCGCACAGGGCGAGCGTCTCACCTTCAATGGCGGTGACGCCCTGATAGCGGTCCATGTCCGGGCCCTGGTCCACGGTCATGATGAAGACGCCGTCGCCGAGCAGGCTCTTGGCGCCTGGGCGCACAAAGCCAGTCGTGAGTTCAGCCACCTTCTCTTCGTCGAACCGGCAATAGCCGCGCAGCGATCCGGAGGTGTCGTAGTCGGCGACCACGTAACGCACGGGGCCATCGCCCTGCGCCTGGACAATCAGCCGGCCGTCGAACTTCAGGCTGGAGCCGACCAGGGCCGCGAGCGCGCAAGCCTCGCCCAGGAGATTGGCGACGGGTTCCGGATAGTCGTGACCGGAAATGATCTCGTGGACGGCCGCGCCCATCCGCACGAGGCGGCCGCGCACGGACTCCCCTTCAACCTGGAAGGGGGCGACGATGTCGTCTGGGGCGATTTGAAGAGCTATGTCGGACATGGTGCGGGCATATAGGTGCGCCCTCCTTCAGTTGCGAGCTTCAGCGCCCCGGGATCGTCAGCCGATCGCGCCGAAACACCAGGCCAGAATGGACTTCTGGGCGTGGATGCGGTTTTCCGCCTCATCCCAGATCACCGACCGCGGCCCATCGATCACGGCGTCCGTCACTTCCTCGCCCCGGTGCGCGGGCAGGCAGTGCATGAAGATGCCGTCCTTGTCGGCGAGCGCCATCAGGTCCTCATCGACCTGATAGGGCTCCAGGGCCGCCAGGCGCTCGTCATGGTCGGTGTCGCCCATCGAGACCCAGGTGTCGGTCAGAACGCAATCAGCGCCGCGCACGGCCTCGCGCGGGTCGTCGGTGGTCACGATCTGCGCCTGCAGATCGGCGGCCCGCGCCAGGTCCATCAGGTCCGGATGATAAATCGCCGGGCTGGCGATGTTCAGCTTGAAGCCCAGCTTCGGCGCGGCATGGATGAAACTCGAGCACATGTTGTTGCCATCACCGACCCAGGCGAAGGTCCTGCCCGTCACCGGGCCACGATGTTCCTCGAAGGTCATCAGGTCGGCGATGATCTGGCAGGGATGGCCCTTGTCGGACAGGCCGTTGATCACCGGCACGCTGGACGCATGGGCCAGCCGCTCCACGTCGTCGTGGCTGTTCGCGCGCAGCATGATGGAGTCGACCATCCGCGACAGCACCATGGCGGTGTCCTCGATGCTCTCGCCGCGGCCGAGTTGCATGTCGTTGGCCGTCGAGATGATCACGTCGCCGCCGAGCTGACGCATCGCCGCGTCGAACGAGAAGCGCGTCCGGGTTGAGTTCTTCTGGAAGATCATCGCCAGGGTCCGCTCACGGGCCGGGGCGTCGCCGTCCACCCGCCCCTGCGGCCAACCGCGTCGCGCGGCCTTGCGAGCCTTGGCGTCATCCAGGATGGCGCGGAGGTCCGCTGGCTCGAGCCGCCAGAGGTCGACGAAGTGTCTCGGGGATTGGGTCATCGAATAGCTCCAACTCCGATCGCCCCGACCAATGGCCGGGGCCCAGTTTCCGCTGGAAGACCGGAGAGCTTGATGTGGGTCGCGGCCCTGGCCGGACCGAACGAATTTAAGCGGCCGCCTTGGCCTTGGCGCGAGCCGCTTCGCAGGCCTGCTCCAGCTTGCTGACCGCTTCGCGCGCTTCCTCGAGGGTGAGGGTGAGCGGCGGCAGCAGACGCACGCAGTTGTCGCCGCCCCCGGCGATCAGCAGGTGATGGTCACGCGCATGCTGCATGAACTCGCGGTTCGGCGTGGCGAGCTTCAAGCCCATCAGCATACCCTTGCCGCGGATATCGACCACGACGTCGGGATAGCGGTCTTTCAGACCGTTGAACTGCTGGGTGAAGTAGCCCGTGACCTCGCGGACGTGATCCATGAGCTCAGGCTTGGCGAGCTCTTCCATGGAGGCCAGCGCCACGGCCATGGCCAACGGGTTGCCGCCATAGGTCGAGCCGTGCGAACCGACGGTCATGCCGGCTCCCGCCTCTGCGCTGGTCACACAGGCGCCGACCGGGAAGCCACCGCCGAGCGCCTTGGCCAGGGCCAGGATGTCCGGCTTCACGCCGTCGGCCCACTCATAGGCGAACAGCTTGCCGGTCCGGCCCAGGCCGCACTGGATCTCGTCGAAAATCAGCAGGATCCCGGTTTCATCGCAGAGCTGGCGCAGCGCCTTCAGGCTCTGCTCCGACAGCGAACGCGCGCCGCCCTCGCCCTGCACCGGCTCGACGATGATCGCCGCCGTGGTCGGGCCGACGGCCGCCTTCAGGGCGTCCATGTCGTCGAAGGGCAGTTGGACGAAGCCCGGCATCCGGGGGCCGAAGCCTTCCAGATAGGCCGCATTGCCCGAGGCGTTGACGGCCGCCAGCGTGCGGCCGTGGAACGAGCCCTCGAAGCCGATGATGTCGATCCGCTCAACATCACCGCGCGCCCAGTGATACTTGCGCGCGGTCTTGATCGCGCACTCGATCGCCTCGGCGCCGGAGTTGGTGAAGAACACCTCGTCGAGCCCGGTCAGGTCGGTCAGCACCTTGGCCAGCTTTTCCTGACCTGGGATCTTGAACACGTTCGAGACGTGCCAAAGCTTCTCGGCCTGGTCCTTTACGGCCTGGACCAGCTTGGGGTGGGAGTGGCCCAGCGCATTGACCGCGATGCCAGCCATGCAGTCGAGATAGACCTCGCCGTCCGTGGTGAACAGTCGCGCGCCTTCGCCTCGTTCAAACGCCAACGGGGCGCGATTATAGACGCCCATGATGTGGTCGCTGGGAACGGTCGCGGCTTGATGCGCGGTCTTTTCGGTCACGGGGATGGCCCTCCGGAAACATAAGCGTCCCCGCAGCTTAGCGGCGGGGACTGGAAGGCTTTGCGTTTTCCGCTTGGAACGGGGGTCTGTCAATCGTCGGTTCTGTGACAGCCCATGGACGCCCTGTCCCTGTGGGTTCAAGGTCACGCGCTCACCCCAAGGAGAAGTTGGATATGGGTCTGCCGCAGACGCTCATGGCTCTCGCAGCACTAACGCTTTCAGGATGCGCATCCATGGAGTCCTCACCTCCGCCGGCCGCGAAGGCGCAGGTCACGGGCTCGGTGTTCTACCGCGAGCGTATCATGCTGGCGCCGCCCGGCGTCGTCACCGTGACCCTGGCCGACACATCCCTGATGGACGCCCCGGCCAAGGTGATCGCCACCCAGGTGATCCCGAACGTGACCGCGCCGCCGATCAACTTCGCCCTGGCCTACGATCCGGCCCAGATCATTCCGAACCACACCTATTCCGTCTCAGCGCGGATCGAGGTCGATGGGAAGCTGCGCTTCATCACCGACACCCACCACCCAGTGATCACCCACGGCGCGCCGACCCATGTCGAGATGCTGGCGGTCGGCGTTCCCCAAAACTGATCAGGCGGCAGGCCTCAGGTCTTCAGCTTGTAGCCGGTCTCGAACATCCACATGCACAGGCAGGCGAAGGCGACGACCAATCCGGCGGTCACGCCGACACCGGCCAGCAGCGAGCCCTCGGCGTGGCCGATGAAGCCGTAGCGGAACCCGTCGATCAGATAGAAGAACGGGTTGTAGTGGCTGGCCGTGCGGAACGGCTCAGGCAGGCGGTCGACCAGGTAGAAAGTCCCCGACAGGAACGTCATCGGCATGATGATGAAGTTGGTCACCACCGCCATGTGGTCGAACTTCTCGGCCCACAGCCCGGCCATGATGCCCAGCATCCCCAGAATAAGCGCGGCGCTGATCCCGAAATAGAGCACGGCCCACAGGTGGGTGATCGGCAGCCATGCGAAGGGCAGGATCGCCGCGAAGGTGACGGCCCCGACCACCACGCCGCGCGTCGCCGCGCCGAGCGCGAAGGCCAGCACCTGTTCCAGCGGCGTCAGCGGCGGGGTCATGAAGTCGCCCACCAGGCCGTTGAACTTCGCCTGCAACAGCGATGACGACGAGTTCGAGAAGGCGTTGTTCAGGATCTGCATCATGATCAGGCCGGGCGCGACAAAGATCGCGAAGGGCGTCCCATGGATCGGCGGGGCCGCGCCCTGCACGGCCACCACGAAGACCATCATATAGAGCAGGGCCGTCACCACCGGCGCGGCCAGGGTCTGCATCCCCACCTTCCAGAAGCGGCGGATCTCGCGGAGATAAAGGGTGGTGAAGCCCGCCCAGTTGAACCCGTGATAGTCGCGGGGCATCGGCGGGATAACGGCTTCGGCGGCGGGCATGTCCTTCATACCCGCCGATGTGCGCCTACGAGGTGCAGATCGCAAGCGCGAGGCCCGCACCAATCCCGTTTAGGCAAGCCCAAAAGCGCTCTTCAGCAGGCTCGCCTGTGGAGCGAATTCCGAATCAACGACGCTACATGTGGTTTCTGTGGACGAAGGAAAGGGCGCCTATTGTGGCCCCTAAGGAAGTTGTTACGATATCTAGTAGTTGAGGCGGTCAGAAATCAAGACCGCCACAAGATGTTGAATCCTGGCCGCCGCGGGGGCGGCGCCGGGTGTGTACACAGCGGTGGAGGCCAGACATGGGTTGGACTGACGAGCGCGTCGAGAGCCTTAAGAAACTCTGGCAAGACGGCCTTTCGGCCAGCCAGATCGCGAAACAATTGGGCGGGGTGACCCGCAACGCTGTCATCGGCAAGGTCCACCGCTTGGGCCTGTCGGGTCGCGCCACGCCGTCGAAGCCGGCTCGTCCGGTCTTCAAGGCTCCGCGTCCCGCACGTCCCGTCGCGGCCCCGGCCGCGCCGCGCCGCATCGCCGAGCCGGCGATCGCCGCCAGCGCGGCGCCTACGCCGGCGCCGGTGCGCTATATTGACGAAGCTCCGGGCTCGGCCACCGTGCTGACCCTCGGCGCTCACATGTGCAAGTGGCCGATCGGCGATCCGTCGAGCGACAGCTTCACCTTCTGCGGCCGCCGCCAAGACGAAGGCGTCTATTGCCTTGAGCACGCCCGCGTCGCCTATCAGCCGGTGCAAACCAAGAAGCGTTCGGGCGCCAACGAACTGGCTCGCTCGCTGCGGCGCTACATCTAAATCCGGGGGGATGGGGTTGGGGCGCTATATCGACGGCACGGCTGTCGATGTAAGCGCCCCGACTTCCCCAAGCCTCCACGCGGGGGTTTGGGTTTGCCCCGCCCGCCGCTATGTCTGCGCACATGACCGACGTCGCGCCCGACACCGACTCCAACGCCAAGGCCTATTCGGTCTCCGAGCTCGCCTTCGCGCTGAAGCGCACGCTTGAAGACGCCTACGGCTTCGTCCGTTTGCGCGCCGAGCTCTCCAAGGTCACTCACCACTCCAACGGCCACGTCTATCTGACGCTCAAGGACGAGCGCTCGGCCATCGACGGCGTCGTGTGGAAGGGATCGGTCAAGAACCTCTCCGTCCGGCCCGAGCACGGCCTGGAAGTGATCGTCACCGGCAAGATCACCACCTATCCGGCGGGCTCGCGCTACCAGATCGTCATCGAGACCATGGAGGTCGCCGGCGTCGGCGCCCTGCTGGCCCAGTTCGAGCGCTTGAAAGCCAAGCTGCAAGCCGAAGGGCTGTTCGATCCGGCGCGCAAGCAGCCCCTGCCCACCATGCCGGCGACGATCGGCGTGATCACCAGCCCGACCGGCGCCGTGATCCGCGACATCCTCCATCGGATCCGCGACCGCTGGCCCTGCCGCGTCATCGTCTGGCCCTGCGTGGTCCAAGGCGAGGCCGCCGCCGCCCAGGTCGGAAATGCAATCCAGCGCTTCAACGCCCTCCCTCTCGACGGCCCAATTCCCCGGCCTGACATCCTGATCGTCGCGCGGGGCGGGGGTTCGGTGGAGGATCTCTGGGCCTTCAACGACGAGACCTTGGCTCGCACGGTCGCGGCCGGGACCATCCCGCTCATCTCCGCGGTGGGCCATGAGACCGACACCACCCTGATCGACTTCGTCTCCGACCGCCGCGCGCCGACCCCGACCGCCGCGGCCGAGATCGCGACCCCGGTCCTGCCCGAGCTGCGGGCCTATATCGGCGACCTCTCCAGCCGGCTGCATCGCTGCGGCGGTCGCGCGGTCGAAGATCGCCGCGGCCGCGTGGAACACGCCGGACGCGCCCTCGCGCGGGTGCCGGACCTGGTCGAGATGGCCGCCCAGCGCTTCAACCTCGCCTCCAGCCGGCTGGGCGCTGGCCTTTCGCGCAATGTCGCCGCCCACCACACCGACCTGGTCAGGGTGTCTTCGCGGCTGTCGCCCAGCCTGCTGCAGCGGCCCCAACAGGTTCACACCGAGCGCCTGACCCGGTTGCTGGTGCGGATGAAGCCGGCCCTGGACCGCAAGATCGAGCGCAGCACCGAGCGCCTGACCAGCCTGGTGAAGCTCTACGGCTCGGTCGACCCCAGCGCGCCGCTGAAACGCGGCTTCGCCCGAGTGCATCGGGCCGACGGCTCGCTGGTTCGCGAAGGCGCCTCCCTGGCCAGCGGCGAGGGCGTGCGTCTGGTGTTCGCCGACCAGTCGCGCGAGGCGGTCATCGACGGCCCGCCGGCGCTCATCCCCTCGGCGCCGACGCCCCAACCGGCCAAGCCGGCGCGCGCGCCAAAGCCGGTATCGAGCCAATCCAATCAAGGCGATCTGTTCTGATCGGCTTTCGCGCGCTAAACTAACCACATGAACGCCCACGACCGCGACCTCACCGGCTCCGACATCGCCTCGCTTCACTATGGCGACGGCGAGTTCGTCGTTCTCAAGCCGGGACGCTACGTGATCTGCGCCGTCTCCAAGGTGAAGATCCCGGTGGAAGCCCTGCGCTACTGGAACCCAGCCCTCCAGGAAGCCTACGCCACGCCGGTCGAAGCATTGGCGCGGTGGAAGCAGATCAATCCCTGACCACCGTCTGAGCCGCCGCGCCGCGGCGCTCGGGCTGGCCTCGGTTAGTCTGACAAGCCCGGCTCACGCCGCGCAGGGCCTCTCCCTGGCCGGACGCTACCAACAGGGCGGCTTTGCGATTGGCCGCACCGCGCCTGGCGCCAAGATCCTCCTCGACGGGCAGTCCGTCACCCGCGCTTCTCCGACGGGCTTCTTCGTGATCGGCTTTGATCGCGACGCCCCCTCAAAAGCGGTTCTGCGGGTCGCCGGCTGGGGGCCTGACACCACCCGCACCCTCGACGTCGCCAAGGGCGACTTCGACATCCAACGGATCTCCGGCCTCGGCTCCCCCTATCGGGGCAAGGCCAGCCCCGAACTCGAGGCGCGGATCGCCGACGAGAACCGCCGAAAGGCCGCGGCCTTCGCCAGCCGTCTCGAGCGCGACGATTTCCGAGACGGCTTCTCCTCGCCCCTGAAGGACTTTCGGGTCAGCGCCAGGTTCGGCGGCCAGCGGATCGTGAACGGCCTGCCCCGCCCGCCGCACTACGGGATCGATCTGGCCGCTCCGCGCGGAACGACCGTTCGCTCGCCCGCAGGCGGCGAGGTCTTGCTGGCCGACAGCGGCATGTTGTTCGAAGGCGGCCTGATCATGATCGATCACGGCCAGGGCCTGATCACCGCCTACCTGCACCTCAGCGATGTCGGCGTCGCCCGCGGCCAGAGCGTTCGGCGCGGCGAACGCATCGGCGCGGTCGGCGCCACCGGCAGAGCCACCGGCCCGCACCTTTGCTGGCGCATGAAATGGCGTGGCCGACACATGGACCCGATGCTGATGGTGGGCGCGCGGACTCCAGCCTAAAAGCTGATCGTCACCGCGTGCGCTTATAGGTTTCGCTGGGCCAGCGCTTGTGGGTCCAGAACCACTCCGCCGGGCGTTCGCGCACGCGCTCCTCGATGAAGGCGTTGACCTTGCGCACGCCGGCCTCGATGTCGGCGGTCATATTGCCGGTGTGTTCCAGGTGGATCGGTTCGTGCACGACGACACGGAACCGCGCCTTGTAGCGGCGCTGCACCGACATCGGTTGGAGCACGGTGTTGAAGCGCAAAGCCAGGCGCGAGGGGCCGGGCGCGGTATGGGCGATCAAGCCGAAGATCGGCGCCGCCACGCCGCCATTAAACTTCTGGTCGTTCATCAGCGCGACCGACTCGCCACGTCCCAGGGCCGTCAGCAATTCGCGCGCCCCATCGCCGCCCTTGGGCGCAAAATAGCGGACTCCATAGCGGAAACGATAGTCCCGAACCCGCTTCTCGACGTGCGGGTTGTTCATCGCCCGATAAGTAATGTGGCACTTCACAGGGGAATTCACGATCGTCGCGGGCATCACCTCGAAGTTCGAGAAGTGGCCCGAAACGAAAACCACCGGCTCCTGCTTGGCGGCGATCTCGTTCAGGCGATGACCGTTGACCACCTCGACCCGATCGGGTGATCCGATGATCCGGTCCATGATCAGCAGTTCCAGGAACGTCCGGCCGGTGTTGTCCCACTGCTCGACCAACAGCCGCGCGATCTCGGCGTCTGAGGCTTGCGGAAACACGATGCGCAGATTGATCTCGGCGACCTTGTGCGCGCCGGTCAGCGGTCCCGCGGCCTTGAAAAACCACGCGCCGAAATCGGACACCATGTCGACCGGCAGCATCCTGGCGAACAGGATCACCACATCGAAGGCCAAGGCCTCCAATCGCCACAAAATATCCTGCGCCACCGAGGGCTTCGCCTGCGTCATGTCCCTCTACTAGTCGCCTCCTCCGGGGTCGCGCAACGCGAACGGCGCTCGCTTGGCGCGCGACTTGCCAAATTCCCTGCGAGCCGTCTCGCTTTGGGACGGAGGCACGCAGAATAGCGAGGGGACGATGGAACCCATGGGCGACAGCATCGACGTACACCTGGGCAAGCGCCTTCGCCGCCGCCGGCGGCTGCTGGGTCTGACCCAGCAGCAACTGGCGGGGGCATGCGGGGTGCGCTTCCAACAGATTCAAAAATACGAGTGCGGCGCGAACCGCATCTCGGCCGCGCGCCTGTGGCAGCTGTCCGAGGCCCTGGAGGTTCCGGTCGGCTATTTCTACGACGGCCTGACCGCTGCGGCTCAACGCGAACATTGCGCGAGCGAAGGCGAAGCCGGCGGCGAGATGTTCGCCCGCAAGGAGACCCAAGACCTGATCCGCGCCTACTACCTGCTCGGCGAGCGCCCCCGCCGTCGCCTGCTCGATCTCGCCAAGTCGCTGAACGGCGACCACGAGCTCGCCTGACGGCTCGCCTCCGTTCGGCTTTCACGAAAGCCAGCGGCGAGGTAAAGCGGGAGCCATGCCCGCCTCCACCCTCGCCGCTGGCCGCCTGGCCGAACTCGACGCCTTCCTGATCGAGCTGAACGCCGCCTCCGCGGAGGTCATCCTGCCATTGTTCCGCGCCGACCACGGCCTGGAGGACAAGGGCGGAGCCAAGGGCTTTGATCCCGTCACCGCCGCCGACAAGGGCGCGGAAGTCGCGATCCGCAAGTTGATCGCCGAGCGCTATCCCGACCACGGGGTGATCGGCGAAGAATATGGCGAGGACCGCCCAGGCGCCGAGTTCGTCTGGGTCCTGGATCCCGTCGATGGCACCCGCGCGTTCATCGCCGGCCTGCCGCTGTGGTGCACCCTGATCGGCCTCCGGCACAACGGGCGCCCGGTTCTGGGCTCAATCGGCCAACCCTATCTAGATGAAATCTTCCTGGGCCATGCGGGCGGCTCACGCCTGATCGCGCGCGGCGAGACGCGTAGCTTGCAGGTCCGCCCCTGCCCCAAGCTGACCGACGCCGTCATCGCCACCACCGACCCCGAGGCCTGTTTCGACGGCGCCGAGCTGGGAGCCTGGACCCAGGTGCGCGCCGCCGCCCGCCTCGCGCGGCTGGGCTGCGACGCCTACGCCTACGCCATGGTGGCGATGGGCAAGATGGACATGGTGATCGAGGCGGGACTGAAGTCCTGGGACATCGAGTCGGCCATCCCGCTGATCGAGGGCGCGGGCGGCATGGTCACCGACTGGCGCGGCCAGCCGGTGGGGCAGAACGGCGGTCAGATCGCCATCGCCGGCGACCGGGCCTGCCTCGACGAGGCCCTGGTCGCCCTGAAACGTTCGGCGAAGTAGCTAGGCCTTCGCGGCCGGAGCCTTCTTCGCCGCCGGCTTAGCGGCCGGCGCTTTGGAAGCCGCCGCAGCCTTGGGAGCAGCCGGAGCCTTGGCGGTCGCGGGCTTAGGCGCAGCCTTAGTCGCAGGAGCCTTCGCCGTCGAAGCCTTGGGAGCAGCAGGCTTGGGAGCAGCGCCCTTGGCGGCGGCCTTCGGGGCCGGCGCAGCCTTGGCTGCAGGCGCCTTCTTCGGCGCGGCGGCCTTTGTCGCCGGCGCCGCCGCCTTTTTCGCAGCAGGCTTGGCCGCTGCAGCCTCAACCTTCTTCGCCGCGACGGGCTTGGCGGCGGCCTTAGGGGCCGCCGGCTTCGCAGCCGCCTTGGGGGCCGCTGCCGGCTTTGGATCCGAAGCCGTCTTCGAAGCGGCCTTCTTCACCGGAGCCTTCGCCGCTGCGGGCTTAGCCGCGGGTGTCGGAGCGACTGCAGGCTCGACCGCGGCCGCCATCAGCGGTGCTGGGTCCGGCGCCGCGGCCACCGGCTTGGCCGCCACGGGCGCGGGCTCCGGGGCCGCTGGCTGGGCGGCGGGCGCAGGAGCCGTCGACGACTTGCCCAGCAGGGTGTCGAGCGCACGCAGGAAGATATTCCGCATAGTGTCGGTCTCCATCAGAATTTCATGGTACGCGCCGGGAACGTTGATGAACTCGCCCTTGGGCAAGTTCCTGGCAACGGCGCGTTGGGCGTCGTTGTCGACGAGCTTGTCTTGTTCCGCTGAGACGATGACGACCGGGATCGTCACGCTCTTCAAGTTTCCGCCCTGCGCCAGATAGGCTGTAGCGCGGAAGGCGAAGTCCAGCCATCCCCAGGTCGGCCCGCCCAGGCCAAGATCGGGCGCGGCCAGGATTTGCGCCTTGCCCCGCTCATAGCGTGCTCGGTCGTGGGTCAGCACGTTATTCTCAAAAGTCTCGGGCGCGCCCGCCCCGCGGGCGAACCGCCCAGCACGGCCGAGCATCACGTTGAAGGCCGCCGTGGCCCGCGCGATCAGCAAAGGGACTCCGCCAGTCTGCAGCCCGAGCATCGGCGCCGACAGGATCGCGCCCTCGAAGCGCGAGGCCTCGCCGTGGGCCAGGGCCAGCAGCGTCAGGCAGCCGCCCATCGAATGGCCGATCGCGAACGACGGCTTGGGCAGCCGGCCTTCATACGCCGCCAGCAGAGCGTGGTAGTCGCCAAGGAACGCCTGATAGCCGCTCGCATGCCCAGCCAGCCTATCCTTCAGCTCGCGATGCGACAGCCCTTGGCCGCGCCAGTCGTGAGTCAGAACCACGTAGCCGCGACTGGTCAGGTCCTCGATCGTCTCGAAGTATTTCTCAATGGCCTCGGTCCGGCCGCCGCTCAGTACGATCGAGCCGCGGACCTCACCCTTGGCGGGGAACAGCGCCGCGCGCAGCCGCGCTCCATCAACGCCGTTGAACCACTCCGCCTCGCCCCCAGCAGGAACGGGCGCGCCACGGATCGAAATGAGGGGAGCGGCCAAGCTGTCTATCCTAGTTTCGCGAACAGAGCCTGCATCTGAGGCTGCAGCGACATGGCCAGTCCCATGTCAGACACCTTGAGCCGTCCGGTGATCACCGCGGTCATGGGATTGAGTTCGCCCTTGCCCAGCGCTTTCAAATCCTTCTGGCTGATCGAAACCGTCAGGTCCGCCGGCTTGTCGTCATTAGAGACCGCGCCGCCTTCGATATGGATAAAGCCCTCGCCGCGCAGGTCGACCTTGAACGACTTGCCCAGCCCGGCGTCTTCGCCCACGGCCTGGGTCACACGTTCGGTCAGTTCCTGCAGGGTCGTCATGGGCGCGTTCTCACATCAAAGTGAGCGGCACCTTCGCCTCAAGCGCGAGCCAAGTAAACGGCGCGACTAGGGTTTAGGCAGCGTTTTCCGCGCAATAGCCGATCAGCTGGCGGCCTGCTGGGCCGGACAGGTCTCGCTGATGCGCTTGGCGGTGGTCGTGGCGCGCGCGCTCAGCGGCAGCCCGGCATAGACCGTGCTGATGTCGGCGATCATCGTGAAGGTGGTGGGCGAGTAGGTCCCGGTCGCCTGGAGCGCGGCCTTGCTGCCGTTCTTGGTGGCGCACTGGCCCTTCAGCGAGATCTTGCCATCCCTGAAGACCCTTGTCGGGTAATCGCATTTATAGTGGCGGTTGGACGGTCCCATCACGAACTTGGCGACCTCGGCTGGCGTGATGCAGCGCTTCTCGGTCTTGGTCTGGCTGACGATCGCCGAGACTTTGTTGGTGACCTCCCAATAGCCGGGCTGAATCGTGGTGTCCTGAGCGAGCGCCGGCGCGGCCAACAAAGCACAGGCCGGGATCAGGGCGAGAGCGGTCTTGCGGATCATCACTTACCTTTATCGCATGGCGTTCGCGCCAGACTAGCGGCTTCAACCTGACTGGCGGCTGACCGACCGGAAGCCGGTCCGTTCATCTGGCGTGACAAGCAAGGAGTTCAAGTTCATAGTTGAGAACGCTTCTCAATAACGAAACTAAGAACCTAGCCTTGGGAGGGCCCATGAAGACCCTGCAACTCGCCGACATCGACGGAATTTACCGGCCGCCGGGACAGCTCGTCCTCGACAAGGTGCTGAGCCACGTCGACAAGCACGGCAAGAGCTTCATCGCGCTGTCGCCGTTCTGCGTTGTCAGCTCGGCCGGTCCCGACGGCGCCATCGACGTTTCCCCGCGCGGCGGCGAGCCGGGCTTCGTGCATGTGAGCGAGGACGGCAAGAGCCTCTTCCTGCCTGATCGGCCAGGCAACAACCGGTTGGACAACATCCGCAACCTGCTGGCAGGCTCCGGCGCCATCGGACTGATGTTCATGATCCCCGGCTTCGACGACGTCTTCCGAGTCAACGGCCGCGCCAGCGCCACCGACGACGCGGATCTGCTCTCCCAGTTCGTCGAGTTCGGGAAAACGCCGCGACTGTTGCTCAGCATCGCGGTCGACGAGGCCTTCTTACACTGCCCCAAGGCGATCATGCGCGCCAAGCTGTGGGAAGCCGAAGCTCAGGTCGACCGCAGCGCCCTGCCGTCTGGCGCGGAGATGGTCATGGACCAGCTCCAGCTCGGCAAGCCGCAGGTCAGTGACGAGGTGATCATCGAGAGCTACAAGACCCAGCTCTGAGCTAGGCGGCGGGCTTCACCAGCCGGAGCGTCATCCGATCGCTCTCGCCGATGGCGTCATACTTGGTGCGATCAAAACTCGGATCAGGCGCCTCGCCGCGCGGCGAGGTCAGCCGCACGGGCGGCAAGGTCCAGACGCCGAACGGATGGTCGCGCGTGTCTTTTGGATTGGCGTTGATCTCGCTGGTCTTGTCGAGGACGAAGCCGGCCTCCTGGGCCAGGCGGATCGCGTAGGCCTGCTGCACATAGCCATCGGCGGCCAGGGCGTCCTGCACGTCGCCCGGCGCGGCGCGATGCTCCTCGATGCCCAGAACCCCGCCCGGCTTCAAGGCGGCGAAGGCGTCGCGGAAAGCTTTCTCGACAATGCCGGCCGCCATCCAGTTGTGCGGGTTGCGCAGGAACAGCACCAGATCGGCGCTCCCGGCCGGGGCCACCGGGCCGCTGGTGGCGCCGAACGCGGTGATCTCGACCTGGCCAAAGATCTTGGGATTGGCTTTCAGCCTGGCGCGATAGGCCTCGACGATCTCAACGGCGGCCGGATCGGTCGGCTCCAGGTCCGCGGCGATCAGCTTGCCGCTGTTGGCCGCCAGATAAGGGGCGAGGATGTCGGTGAACCAGCCGGCGCCGGGCCAGAATTCGACCACGGTCTGGCCAGGCTTCAAGCCCCAGAACTCGAGTGTCTCGATGGGGTGGCGCCAGGGATCACGCGCCTTGTCGGCGGGCGCTCGCCAATCGCCGGCCACCGCCTGCGCGATCGTCATGCCCTTGGCTGGACGGCTCGCCGCGGGCGGCTCGGGCGAGGCCTCACCCTTCTTGCCGCAAGCCGCGAGCGCCAGGACGCCGACCAGGGCGCTCCGCCGCGAGAACGAGGTTGTCGAAGGTAAGCGCCGCATACAAATCCTAGATATCGTCCCGGGCCGCGTAGCGTGACCCGGGACGATGGTCAAAGCATGGCCCTAGGGCTTCACGAACCGCAGCGTCATGCGGTCGCTCTCGCCGATCGCGTCATACTTGGCGCGGTCGAACTTGGGATCGACCGGGGCGCCGCCCGCAGAGGAACTGCGCACCGGCGGCAGAGTCCAGACGCCGAACGGATGGTCCTTGGTGTCCTTCGGATTGGCGTTGATCTCAGACTTGGCGTCCAGCTTGAAGCCCGCCTTCTCGGCGGCGGCTATGACGAAATCGGTTGCGACATAGCCATCCTTGGCGCCGGGAACCTGGGCGCGGGTGGGATCGGAACGATGCTCCTCGACGGCCAAGACGCCGCCGGGCTTCAGGACGTCGTAGAAGTCCTTGAAGACCTTATCCACCATGCCCTCCTGCC
Organism: Phenylobacterium sp.; assembly: GCF_030654915.1. GTDB lineage: Bacteria > Pseudomonadota > Alphaproteobacteria > Caulobacterales > Caulobacteraceae > Phenylobacterium. The sequence continues at coordinate 23,537 of NZ_JAURWM010000363.1, read as the reverse complement.
CCATCCAGTTGTGGACGTTGCGGGCGGTGATGACGACATCGGCCGAGCCCGGCGCGCCGAGCGGCGCGGAGACAGGGCCAAAGCCGACATATCCAATTGTTCCGTAGCGGGCCTGGTCGGCGTACTTCGCCTCAAAATCGGCGCGGCCCTTGCGAGCGCCCTCCGAGAGCTTCGGATTGGCGGTGTCAGCGACGCCCGCCACATAGGCGCCGCCAGTGGCCTTGGCGTAGGGGGCGAGGATCTCGGTCCAATAGCCCGAACCGGGGTAGACCTCGATCACGGTCTTCTTCGGAGCGAGGCCCCAGAAGGCCAGGGACTCGTAGGGATGGCGCGCGGGGTCGCGCGCCACATGGGCCGCGCTTCGCTGCGGTCCGGCGATGGCGGCCTTTAGCGCTTGGTCCTCGGCCGCAGCCGCAGGCTGGGCGACGCAGATCACCGCGGCGAGCGCGGCGAGCAGGGCGATTTTGCGATGGGACATCTCTGGCGGAGCCTTTGTTCTGTTTCCTCGGTGGCCGGGAGCCTACTGGCGCTTGCGCCGCTGGCAAGCCGAGTTGAGCATTCGCTGGAGGCCACAGTTGAAATTGTCCCGCGACGGGGGTCTTGAACCCAGGTCGCCACCTCCCACCTAAGCATTCGAAGGCGCTGGACATCCGGGCCTTCCGGGCAATGTGCGAGGCCGCTTTTGGGTCGCACGCCGCCTGACCAACGCAACCTTGCTTAAGCCAAGAAGGTACCTGACATGCGTACGATCGACTTCTCCCCCCTCTACCGCTCCGTGGTCGGTTTTGACCGCCTGGCCTCCCTGCTGGAAACCGCCAGCGCCGACGCCGCGGCCGGCTATCCGCCTTACAATATCGAGCGCACCGATGAGAACGCCTACCGCGTCGAGATCGCGGTCGCGGGCTTCCGTCCCGAAGAACTGAACATCGAGGTCAAGGAAAACCTCCTGACCGTCCAAGGCCGCAAGGCCGCCAACGACGACCAACGCCGGTTCCTCCACCGCGGCCTGGCCGAGCGCAACTTCGAGCGCCGGTTCCAACTCGCCGACTATGTGGTGGTGACTGAGGCCAAGCTCGCCGACGGCCTGCTCTCCATCTCCCTCAAGCGCGAATTGCCTGAGGCCCTGAAGCCCCGCCAGATCGAGATCACCACCTCGGTCCAGCCTGACCTGATCGAAGGCGAGAAAGCCGCCTAACCTCCCCCCCGAGGCGGCTTTTGCCCTCCAAGGGACGGCGCGCGATCGCGCCGTCCCTACCCCTTTCCTCCCCCAAGTAGGATCCTGGGCGGCGCGCAAGCGCCGCCCTTTTTTTGATCGCCGCTGACAGCACGGTGGCAGCAGTCGGGCGTTAGATCCCTCGCAGGTTCACGGCGGAGGAATTGAAGGCCCTGAAGGGAAGCTGCCACTGCGGCGCCACCCAGTTCGAGGTGACGGCGGCGCCGGTCAGCGTGACCAGCTGCAATTGTTCATATTGCGCCAAGCGTGGCGGACTCTGGGCCTATTACACGCCCGAGCAGTTCAAGCTGACGACCGCCCGCGACCGGGTCTCGACCTATCAATGGGGCGGCTATTTCGGCCAGCACCACTTTTGCGGAATCTGTGGCTGCACCACCTATGGCGAAAGCCCCGACTGGGTCGACTACAAGCCCGACTACGCCAATCCCAAGATCGGCGTGAACGCCCGGCTGTTCAACGATTTCGACCTCGCCGCCGTGCCCGTGGAACACGTGAACGGCAAGAACGACTGGTAGCTCAGAACCTCCCGTGCCGCCCCTGGCCGGAAACAAAACGGGTCGCGCCTTCGATCCCCTCGCCGGTGCGCAGGGTGGCGCGGCCCAGCTCGATCTCCAGGCGGGTCGCCGCGTCCCAGTCCAGCGACCATTGGCCGATGGCCGAGGCGCGGTCGTTGCGCAGGCACACCTGCGGGAAGGCCGATAGCTGAGCCGCAAGCTCCATGGCGAGGTCCAAGGCCTCGCCCCTCGGGGCGAGCCGGTTGGCCAGGCCCATCGCATAGGCCTCCTGCGCCTCGACCGGGCGGCCGGTCAGGATGAGATCCATCGCGCGTGAATGACCGATCAACCGCGGGAGCCGCACGGTGCCCAGATCGATCAGCGGCACGCCGAACCGCCGGCAGAAGACCCCGAACACCGAACCCTCGGCCGCGACCCGCAGGTCGCACCAAGCCGCCACCTCCAAGCCTCCGGCGACGGCATGGCCCTCCACCGCGGCGATGACCGGCTTGGAGAGCGAGAGCCGCGTGCAGCCCATCGGTCCCAAGTCGCCCTCGCCATGCACAGGATTGCCGCGCCCTTCGCTGACGCCCTTGAGATCGGCACCGGCGCAGAAGCTTCCGCCTCGCCCCTGAAGAACGGCGACGTCCAGCGCATCGTCGGCGTCAAACGCCTTGAACGCGTCGTAGAGCGCCTGGGCCGTGGCCCCGTCGACAGCGTTGCGACGCTCCGGACGCTCGATGGTGACGAGCGCCGTGCGGCCGCGAATCTCGACGCTTACGGTTTCCATGACCTGGCCTCCTGGATGATAGCGCCAGGATAACGAGGCGCCGCCGCGTCAGATGAACTGAATTCGACGCGCCCGCGGCTCTTCCAGTCCCACCACCGCCTGAAGCTGGGCGTCCTTGAAGCTCGCATTCTCCAGATAGGCGCCGGTGAAGTCGGCGCCGCGCAGGTCGGCTCCGTCCAGCACGGCCCCGGTCAGGTCGCACCCCTCGGCATGAGCAAAGCGGATCTGGGCGTTGGTGAGATTGCCCGGCGTCGTTCGGTCCGCGCTGATCGGCAGCGGGGCGAACACCGCGTCGCGCAGGTCGGCTCGAACCAGATTGGCCTGACCCAGGCGGATGCCGCGAAGATCGGAGTCGGCGAAACACGCCCCGCGCAGATCGGCGCCCTCCAGGTTGGCGCCCTGCATCTGGGCCCCGGTCAGATCCAGCCCGACCATGATCGCGCCCTTCATCGAGCAGGCGCTGAGGCGCAATCCGCGCAGCTTGCCGTGCAGCGGTCGCAGATCTTCTCCATCGAGATTGGCCGGCTGACCCTCGCGACCTCCGGTCTGGCACCAAAGGTGGTTGGCCTGCAGCATGGCAAGAAGTTGGGGCGCGCGCGCGATCGCCTCGGGCGTAGGTGTGGCGATGAGCCCCGTTTGATCGGTGGTCGAGGACGTGCGGACCCCACGCAGGTCGACATCGGTCATCACCGCGTAAGAAAGGTTCGCGCCCTCGAAGTTCGCCCCGCCGACTTCGGCGCCGTCGAAGATCACCCCGGAGAGATTGGCGTCCTTGAAATTGGCCCGCGACAGCTTCGCGCCCTTCATCGAGCAGTCGGTGAAGTCAGCCGCAAAGGCGGTGACATCCTCCATCTGCGACTCATCGAGGGTCGCGCCGGCGAACACCGCGGCGTCGAGTTGCCCGTGTCGATGCTCGTGCGAGGTCGCCGACAGCCCCTTGACCGGATGAGGCACGGCGACCTGGCCAATCCTGAAGTCGGCCTGGGTCAGATCGGCCTGGGTCAGGTTGGCACCGCGAAGGCATGCGCCGCGAAGATCGGCCCGCACCAGGCTCGCGCCGGTCAGATCGGCCTTGCGCAGGTCCGAGCCGAACAGGGTGGCGCGATCAAGCTTGGTTCCCACCAGCTTCCCGCCGTCCAGAATGGAGGCCGATATGTCGGCGTCGGCGAGATTGCGCCCGGACAGCACGCAGTCGGATATGTCCACGTAGCGGAGAGAGGCGCGCTTGCCCCCCGGCCGTCCCGAAACAAATCGCTCGTGGGCGGCGACGATCATGTCGACCTCACCCTGCGAGAGTTTTCGTCTTCCGAGTAACCCGGGGCCGCTCACGACAGCGTCTCCTTCCAAATCTGATGGAGGACGATGCATAACACCGTAATGCCGACTGAACCGTTAAGCTTACCGCACTGCGGTGAAGCTAGCGTCAGATGAAGCCTTCAAGGCCCCGCGTGCCCCATTTCTGGGCGTTGGTCAGATTGGCCTGGCGTACCTGGGCGTTGGTGAAGTTGGCGCGCGACAGATCGGCGTCGACGAAAATGGCGTGCCGGCAGTCGGCCCGCGCCAGATCGGTGTTCTTGAGTTTCGCCCCGGTGAGGTTGCACGGCAGGGTGCGGTCGGCGCCGAGCAGGAGCGGCCCCATCTGGGCGTCGCGCAAATCAGCTCCCGACAGCTTGGCCCCGATCAGCCGCGCGCCACGCAGGTCGGCGCGCCGAAGGTTGCAGTTGCGCAGATCGGCGCCGTCAAGCTGGGCGCCCTGAAGCTGAACGCCTTCCATGTCGAGGCCGTAGAACACCGCGCCCTTGGCCGATAGCGCCGTCAGGTTGAAGCCGCGGATGGTCTCCAGCGCCCGCAGGTCGGCGTTGTCGAACACCGAAGGCGTGCCTTCGGCGCCGCCGGTTTCACACCACCGGGCGTGGTCGCGGATCATGATCTTGTAGGGTAGGTCCTCGACCGATTTGCCGGAAGGCTGGTCGGTCAGCACGCCGCGCATGTCGGCTTGGCTGACATTCCAGGCGAAGGTCTTGGCGCCGACCAGGATGACGTCGCGCATGTCCGCGCCGGCCAAGTCCGCGCCTGACAGGTCAGCGCCGGCCATGTTGGCGCCGGACATGTTCGCCTGCTTCAGATTGGCCCGGACCAGCTTGGCGTCCTTCAGGATGGCGTCGCTGAAGTCGGCCTTGACGGCCATGATTCCCGACAGCCGCGAGCGTTCGAGGTTAGCGCCGGCGAGGATCGCGCCCGAGGCCTCGCCAACCCGGTTGACGTGCTCCAGCACCCGCAGGCCCTTGTCGCGGTCGCCGACCGCGATGGCGCCCTCGCGCAAATCAGCCTCGAACAGGTCGGCGCCGGTGAGATTGGCGCCCCGCAGGCAGGCGGCGCGCAGGTCGGCGCGGCGCAGCGAGGCGTCGGTCATGTCGGCGCCTTGCAGATCGGCGCCGAACAGATTGGCGTGATCGAGCCGGATGCCCTGCATCTGGCAATTGGCGAGGATCGCACCGGTCAATTCTGCATCGCAGAGGTTCTTGCCGCGCAGGTCGAGGCCCGTCAGATCCTTCCACGAAAAGACGGCGCGAGCGCCACCAGGCTTCGAGGTCCACAGGCGGTCGTGCTTGGCGCAGATCGCCTCCAGCTCTTGCTGGTCGATCTTGCGTAGCTCCTGGGTGGGCGCAGGCTGGGCGGACATTCGGAACTTGGAACTCCCGTATTGCTGGTCGATCCTAGGCGCGCCGCTCTTAACGCGGCCTTTCCGCTATGGTGAATTTCGCTGCGGCGAGTAGTCGACATAGAGGCCGGAAGCCTCCACCTCCAGCACTCCGAGCCTGACCTTGATCCCGGCCGCGCGCAGCCGCTCGGCCCCTTGGCCCGCCGCCAGCACCGAAGCGTCTTCACAGGCTACGACCACCTCGGCCACCGCACTGCTAGCCAGACGCTGCGAGCAAGAAGGCGCGCCCGAGGAGCGGGCGCCGCAGGGCTCGAGGGTCACATAGGCGATCGCCCCTTTGGCCTTTTCTCCGGCCTGATCAAGAGCTTGCTCTTCAGCGTGCGGCCGCCCGCCCACCGCGGTCACGCCCTCGCCGACCACAACGCCGTCCTTGACGATGACGCAGCCGACGCTGGGATTGTCGCCGGTCTGGCCAAGATGGGTCCGCGCCAGGGCGATGGCGCGGCCCATATGATCCTGATCGTCTGAGTCGATCATGCCACCGACGGCAAGGGCGTCGCGCGGCTCTCGTCGAGATAGCGCGCCGCGACCGGCTTAAGGTTAGCGTCGAGTTCGATCAGCAGCGGATTTCCCGTGGGGATCTCAACGGCCATGATCCCCTCGGCGCTCAGCCCGTACAGCAGCTTCACGATCGCGCGCAGCGAGTTGCCGTGGGCGGCGATCAGCAGGGTTTCGCCGGCGGCCAGATGCGGCGCGATCTCAGCGTTCCAGTAGGGTTCGACCCGCTCCAGCGTGGTCTTCAGGCTCTCGGTGTCCGGCAGGACGGCGCCGGCGTAGCGACGGTCCTTGGCGAAGTCGAACTCACCGCCGGCCGCGAGCGGCGGCGGCGGGGTGTCATAGGACCGGCGCCAGATCTTCACCTGCTCCTCGCCGTGCTTGGCCGCCGTCTCGGTCTTGTTCAGACCGGTCAGCCCGCCATAGTGGCGCTCGTTCAGACGCCAGTCCTTGGTCTCGGGCACGAAGGCTTGGCCCGCGGCGGCCAGGGCCAGCCACAAGGTGCGGATCGCGCGGGTCTGAACCGAGGTGTACGCGCGGTCGATCTGCAGGCCCGCGGCCTTGATGAGTTCGCCGCCCTTGCGGGCCTGGGCCTCGCCTTCCGGCGTCAGATCCACGTCCACCCAGCCGGTGAAGCGGTCTTCGAGGTTCCACTGGCTCTGGCCGTGGCGGAGAAGGATCAGGGTCGGCAAAGCGCTGCGCTCCTTTGGAGGGATGCGAGCGGGCTAAGGCGCACGGACCCCAGCGTCAAGGTCCGCTAGCCCCTGCGGGCCGGCGCGGCTATATGAACCTTGATGATCGATCGCCTGTTCTTTCCCCTGATCGCGGCCCTGTTCGTCGCCATGGTGGTCTTGGCCGCCGTCTGGCCCCAGGGCCTGGGCGACCGCTCCCCGCCCCCATTCGGCCATACGCCCATCCAGCAGACGGCGGCGGTGAAAGCGGCGATGGATCGGGAGACAAAAGCCTCCGAACAACGGCTGAACGCGGCCCGAAATGCGGTGGCCGACGCTCAGACCCAAGCGATCTCACCCACCAAATGACAGCCTCCGCCTTCCAGGATGCCGGGCCAATGACTGATTTTGACGCCATCGCCGTGGGCCGCCGGGTGCTGACCACCGAGGCCGACGCCCTGAAGCTGCAGGCCGACACACTCGGCGAGGCCTTCGCCAAGGCCGTCGATCTGCTGTTCGCCGCCAAGGGCCGAATTATCTGCACCGGCATCGGCAAGTCCGGCCACGTGGCCAAGAAGATCGCCGCCACCTTCGCCTCCACCGGCGCCCCGGCCTTCTTCGTCCACGCCAACGAGGCCAGCCATGGCGACCTCGGCATGATCGCCGACGGCGACGTGATCCTGGCGCTGTCGAAGTCTGGCCAGAACCAGGAACTGGCCGACATCCTGGCCTATTCCCGCCGCTTCCACATTCCGCTGATCGCCCTGACCGCCGCGCCAGACAGCCCGCTCGGCCTGGCCGCCGACGTCGTGTTGCAGCTGGCAGACGCGGCCGAGGTGACCGCGGAGGTCAAGGCGCCGACCACGTCGACGACCCTCCAGATCGCGCTCGGCGACGCTTTGGCCGTCTCCCTGCTGGAGCGCCGCGGCTTCACGGCCAAGGACTTCAAGACTTTCCACCCCGGCGGCAAGCTCGGCGCCATGCTGCGCACGGTCGGCGACCTGATGCACGGCGCCGGCGAGCTGCCGCTGGTCTCGCAGGACACGCCGATGACCGAGGCGCTGCTGGTGATGACCAGCAAGGCCTTCGGCATCGTCGGCGTCACCGGCCCGGACGGCGCCCTGCAAGGGGTGATCACTGACGGCGACCTGCGCCGCCACATCGACGGCCTGATGACTCACACGGCCGGCCAGGTGATGACGCCTGGCCCGAAAAAATCCGCACCGCCCGGCATGCTGGCCTCCGAGGCGCTCGCCCTGATGAGCGACCCACTGCCGATGGTGACGGTCCTATTCGTGATCGACGGCGGCAAACCGGTCGGCATTCTGCGCATTCACGACCTGATCCGCGCCGGCGTCTGATCTCGACACGAAACGTAAACGCGCGGCTCGCGTTCGCTTGGCCTTAAGGTCTCCCGACCTTTAAGAGCGAAGCTGCACTAGAGATAACGGAGTTATGATGCTGCCTGTCCCGCGCGCCGACCTCGTGCCCAACACCTTCGAATACGAGATCACCCCGCTGGTGAAGGCCACCGGCTTCCGTGAATACGACGCACGCTGGCTGTTTGGCGCCGAGATCAACCTGTTGGGGATCGAGGCTCTGGGCCTGGGGCTCGGGACCTACATCCAGGAGCTGGGCCAGACCAAGATCGTGGTCGGCCATGACTACCGGTCCTATTCGCTCTCGATCAAGCAGGCCCTGATCGTCGGTCTGGTCGCGGCCGGCTGCGAGGTCGTGGACATCGGTCTGGCCCTATCGCCGACCGCCTATTTCGCCCAGTTCGCCCTGGACGCGCCCTGCGTCGCCATGGTCACGGCCAGCCACAACGAAAACGGCTGGACCGGCGTCAAGATGGGCGCCCAGCGTCCCCTCACCTTCGGCCCGATCGAGATGGGCCGCCTCAAGGAGATCGTGCTCGGCGGCCAGGGCCTGGCCAAGGCTGGTGGCTCCCTGACCCATGTCTCCGGCTTCCAGGAGACCTTCATCGCCGACGTCTCCAGCCGGACCAAGATCAAGCGTCCGCTGAAGGTGGTCTGCGCCTGCGGAAACGGCACGGCGGGGGCCTTCGCGCCTCAGGCTCTTCGCAACATGGGCGTCGAAGTCATCGAGATGGACTGCGATCTCGACTGGAACTTCCCCCGCTACAACCCCAATCCCGAAGACCACGAAATGCTCATGGAGATGGCCAAGGCCGTCCGTGAGCATGGCGCCGACCTGGCGCTCGGCTTTGACGGCGACGGCGACCGCTGCGGCGTGGTCGACAACACTGGCGAGGAGATCTTCGCCGACAAGATCGGCCTCATGTTGGCCCGTGACCTGTCGGAGCTGCACAAGGACGCGACCTTCGTGGTCGATGTGAAGTCGACCGGCCTGTTCGCCACCGACCCGGTGCTGAAGGCCAACGGCGCCAAGACGATCTATTGGAAGACCGGCCACAGCTACATCAAGCGCAAGACCGCCGAACTCGGCGCCCTGGCGGGTTTCGAGAAGAGCGGCCACTTCTTCTTCAATGATCCGATCGGCCGCGGCTACGACTGCGGGCTGACGGCGGCGGCGGCGATCCTGGCGATGCTGGACCGTAATCCAGGCAAGAAGCTCTCGGAGCTGAAGGACGCCCTACCGATCGCCTACACCTCCCTGACCATGTCGCCTCACTGCGCCGACGAGGAAAAATATGGCGTCGTCGATGATGTGGTGGCCGAGTACGAGGCCCTCGCCAAGGGCGGCGGCACCATCCTCGGCCGCAAGATCGTCGAGGTGATCACCGTCAACGGCGTCCGCGTCGCTCTGGAGGACGGCTCCTGGGTTCTGGTTCGGGCGTCGTCCAACAAGCCGGAGATCGTCGTCGTGGTCGAAAGCACCCGCTCGGAGGACGACATGCGCGCCCTCTTCCGGGAAGAGGTGAAGCCCCGCTTGGCCAAGTGGTCACAAATCGGCGCCTACAATCAGGAAGTTTGATCTTTCGCGCCCGCCTCTACGATTGGCGGGCGCGGCTTTTGCTGCAATGCGAAACCAATGTGCCGTTCTGGATCGGCGCGCGATTGCGGGAGCTGTCGCGGCGTGGTGAAAAGCGGCCGCGCGAACGGATCTAAGGGTAATCCATGCACGTCACGATGATCGGCACCGGCTATGTGGGCTTGGTGAGCGGAGCCTGTTTCGCCGACTTCGGCCACAGCGTGACCTGCATCGATAAGGACGCCAGCAAGATCGAGCGCCTCCGTTCGGGCGGCATCCCGATCTTTGAGCCGGGCCTGGAACAACTGGTCGCCAGCAACGTCAAGGCCGGCCGCCTGTTCTTCGACACCGACGCCACCGAGGCGGTCAAGAAGGCCGACGCGGTGTTCATCGCCGTCGGCACGCCCTCGCGGCGCGGCGATGGTCACGCCGACCTTTCCTATGTCTATGCCGCCGCCGAAGAGATCGCCGGCCTGCTGGACGGCTTCACCGTGATCGTCACCAAGTCCACGGTCCCGGTCGGCACCGGCGACGAGATCGAGAAGATCATCAAGGCCAAGCGCCCCGACGCTCAGTTCGCCGTGGTCTCCAACCCCGAATTCCTGCGCGAGGGCGCGGCGATCGAGGACTTCAAGCGTCCTGACCGCGTGGTCGTCGGCATCGAAGATGAACGCGCCCGCCCGGTCATGACTGAGCTCTACCGGCCGCTCTATCTGAACGAGACGCCGATCGTCTTCACCGGTCGCCGCACCAGCGAACTGATCAAGTATGCGGCCAACGCCTTCCTGGCGATGAAGATCACCTTCATCAACGAAATGGCCGACCTCTGTGAAGCCGTGGGCGCGGACGTCCAGCAAGTCGCGCGCGGCATCGGTCTCGACAAGCGCATCGGCGGCAAGTTCCTGAACGCCGGTCCCGGCTATGGCGGCTCATGCTTCCCGAAGGACACCCTGGCCCTGGTCCGCACGGCGACCGACGCTGGCTCGCCCGTTCGCCTGATCGAAACGACGGTCAAGGTGAACGACGACCGCAAGAAGGCCATGGCGCAAAAGGTCTCCGTCGCCGCCGAGGACCTCAAGGGCAAGACCGTCGGCGTCCTGGGGCTGACCTTCAAGCCCAACACCGACGACATGCGCGACGCCCCCAGCCTCGACATCGTGCCCGCGCTTCAGGCGATGGGCGCCAAGGTTCAAGCCTTTGACCCCGAGGGCCTGCACGAGGCGCGGCAGCTACTGCGTGACGTTGATTTCAAGGATGATCCCTACGAGGTCGCCACAGGCGCCGACGTTCTGGTGATCATCACCGAATGGGATCAGTTCCGCGCCCTCGACCTCGACCGCGTGAAGCTCTTGATGAACGCCCCGGTGCTGGTCGATCTGCGCAACATCTACAAGCCCGCCGACGTTCGGGCGCACGGCTTCAAATACGCGTCTATCGGGCGGGCCTAGGCTCTCGGCGACGCCAGCCTGATCACGTCGGGCTGGCGCGCTACGCTCAACTCGACAGCAGGCGAATGAACATATTGCCGATCCAAAGCGCTCCGGCCCAGAAGGCCAGCGCAAGGACGGCGACAAATGCGAGGCAGGCAACAGAGGTCAGACCTCTTACGGCTCCTCGCGACGCGCCCCCAGCGGTGACGTTTCGTGCCATGTTTCGCTCCCAGTCTTTTTCGCTCCTCACCGGTCGAGCGGTGTGGAGTGATGAGGCTGACACGAATTAACCGATCTGAATAGTCCTGCCGCCTCATCTTCAAATACGTATGAAGTCGAGGAACGATCCCTGTCCTTGGCGAAACTTCGCCTGCTCCTGCGGCTATGCCGCGACAGGGTGAATCTGCACAATCGCGGAGCCTGTCGGCGAAGCTAGAGTCATCGCATCCCCCGCAGGAGGGCCGCCGGCTGCTTGACACCGTAGGCTGGGCCGCTGGCCACCTTCGTCCTGCTGGCGCTGGAGGCCTAATCTAGTCCGGCCACAGCTCCTGGACGTCGCCCTTGCGGTTCAGCACCCGGACCGCGCGCTTGACCACGGTCAGCAAGCGCTCCTTGCGGGCCTGTTCGTCGAAGGTCATCGCGCCGCGCGCCAGGCCTTCCAGCAGGAACCGGCCGAGATCCCGGCTGGTCTGGAAACGCGGATCGCCGCCGGCTTGGGCCAGCGCCAGGAAGCGGTCGCCGACCTGGTTGTGATCGAAGGCGCTCTGAGCGTTGGCGAGCCGCAGACGCAGCATGGCGTCGGTGCGGGCGGCGGCCTCCAACTCGGCGAAGGCGATGAACGGGATTTCGTGCAGCAGCGCCCAATAGGCGTCGATCGCCTGCTCTGCGGCGTCCACGCCAGGCGCCACCGGACCGGACGCAGCGGCTTCGAACAGACGCGCGCGCTCGACCTCGATATGAGTCACCGCCGCCTCCACCAGCTCTTCACGGCTGGCGAAGTGATAGAGCATGGCGCCGCGCGTCAGATTCGCGGCGTCCGCGATCATGGCGTTGGTGGCGGCGTGATAGCCGACCTCGGCGAACAACCGCATGGCGGCGTCGAGAATTCGCGCACGGGTACGCCGAGATTTCGGCGTCTCCTTCGCAGGATAGGTTCGGGCGTCCATTGGACCTTGTTTTCGGGAGACCTAGGGGAGGGTCGGCCTACCCAAACCCTTAATTCAAAAGGTGGGGCGACAAAAGGGCTGCGTGCGCTTTCATGAGAATGACATGCAATCAGCCTAACCGATGAGCAGTTCTCCGCAGCCGAGGGGGCACGGAATGACTGACCTGACCATTCGCAAATACCGGACCGTGTTTATCTCCGACGTGCACCTGGGCACGAAGGGATGCCAGGCCGAGCTATTGCTGGATTTCATCCGCCATATCGAGTGCGACACCCTCTATCTGGTGGGCGACATCGTCGATGGCTGGAAGCTGCGCTCCGGCTGGCATTGGCCCCAGGCGCACAACGACGTAGTCCAGAAGATCCTGCGCATGGCCCGAAAGGGCGTGCGCGTGGTTTACGTACCGGGCAATCACGACGACCGGATTCGCGACTTTATCGGCGTCCATTTCGGCGGCGTGGTGGTCGCCCGCGACGCCATCCATGAGACCGCCGACGGCCGCCGCTTCCTGGTCCTGCACGGCGACGAATTCGACGGGGTGGTGCAGCACGCCAAGTGGCTGGCCTTCGTCGGAGATTACGCCTACCGGGCGCTGATCGCCGCCAACACCCTGTTCAACCGCGCGCGTCGGCGGCTGGGCTTTGGCTATTGGAGCCTCTCGGCCTTCATGAAGACACGGGTGAAGAACGCCCTGCAGTTCGTCGAGAATTTCGAGGCCGCTGTCGCCGGCGAGGCGCGCCGGCGCGGCGTGGACGGGGTGATCTGCGGCCATATCCACAAGGCCGAGATGCGCGACATCGACGGCATCGCCTACATCAACGACGGCGATTGGGTGGAAAGCTGCTCGGCCCTGGTCGAGCACGAGGACGGGCATCTGGAGATTCTGGAGTGGGCCAAGCTCCGGTCATGGTCGGCCATCGACCGGACCATCGGCGCGCCCGAACCGATGCTGGAGCCGCTGAGGCCCCTCGAGGCGGCCTGATCTAAGGGATAGGCCTCATTGACAGTCGGGCTGCTTTGGTGACAGCGTCACTGTCATGATACCGCCGACACGCTACGCCTCGAGCCTGAGGGACCGCCAGAAGCAGGCGACCCAGGACCAGATCATGCATGCGGTGGCCCGCAAGCTGGAATCCGGACCGCTGGAGGATCTCAGCTTCGCCGAGATCGCCGCCGAGGCCGAGGTCGGCGAACGGACGGTCTATCGCCATTTCCCCACTAAGGAAGCATTACTCGGGGCCTTCTGGGCCTGGCTGCAAGCCCAGGCCCTGAGCCCTGCCCGCCCCTCGACCCGCATTCGCGACGCGATCACCGCCCCGCATGAGAACGGCCACCGGCCGATGCGCATCCTGCTGGTCACCGACGCCTGGGAGCCGCAGGTCAACGGCGTGGTCCGCACCCTGACCCGCGTGGTCGGCGAGTTACGAGAGCTTGGCCATTCGGTCGAGGTCATCAGCCCCGATCAGTTCAAGACCTTCCCGCTGCCGACCTATCCCGAGATCAAGGTGGCGCTGGCCGCGCACGAGCCGGTGCAAGAACGCTTCAAGGCCTTCGAGCCCGAAGCCATCCACATCGCCACCGAGGGTCCGCTCGGCCTGGCGGCCCGGCGCATCTGCGTGGAATGGAAGCTGCCGTTCACGACCAGCTACCACACCCGCTTCCCCGAATATGTCTCGGCCCGCCTGCCTTTGCCGCTGGCCGCCGGCTACGCCTACATGAAGTGGTTCCACAAGCCGTCGGGGCGGATGATGGTCACCACGCCCACCATGCGCACCGAGCTGGAGCACCACGGCTTCGGCAACATCTCGGTCTGGTCGCGCGGCGTCGACACCGTGATGTTCCATCCCAAGCGCGACGACGAGCCGGACATCTTCGAAGGCCTTGCGCGGCCGATCTTCCTGTCGGTCGGCCGGGTCGCGGTGGAGAAGAACATCGAGGCGTTCCTGGGCCTCGACCTGCCGGGCACCAAGGTGGTGGGCGGCGCCGGCCCGCAACGCGACGAACTGATGGAGCGCTATCCGAACGCGGTGTTCACCGGCGCGAAGTTCGGCGACGAACTGGCCGCGCACTTCTCCTGCGCCGACGTGTTCGTCTTCCCCTCGCTCACCGACACCTTCGGCCTGGTGATTCTGGAGGCGATGGCCGCCGGCATCCCCGTGGCGGCCTACCCCGCCCCCGGCCCGATCGACATCCTGCCCGGCTCCGGCGCCGGGGTCCTGGCCCACAGCGCCACCGAGGGCCTGCGCGAGGCCTGCCTGGAATGCCTGAAGCTCGACCGCAAGGTCGTGCGCGCCTTCGCTGAGGGCTTCTCCTGGCGCGCATGCGCCGAGGACTTCGTGCGCAATCTGCAACCCTATCCGGAACCGGAAAAGACCCGCTTCTGGCGCAAGCTGCGCCGGCTGGCGCGGGTGCGGCGGCGCAGGCCCGAGGCGGCCTGACCCCCTCGACAAGGCGGAGAACGACGATGCCGGCCCACGCTCAACGCGTCGAATTTCCCGGCCATTCCGGCGCGACCCTGGCCGCCCGCCTGGATCTGCCCGGCGGGCCGGTTCGGGCCTACGCTCTGTTCGCCCACTGCTTCACCTGTTCCAAGGACCTGATGGCGGCCCGGACCATCGCGGCCGATCTCGCGCGGACCGGGATCGCCGTGTTGCGCTTCGACTTCACCGGTCTGGGATCGAGCGAGGGCGAGTTCGCCTCCACCAACTTCACCTCCAACATCGCCGACCTGATCGCCGCCGCCGACTATCTGCGCGACCACTATCAGGCGCCCTCGGTCCTGATCGGCCACTCATTGGGCGGGGCGGCCGTCCTGGCCGTCGCTAGGCATATCCCCGAGGTCGCGGCGGTAGTGACCATCGGGGCGCCGGCCGATCCCAGCCATGTCCTGCACCAACTCGGCTCCAGCCTTCAGGAGATCGAGGACAAGGGCGAGGCCCAGGTGGTGTTGGGCGCCAAGACCTTCACCATCCGGCGTCAGTTCATCGAGGACGTCCGCCGCGGCGCGCTGCGCGAAGCGGTGGCGGCGATGAAGAAGCCGCTGCTGATCCTGCACTCACCGCTCGACCAGGTGGTGGGCGTCGACAACGCCACTCGGATCTTCCTGGCGGCCAAACACCCCAAGAGCTTCGTCTCGCTTGACCGGGCCGACCACTTCCTCACCGACCCCAGGGACGCCGCCTTCGCCGCCCAGGTGATCAGCGGATGGCTGCCGCGCTATCTGGCCGCCGACGCGCCGCAGGGCGATGAGCCGATCGAGCACGTGCGGGTGATGGAAACCGGTGTGGGCAAGTTCCAGAACACCGTCCAGGCCGGACGTCACCGCCTGTTCGCCGACGAACCGCAAAGCGTCGGCGGCTCCGACACTGGCCCCTCGCCCTACGACTTCCTGTCGATCGCGCTGGGGGCCTGCACCTCCATGACCTTGCGGCTCTACGCCGAGCGCAAGAAACTCGACCTCGGCCGTATCCAGGTCGATGTCTCGCACGAGAAGCTGCACGTCCAGGACGGCGTCGCGGGCGACGGAGTGGGCAAGATCGACTGCTTCAATCGGGTCATCAGCGTCGATAGGGACCTGTCGGACGAGCTGCGGGCCAAGGTCGTTGAGATCGCCGGCAAGTGCCCGGTGCATCGCGCCCTGGAGACTGGCTCGAGGGTCGAGACAGAAGTGCGCTCGCGCGACGAGCCATAGCCTCAAAAACGAAACGCCGCGGGCCTTGTGGGTCCGCGGCGCGTCGCTCTCTAAGAGGTCGTGTCGTCCTAGGACGCCGGGCGAGCCATCGGCGTCAGGGACTTGGCGAGCGCCTGCTGGGCGGCGTGCTGGCTGGCCGGCAACGGGATCAGGCCCCGGCCCTGCAGATAGCCGCCCTTGCCCGTCGCCGCGTCGGAGACGAACTCGTTCAGGTATTCCTGCAGGCCCTGGGTCACCCCGATGTGGGCCTTCTTCACGTAGATGTAGAGCGAACGCGACAGCGGGTAGGAGCCGTCGGAAATGGTGGAGGCCGAGGGCTTCACGCCATTGATCGAGGCGCCCTTGATCTTGTCCATGTTCTCTTCGAGGTAGGACCACCCGAAGACGCCCAGCGAGCCGGGGGTCTTGGTCAGCGTGCCGACGATGGCGTTGTCGTTCTCGCCGGCGTCGACCCAGCCGTCCTTGCGCATCGGATCGACCAGTTCCTTGAACTTCTTCTCGTTGTTCGAGCGAAGTTCCTCGGCGGTCGGATACTTGCGCGCGCCTTCCTCAATGGCCAGCTCGACCCAGGCGTCGCGGGTGCCCGAGGTGGGCGGCGGGCCATAGACGTTGATGCGGTTGCCCGGCAGACCGGTGCCGATTTCGTCCCAGGTCTTGTAGGGGTTGGCGACGAACTTGCCCTGGCGCAGCACGTTGGCGGCCAGGCCGAGATAGAGGTGCTCGCGCTTGAAGTTATAGTCCGGGCCGTCCTTGTCGGTGGCCACGACGATACCGTCGAAGCCGATCTTGATCGCGACGATATCCTTGACGCCCTTGGCGGCGCAGGCGTCGAATTCCGACTTCTTCATCGGGCGCGAGGCGTTGGCGATGTCCGGGAAGGCGTCGCCGACGCCGCCGCAGAACAGCTTGATGCCGCCCCCGGTGCCCAGGCTCTCGATCTTCGGAGCCTTCTTGCCGGTCTTCTTGGCGTAGTTCTCGGCCACGCGGGTGGCGAACGGGAAGACCGTCGAGGAACCGGCGGCCCAGACATAGTCACGCGCGGCGTAGGCCGGCGCGGCGGCCGTCAGGGTGGTCGCCGCGGCCGCGGCGCAGAGCAGAAGCTTTTTCATGGAGTTCTCTCCTCGAAATGGGGGGTGCGGGACGGTGCCGTGCGCCGCCCCGCCGGAAGGCTTTAGAAGTCGAACTGCGCGCGGAACTGCAGCGTGTCGACGTCGACGTCGGCGCCGAGAGCCTTGTTGTCGTTCTGCGACTTCGAGTAGTTCGCCATGAACCGGACGTAGGGGTGGGGATACCAGTTGGCCCCCACGGTCCAGGCCGAGTACTCGCCGGCGGTCGCCGGGATGTTGAAGTCGGTCAGATCGACATTGTCGTAGCGCACAGCCAGTTCAAGCGCGCCGAAGCCGCCGCTGGTGACTGGGTTCAGGATCTTCGTGCGGCCCAGTTCGCCCTTCTTGACGTCCAGATTGCGCATTTCGCCGGTCACGAACCAGGAACCCGACACGTAGTAGGTGCTGAAATCGCTGGAGACGTTGGCCAGGCGGTCCACGTCGGCGGTCGCCCACTCGGCCTGAACCGAGAACGGGCCGTGGATGTAGAGCCCTTCCAAGCCGATCATCCGGTCGGACACGCCGACCGCGCCGGTGGTCACGTAACGCGAGCCGTAGTTGGTGTTGTTGCGGGCCTGATAGGTCAGGTTGGCCTGGTCCTGGCGGTCGCGATAACGGGCCCAGACGCCGACGTGGAGCTTATCCAGGTCACCGTTGACCGGAACCCAGGTGGCGCGGCCGTTGATGCCGAGAACTTCGCTGCCGCCGGTGGCGGTGACGGTCGGATCGGGGTTGTTCAACGAGTCGCCGGAGACCGAGGCCGCGGCGGTCCAGTTCTCGCCGTTCGCCTTGACCGAGACGTTCATGACGCGACCGATATCGAGCACGTCGTTGTAGGCGCCGCGCTCCATGAAGGTGGTGTAGCGCGAGGACGAGATGTTCTCGAACGACACGGTCTTGAAGTTACCGGCCATGATCGAGATGTTGTCGCTCGGCTTGTATTCGAGGATCAGGTCTTCCCAGTTGGCCGAACCGCCGGCCACGGTGAACTCGGCCTTGTAGGCCCAGTTGGAATTCCAGGTCCCTTCGACGCCGAGGCGCGCCGTGCGCAGACGGGTCACGTTGGCCTCGAAGCCGGTCCCGTTTTCGCGGTCGACTTCCTGATGGACGAAGTCCTGATAGACGCGACCCCGGACCTTGAACGTCAGGCTGTCGTTCTGGAACTGCGGAGCGCCCTTCCAGGAAGTCGTGGTTTCTTGAGCTTGTGCGACGCCTGCGGCCAGCACGAAAACGCTCAGCGCCGCCCCGGCGCAAAGCGAGGTTTTGATCTTCATTAGTCGGATCCTTGTAGAGCTATCCCCTTGGCCCTCTCAGGCTAGGGGCGGCTTAACGAGGTCCCGTGACGCTTCAGCCAATCTTTGACGACAGTGCGCCGTCTGTTTGGTGACGTGACGGATTCAGATTTGTGACTGATGATCTGTATACAGATGGAACCGAGGCCCGGTCGAAAGCATCCCTTCCCACGCTCGTCATGGCCGGCCGCTTGAGCCGGCCATCCATGGACACCGCGGTCGCAGACTCGCTTGGAGCGGCCGCGCGTATGGATCCCCGGGACAAGAGCCCGGGGATGACGAATTTGGCTGAGACTAGAAGCGACCACCGCGTCCGGCGGTCGCCGTGAAAACCGCGCGCTCTACAGGAGCCGCGAACGCATCGCTTGCGACAGGAAGTCGATCAGCGAGACGGCGACGACGATCACCACCGCGATGGCCGAGACCTGGGCGTAGTTGAAGCCGTTCAGGGCGTCGAACAACAGCTGGCCGATACCGCCGGCGCCGATCAGGCCCAGCACCGTCGCCGAGCGGGCGTTGGATTCGAAACGGTACAGCGCATAGGAAGTCCACAGCGGCCCGACCTGCGGGATCACCCCCCAGACAACTTCCTGAAGATGGGTGGCGCCGGTGGCGCGCACGCCCTCGACCGGTCCCTTGTCGATGGCCTCGACGGCCTCGGAAAACAGTTTGGCCAGCACCCCGCCGGTGTTGAGCGCCAGCGCCATGACGCCGGCGAACGGGCCCAGGCCCACCGCGACGATGAACAGGGTGCCGATGACCAGATCGGGCACCGAGCGCAGCAGGTTCATCAGCATCCGCATCGGCTGCTGAATCCACGCCGGCGAGATGTTTCGAGCGCAGGCCAGCCCGAACGGGATAGCCAGGATCACCGCCAGGCCAGTCCCCCACAGCGCGATCTGCACGGTGAGCCACATCTGCGCGACATAGAGCCGCCAGTGCGTGAAGTCCGGGGCGAGGAACTCCTTGCCGAACGCGCGCAT
Organism: Phenylobacterium sp.; assembly: GCF_030654915.1. Classification (GTDB taxonomy): domain Bacteria; phylum Pseudomonadota; class Alphaproteobacteria; order Caulobacterales; family Caulobacteraceae; genus Phenylobacterium. The sequence continues at coordinate 4,508 of NZ_JAURWM010000363.1, read as the reverse complement.
GTTCTCGGAGTTGGAGAACAGCATGGGCAGGCGGTTGATCTCGACCGGGCCGAAACTGATCATCAGCAGCAAGATCACCGCGCCCCAGACCAGCAGGTCGGGCGCGCGCTGAACCAGCGTGCGGGTCGGGGCGGGCGGAACGGCCGCCAGCGAGGCTTCCTTGGAGAGCATCAGGCGTCCGGGTTCATGGCGCGGCGCTGGGCGGCCTGGTCGCGGATGGTGTCAAAAGCCTTCTGGGCGGCGGCGATCTTGGCCGGGTCGCCGGCGCGCTTGGCGTCAGCCAGCACCTCGGCGGCCTCCATCTCACGGACCGGGTCGAGGTAGCTGTCGTCGGCGGCCTTGAAGCCGCCATAGGCCAGGCCCTTGAGCACTTCACGCTGCTTGGCGGCGCGCGGGGTGTCACCGACGCCGTAGGTCAGGAAGAACTGGCGGATCTTCTCACGGATCGCGGGATCGAGATCCTTGCGGGCGACGATGGAGGACTCGGGCAATGGCGGCGAGCGCCAGATGACCTCGATCTTTTCGGCGACCTGCGGGTTTTCACGACCGGCGAAGACCAGGCCGACGCTGTTGTTGGTGGCGATGTCCAGCACGCCGTTGGCCACGGAGAAGACATTGGCTTGGTGGCTGGCCGAGCGCACGGCCTTGAAACACTTGGCCGGCTCGATGTCCTTGGGGGTGAACAGGTAGGCCATCGGGGCCAAGGTGCCCGAGGTCGACTTGGCGTCGCCCAGGCCGAACGTGTAGCGCTTGCCGCACTTCAGCACGTCGTCGAGCGTGATGCCGCTGCCCTTGCGGACGATCAGCACCGATTCATAAGAGGCCACGCCCCCGGAATCGACCACCCGGCCCAGCACTTGCCCCTCGGCGCGGCGCGTCGCCTCCAGCGCCGGCAGGGCCGAGAACCAGCCCACCTGCACCTGGTTGAAACGCATCGCCTCGATCAGCGAGGTGTAGTTCGTGGCGAAGTAGGGCTTCACCTTCACGCCGGTATATTCCGACATGTCGTCCAGCAACGGCTGCCAGAGCGGCGCCATCGACTGCTGGCTTTCGGCCGACAGGATCGAGAAGGTGAGCTCCTTGGGCGCGCCGGCGGCGGCCTTCTGCTCGGGCTCGCCGCTGCAGGCGCCAAGCGCCAGCGTCAGGGCGGCGCCAAAGGCGACCAGCAGGTGTCGACGGATCATTTCGGGGCTCCTTCCCAGAAGACGTCTTCGAATTCCGGGCCGTAGATATCGATGAGCTGTTTGCGTTCCAGGCCGTCGGCCGGGCCGTCATAGACGATCTTGCCCGCCTTCAAGGCCACCACCCGGTCGCAATACCGCAGGGCGTAGTCGACCTGGTGCAGGGTGACCACGACCGTCAGGCCGTCGTCCTTGTTCAGGTCGCGCAGGATTTCCATGACCCGGCGCGCCGAGACCGGGTCGAGCGAGGCGACGGGTTCATCGGCCAAGATGATCTTGGCCTTCTGGACGAGAGCGCGAGCGATGGCGGCGCGCTGCTGCTGGCCGCCGGACAGCGTGTTGGCGCGCTGGGCGGCGTATTCGGCCACGCCGACGCGGGCCAGGGCGGCCATGACAGCGGTCTTGGTCTCGGCCGGCCAGAGGCCAAGCAGGCCACGCGTCTTGTTGATCCGACCGAGCGAACCGAGCGCCACGTTCGAGAACAGGCTCAGTCGGCCGACCAGGTTGAACTGCTGGAAGATGAAGCCGATGCGGATGCGCGCGTCGCGCACCTTGCCGCTGATCTTGCCCTCGGACTGCACCACCCCGCCGAACGCCTCGATCCGGCCGGCTCCCTTGTCGATGGTCTGCAGGCCGCTGATCGAGCGCAGCAGCGTCGACTTGCCCGAGCCGGACGGCCCGATCAGGGCGATCATCTCGCCCTTGCTCACATTCAATGAAACAGAATCGAGGGCGCGCCTGGAACCGAAGCTCTTCGAGGCGTTCCGCACGGACAGAACGGCGGCGTCAGACATAGATGGCGAGGCTTCCTCGGATCGGCGCGCGCACAGGATGGAACGACCGCAATCGCCCCCCCTTGCCACAGCTTCATGACATGTCGCGCGGCCTACGGTCTAGCGTCCGATAATACAAGCGACCGCGACAAGTCGTCGAATGTCCTGCGGAAGTCAGCGCCAAGCGCCTCCGATCAGGTCGGAGATTTCGTCCCAGACAAAGATCAGGTTCTCCGAACGCCAGAGCGGTCCCGGATCGACATACTTTCCGACGACCCTGCCGCCGAGCGCATTGTAAAAGGCGATGGCCGGCTCGTTGCCCACAACGACGCCCAAGGCCGCCCCCGGGTAGCCCCACGCCGCGATCTGCTCGGCCAAGGCCGACATCAGGCTTCGCCCCAGTCCCGCGCGTTGGAAAGCGGGATCGAGGTAAAGCGAGCGAATCTCGCCTCGGCCCCCGAACCCAGGCTGCGACGGCGAAGCGGCCATGCCCACCCCAGCCAGCCGCCCGCCCTCTTGCGCCACCACCACGGCCTGCTGCGCCAACGGCGAGGCCAGCATCGCCGTCCAACGCTTTACTCTCAGCGCCTCGTCCATCGCCTCGAACGCCTCGCGCGGCGCCAGGTCGCGATAGGCGCGCCGCCAGGACGCCAGATGGAGACGGGCGATGGCGGGGGCGTCGGCCAGTGTGGCGGCTCGCAGATGGATATCAGTCATCGGCCCGCCCCAGGTGAGCCTCGATCAACGGCGCGACCTCGCCCGCCCGCTCGTGGACGAGATCGTGGTCCCCGCCCTTCAGAACGTGCAACCGCGCGTTCGGCAACAGGTCGCGCAGGCGCTCGCCCACGGCCACCGGGCTGATCGGGTCGGCGTCGCCCCACAGCAGCAGCACCGGGCAGATCACCCCTGGCAACCGCGCGGACAGATCGACATGCACGTCGCTGAGCCACCGCGCCGCGTTCGGATGGTTGTGGTGATAGGTCGCCTGCCAATCGGCGGCGCCCAGCGACTTCATGTCCAGCCCGGCGCTGGTCACCGACAGCACGAGGCGCCGTACCCGACCCGGATGGCGCAGGGCGACAAGCATCGCGATCAGCCCGCCCATCGACTGGGCCAAAAGATCCACCGGGCCATCGCCCATCTGCGCCTCGACCAGCCCGACCAAGTCTTCCAGACCGTTCACGCCAGGGTCCGCCGGCTGATGTCCCAGGCCTGGCCAACCCAAATAGACCTTGCCCCATGACGTCGGCAGGCGCTCGCCCGCCGGACGCCAGAAATTGGGATCGGCGCCTGCTCCGGGCAGGAAGATGAGTTTCGGCGTGGCGATCATGACGATGTCCTTTGGCGAGGGCGCAGACGAAAAAGCCCGCCGATGAGGGCGGGCTGGCGTTCGGACGGTTTGCGAGACGACTTGAGCCCAAGGGCTCCGGCGGTCAGCCTATCTCCACGCATGCCCCGGCGAACGCCAGAAGGCGTCGGCGTCGGGCGGGCAAGGCGCGCTGGAGAACCATGTAATCCAGGATCGCGACACCACGCCTTCAGGTCAAGCTTACTGTGCGACGAAAGCGTGCCGGGTCCGCCATAGCGCCAGCTTCTCGAGCACGTCGCTGATCAGCCGTTCCTGGCTATAGTCGCTCACGTCATAGGAGCCCTTCGGCCCGACATCGTCCATTGAGGCGCGCAGCCGCCACTCGAACGCGCGCCGCCCCTCTGGCGCCTCCAGCAGTGAGAAAGCCGGCAAGGCGCGCGAGGCCGCCCGCAGGCGGTAGACGAAGTCCGCGCCGGCTCCCTTGGCGCAAAGCGCCACCCCGTCGGCCTCCCGCTCGATCGAGGCGTCGACGCCCTCCTCGGCCAAGGCGGCGCGCACCGCCTCCAGGGCCGGGGCGCCGATCCGCTCGATCTGGGCCTCGATGTCCCGTCGCCGGGGCGGAGAGACGATCCGCTTCAGCCGCACGCGCAGCGGCGCATCGGGACCCGGCACGATCCCCAGCAGATCCGCCCGCATGCCGCGATAGAGCCCCCAGGCCAGCAAGATCATGATGATCGCGAACGGCAGAGCCGCGACGAGGGTGGCGGCCTGGAGCGCGCTGAGCCCGCCGGCCAGCATCAGCAGGGCCGCGGCCACGCCCTGGAGGATGCACCAGTAGACCCGCTGCCATCTTGGCGTCTCCTCCGCCCCGCCAGCCGCGATGGTGTCGATGACCAGCGAGCCGGAGTCGGCAGAGGTCACGAAGAACACCACGATCAACGCGACGGCCAGCGTCGAGGTGATCGCCGTCCCCGGCAGGTACTCGAAGAACTTGAACAGCGCGGTCGAGAGGTCGGCCTGGACGGCCTGCGAAATCGCTCCGCCCGCCACTCCCATGTCCAGGTACATCGCCGTATTGCCGAACACCGTCATCCAGAGGAACGTGAAGGCGGTCGGCACCAGCAACACGCCGATCACGAACTCCCGCACCGTCCGCCCCCGCGAAATCCGGGCGATGAACATGCCCACGAACGGCGACCAGGCGATCCACCAGGCCCAGTAGAACAGGGTCCAGTTGGCCATCCA
>NZ_JAURWM010000362.1 GCF_030654915.1 Phenylobacterium sp. | reverse complement strand
TCGATCCTGGCAAGCAGTTCGATGAGCGGAGTTCGCCGTACCTCTAGGGCGCGGCTCCGATGGAATCGGAGCCGCGCCCTAGTCGATTGTTTTGTCGTGCTTTCTGGCTCAAACCGGCGTGGGGCTTCGCCGGCGAGCGCTAAGGTCGGGGGGCTACAGGGCTCAGATCGCCGGCCGGGCCGGTGGCCGCGGGGCTGCCACCTTCGATCTGGGCGTCGGTCGTGCGGGTCTCGAGCACACCTTCCTGCAGGATGCGCAGGTTCTCTTCGTGGACCGACTTGTCGATCTTGTAGAGGAACAAGCAACTGATCGCGACGGCGTAGAACGCCCCGATGGTCGGCAGGTAGATAAGCGCCAGGTTGCGCAGCATGTCGGGGTCCACCTCGCCGGGCTTGGCGCCCTGCGGGAAGGCCACATAGGTCAGCAGCACGCCTGAGACGCCGACCCCGACGCCGGAGACGATCTTCTTGAAGAGGTTGTCGGCGGAGAACAGCAGGCCCTCGGAACGGCGGCCGGTCTTGACCTCGCTGTCCTCGACCACGTCGGCGATCATCGACTGCAGCATGACGCCGGTCATGATCGCCATGATGCCGTTGGCCATGAAGTCGATGATCAGGATGCCGAACAGCAGGTTGGTGCCATTGGCCGGCATGACGCCGATGATGCGCAGGCCGATCGGCAGCAACAGCGCGATCACCGCGCCGAAGAACATGGTGATGGCCGCGTAGCGCTTGCCGATCTTGCCGGCGATGATCGGGGCCAGGGTCACGCCGATGATGCTGGCGAGCACGCCGGTCACGGTCATGAACGCGAGCTGGCCCTGGGTCAGGCCCCAGAAATAGAGGTTGAAGTAGAGCTCGAGCGCGGTCTTCAGACCCAGCGACACGTTCATGAACATGCCCGAGATGGCCAGCACCACGAACGAGCGGTTGTTCAGGGTGGCACCGACTTCGCGCAGCATGGCCGGAATGGTGATTTTCCGGGCCGGCGGCTGTCGCAGATAAGGGATCTGGTGGTGGGTCGCCGTGGACGAGATCAGGATGATCGTGAAGATCGTGACCGCCCCGACGATTGAATAGGTCTCCCAACCGCTGCGCTCCAGCAGGCCGCCGGTGCCGTCGGGGTTCTTCTTGAGGA
>NZ_JAURWM010000354.1 GCF_030654915.1 Phenylobacterium sp. | reverse complement strand
CGCCGGCAACGCCCTGGGCGTGCAGGGCGCGATCTTCCAGATGCTGAGCCACGGGGTGATCTCCGGCGCGCTCTTCCTCTGCGTCGGCGTCGTCTATGACCGCATGCATACGCGCGAGATCGCCTTCTACGGCGGGCTAGTGAACCGCATGCCCTGGTACGCGGCGACCTTCATGCTCTTCACCATGGGCAATGTCGGCCTGCCGGGCACCTCGGGCTTCGTCGGCGAAATCACCACCATGGTCGGGGTCTATGAAGTCTCGACCTGGACGGCGGTCGTGGCCGCCACGGGCGTGATCTTCTCCGCGGTCTATGCGCTCAGCCTCTATCGGCGAGTCGTGTTCGGCGAGATCACCAATCCGGCCCTGGCCGACATCACCGACCTCGACTGGCGTGAGGTGGCGATCTTCGCCCCCCTGATCGCCATGACTCTGTACCTCGGCGTCTATCCGGCCGCTGTCTTTGATCTGACCCAAGCCTCGGTCGACAACCTCGTCGCGGTTTACCGCGCGGCCATCGGCGGGTGAGGGACCCTGTAAAGTCATGATCTTGTCAAACGACCTTGCTCTCGCCGTCCCCGAGCTGATCCTCGCGATCTCGGCCCTCGTCCTGCTCGTCTTCGGCGCTTTCGCGCCGCGGGCGACGACGGCCCTGACCCTGGCGGCCATGGGCGCCCTGGCGCTCGCCGCCTGGGCGGCCGCCGTCGGTCCGATCGGCCGCGGGTTCACTGGGGGCATGATTTCCGACCAAGCCTCGGCCTTCGCCAAGGTGGCGATCTACGCCGCCAGCGCCGTGGCCGTCCCGCTTGGTCAGAAGTGGTTCGCACGCAAGGCGATCCACAACTTCGAGTTCCCGATCCTGATCCTGCTGGCCGCGCTCGGCATGGGGATGATGGCGTCGGCTGGCGACCTCATCTCGCTCTATATCGGCGTCGAACTGCACTCGCTGGCGCTCTACGTGCTGGCGGCCATGCACCGCGAGGACGCCAAGGCCTCGGAAGCTGGTCTGAAGTACTTCGTGCTCGGAGCGCTGTCCTCGGGCCTGCTGCTCTACGGCGCCTCGCTGATCTACGGCTTCGCCGGCTCGACCAAGTTCGAAGACATCGCCGTGGCGGTGGAGGCGGGCGCGAGCACGGGCGTGCTGTTTGGACTGGTGTTCCTGATCTGCGGCCTAGCTTTCAAGGTCTCGGCCGCGCCGTTCCACATGTGGACGCCGGACGTCTATGAAGGCGCCCCGACTCCGGTCGTGGCGTTCTTCGCCGGCGCGCCGAAGCTGGCGGCCATGGTGCTGCTGGCCCGGGTGCTGTCGGAAGGCTTCGCCGGAGCCGCCGACCAATGGCGCCAGATCCTGGTGCTGATCGCCCTGTTGTCGATCTTCGTTGGGGCCTTTGTCGGTCTGGTGCAGACCAACCTGAAGCGCCTGTGGGCCTATTCCTCGATCGCCAATATCGGCTACGCGGTGCTTGGCCTCGCGGCTGGCAATGCCGAGGGCATGCAGGCCATGCTGGTCTTCATGGTGCTCTACATGGTCGACGTGACCGGCTTCTTCGCCTGCCTGACCGCCCTGTCGCGTGAGGGCCGGCCGATGGAGACGATCGACGATATGGCGGGCCTGTTCAAGGAACGCCCGGCGATCGCACTGGCGATGAGCGCTTTCTCGTTGTCGGCGCTTGGCTTGCCGCCGTTCTCGGGCTTCTGGGCGAAGTTCTACGTCTTCAAGGCGGCGATCAATGTTGGCGATCCGATGATCCAGATCGCCGCTGTCCTGGGCCTGGTCGGCTCCGTCGTCGCCGCCTTCTACTATCTGCGCCTGATCAAGGTGATGTGGTTCGACGCATCTCCTGGCGGGACCGACGCCATTCCGGGCGAGGCCAAGGCCGTCGCTATCGGCGCGGCGCTGTTTTCCTTCCCCGTCGTGCTGGTCGCTTTGATCTACCTCGACCCGCTGGCCAAGGCTGCTGCGGCGGCGTTTGGGTTGGCCTCCTAGGTGGGCGTCCACCCGCCGATCGAAGCTTACGACGAACTGGACTCCACCAACGCCGAGGCGCGACGTCGCGCCGAGGCGGGGGAGGTCGGTCCGGTCTGGATCACGGCGGCGCGGCAAACGTCGGGCCGCGGGCGGCGGGGCCGGGCCTGGTCGACCAATACCGGAAACCTGGCGGCGACCCTACTGTTCACCACCGACAAGTCGGCGGGCGAAGCGGCCCAGCTGTCGTTCGTGGCGGCGCTGGCGGCAGCCGAGCTGGGGGACACCTGCCTCGGCGTGGGCGCAGCGCGGCTGAAATGGCCCAATGACGTCTTGGTATATGGTCGCAAGGCGGTCGGAATTCTGATCGAATCCGGCACGCGATCCGATGGAACGCTGTGGATGGCGGTCGGAATCGGCATCAATTTGGCCCATGCGCCGGAGGACCTCGAACGTCCCGCCACCGCGTTCGCCGAGCATATGGCGGCTCCGCCGCCGACGCCGCTCGACGCCCTGGAGGTCTTGGCCAGCAGCTTCGAGCGTTGGCGCGCTGCTTGGGATCGTGACGGCTTTGGCCCCATCGCGACCGCGTGGACTTCCTACGCCCACGGTTTGGGCCAACCCTGCGAAGCGCGGTTGCCTAACCAGACGCACCGAGGCGTGGCCGAGGGGCTTGATGCGGACGGCGCTCTGCGGCTGCGGCTTGACGATGGGACGGTCCTGCGGATCACCGCCGGCGACGTCTTCTTTGGAGAGGCTTGAATACGATGCTTCTGGCGATCGAACAGGGCAACACCAATACGCTTTTCGCCGTTCATGACGGGGAGACCTGGATCGCCCAATGGCGGGCGGCCACGGACTCCAGCCGCACAGCAGACGAGTATGCGGTCTGGCTGGCGCAACTGCTGAACATGGCCGGCCTGCAGTTCGGCGTGGTGACGGCCTGCATCATCTCCAGTGTCGTGCCGCAGTCGATCTTCAACCTGCGCAATCTGGCCAGGCGCTATCTGCACGTCGAGCCCCTGGTGATCGGCGAGAACGCCGACCTCGGGATCGCAATCCGGATCGACAAGCCGTCAGAAGCGGGCGCCGACCGGCTGGTCAATGCGATCGGCGCGCACATCGTCTATCCGGGTGACCTGATCGTCATCGACTCCGGCACCGCCACCACCTTCGACGTCATCGCCTCGGACGGCGGGTTCGAAGGGGGGGTGATTGCGCCTGGGATCAACCTATCTATGGAAGCGTTGCACACTGCGGCGGCGAAACTGCCGCGGGTCGCGATCCAGAGACCCCAACGCGTGGTCGGCACCGACACGGTGGGCGCAATGCAGTCAGGCGTATTCTGGGGCTATGTGGCCCTGATCGAGGGGTTGATCGCCCGGATCAAGGCCGAGCGCGAGGCCCCGATGACGGTCGTGGCCACGGGCGGCGTGGCCTCGCTGTTCCACGGCGCGACCATGGCCATTGATCATTTTGACCCGGATCTGACAATCCGCGGCCTTCTCGAAATTCATCGCCGGAACGCGGCGACAAGGACGTAATGAAAGCAAAAGACCAAGACGAACTCGTTTTCCTGCCGCTGGGCGGCTCGAACGAGATCGGCATGAACTTCAATCTCTACGGCTACGGTCCCCCGCATGCGCGCAAGTGGATCGTGGTCGATCTGGGCGTCACCTTCGGCGACCAGACGACGCCCGGCGTCGAGATCATCCTGCCCGACCCGCAGTTCATCGCCAAATACGCCAAGGACATCATCGGGATCGTCCTGACCCACGCGCATGAGGACCATATCGGCGCCGTGGCGTGGCTGTGGCCGCAACTTCGCGCGCCGCTCTATGCGACGCCGTTCACCGCCTTCCTGCTGCGCGAGAAGCTGCGCGAGAACGAAGACTGCGCCGACGCCCACATCACCGAGGTTCCGCTCGGCGGCAAGGTGACGCTCGGCCCGTTCGAGATCGACCTGATCACCCTGACCCACTCGATCCCTGAGCCGAACGGTCTGGCGATCCGCACGCCGCTGGGCACGATCCTGCATACCGGCGACTGGAAGATAGATCCCGATCCGGTGCTCGGCTCGACGACCGACGAGGCGGCGATCGTCAAGTTGGGCGACGAGGGCGTCCTGGCCATGGTCTGCGACTCCACGAACGTATTCGTGGATGGCGAGGCCGGCTCGGAAGCCGATGTCCGCGACGCGCTGGCGGACCTGATCTCAGGCCTGCGCGGCAAGGTCGCGGTGGCCTGTTTCGCGTCGAACGTCGCGCGGATGGACAGCGTGATCCGCGCCGCAGAATCGGCGGGACGGCGGGTCTGCCTGGTCGGGCGCTCGATGCACCGGATGGCGGCGGCGGCGAAGTCCGTCGGCCTGTTCGTGGGCATCAAGGAATTCCTGACCGACCAGCAGGCCGGCGCTGCGGCCGACAACGAAGTGCTGTTCCTGTGTACCGGCAGCCAGGGCGAGGCGCGCGCCGCCTTGTCGCGGATCGCCGACGGGACCCATCAACATGTGAAGCTCGGCGCGGGCGATTCCTGCGTGTTCTCCTCGCGGGTGATCCCGGGCAACGAGATCCC
>NZ_JAURWM010000352.1 GCF_030654915.1 Phenylobacterium sp. | reverse complement strand
GCTGCGGCTCGCGCCGGGCCAGGCGGTGGCGATGAAGCCGCGCATGACGCTGCGCCCATTGGGACCAATTGGGATGGAACTCGTCGCTCGCGCCGCTTGACCCGGAGCGGCTGTGGCCCCACTTAGCGCGCGGACCAGACGGCTGGGCGATCGCGGCTGCCTTCGGGCGGTCGAGGAAAGTCCGGGCTCCACGACGACATGGCGGCGGGTAACGCCCGCCGGGGGCGACCCCAGGGATAGCGCCACAGAGAGCAGACCGCCTCGGCCGCGGCCGAGGTAAGGGTGAAAGGGTGGGGTAAGAGCCCACCGCGGACCTGGTGACAGGGACGGCATGGCAAGCCCCGCTAGGAGCAAGACCGAATAGGGACGTTGCGCCCGCCTTGTGCGGGTAGGGCTGTCGTAGGCCCGAGACGTCCGGGTAGGTCGCGAGAACCGTCCAGCAATGGACGGTCCAGAGGAATGATCGCCGCGTCTGTTCGCAGACGAGACAGAACCCGGCTTATAGGCCGTCTGGTCCATCGATCTCCAAAAGCTTATCCACAACCCTACGAGGGGCGGTGCACAGTACTTAACAAGTTCACTGTATGTTCTGTGGAGTGTTGTTGTCGCCCCAGAAGCGGGGCGTTCAACATCTTTGATTCTCCATGAATTGGCGTCCTGGAGTCATTGTCTCCCAATTGATCCCATGTTAACCCAATCAGCATCCGTTAGGGTTCCAAGCGTCACCGTTTTCGGGGCGCGGACGACCGGAAACGGGGCTGAACGGGCGGTCCACGTGGGGTCGCGATCTGGGGCAGACGGCGGGAATGTTTCTCTCGACCTTCGAGAAGCAAGTGGACGCCAAGCGACGCATCGTTGTGCCGCAGGAATTCCGCGCGCTCGTGTCGGGACCGTTCGACGGCATCGTCTGCTTCCCCTCCATCGAGGCCGATTGCGTCGAGGGTGGCGGCAAGGCCTTGTTTGATCGTTACCTTTCCCTGATCGAAGAGATGCCGTTCGGCGATCCGACCCGCTCGGCCATCGAGCTTTCGGTCCTCGGCGGTCAAGCCAAGATGAGCTTCGACACCGCCGGCCGCATCACCCTGCCAGAGCAGCTTTGCGACCAGTTCGGCCTGACCGACTGGGTGGTGCTGGTGGGGCTCGGCGACCGGTTCCAGATCTGGGAGCGCGAGGCGTTCCAGGCTCACCGCGCGGCTCAGCGTGAACTGGCCCGCGACGGGCTGGCGCAACTGCGCGCCCAGCAGCGGGCAGCGAAGCTGGCGGTGGGTCAATGAGCGCGCCGCACACATCGGTCCTGCTGGGCGAGGTGATCGCCGCGCTGGAGCCTGCGCCCGGCAAGATCATCGTCGACGGCACCTTCGGGGCCGGCGGCTATTCGCGCGGTTTCCTGGAGACCGGCGCGAGCGTGGTCGCGTTCGACCGCGATCCGAGCGCCCGGCGGTTCGCCGAAGGGCTTGGCGACAATTTCCGGTTGGTGGACGCCCGATTCTCCGAGATGGCGGCCGAGCTGGGCGAGCGCTCGGTGGACGGCGTGGCGCTGGATCTTGGCGTGTCGTCGATGCAACTCGATCAGGCCGAGCGCGGCTTTTCGTTCATGCGCGATGGTCCGCTGGATATGCGCATGGGCGCGAGCGGGCCGACCGCGGCCGACATCGTCAACACCGCCGAGCCGGCCGAACTGGCGCGGATCATCTGGCTCTATGGCGAGGAGCGTCAGTCGCGCCGCATCGCCGCCTTCATCATGCGCCGGCGTGTCGAGCAGCCGTTCACCCGCACTCTCGACCTAGCCGAGGTGATCGAGCGCGCGCTCGGCGGTCGGCGCGGGGCCAAGGTGCATCCGGCCACGCGTTCGTTCCAGGCGTTGCGGATCGCGGTCAACGAAGAGCTTAGCGAGCTCGAGGCCGGCCTGGAGGCCGCCGAGCGGGTGCTGAAGGTTGGCGGCCGCCTGGCCGTGGTGACCTTCCATTCGTTGGAAGACCGCATCGTGAAGGCCTTCTTCACGACCCGGGCCGGCAAGACTCCGGGCGGGTCGCGTCACCTGCCGCCGGTCGAGGCGCTGGCCGCTCCGAGTTTTGAGCTGTTGTTCAACGGCGCCCGCACCGCGGGTGACGGCGAGACCTCGGCCAATCCGCGGGCGCGTTCCGCCAAGCTTCGCGCGGGCGTGCGCACCGCCGCCCCGGTCTGGAGCGATGTGGCATGAGCTTTTTCACGCGCAAGGTCCGGGGGTTCCGACTGATCGACGTGATCGCGCTGGGCGTGCTGGTGTCGATTATTCTGTCGGTCTATCTGGCCAAGACGATGGCCGGCAAAGAGCGGGCCGAGATCGCCTCGGTCGAGAAGCAGATCGACGCAGAGAAGGCCCGTATCCGCCTGCTGCAGGCCGAGGTCGCTCACCTCGAGCAGCCGTCCCGTATCGAGCTCCTATCCACCACCCACCTTGGCATGGCCCCTCTGCAAGCCAAGCACGAGACGACGATCGATAAGTTGTCCGAAATCGCCATGGGGAAGCAGAAACCGTGACGATGGCGCATCCCACCTTCGAGTCGATGGGCTGGCGCTGGCTCAAGGCCAAGGTCTGGGGCCTGGAGCATGCGTTCGAGCGCGCCAAGGCGGCCGGCAAGGCTGAAGACGATACCCGTATCCGCATCTTCTTCGTGCTGGCGCTGTTCTCGGCGAGCTTCGCCGTGCTGGCGGTCGGGGCGACGCGGGCGGCGATGTTCTCCAATGTCGGGCACGGCAATGGCCTAGCCGGGCCGGTGGGCGCGGCGCGTGCCGACCTGACCGACCGCAACGGCGCCATGTTGGCGGCCGACCTCTTGCACTACGGCCTCTATGTCGATCCCCGTGAGATCTGGGACGCCAACGAAACGCGCCGGGCCTTGGCCTCGGCGCTGCCGAACGTTTCGCGCGCCCGGTTGGAAAAGGCCCTGAAGGGCGAGCGCCGCGGCTTCGTGGCCAGCGGGCTGACGCCGGAAGAGCGCGCCCGGGTCAACGCCCTCGGCCTGCCCGGCGTCAGCTTCGAAGGCGAAGAGCGCCGGGTCTATCCGCTCGGCCACACCGCGGCGCATCTGATCGGCTATGCCGACACCGGCGGCGTTGGTCTGGCCGGCGCCGAGCGGGCTCTGAACGACACCCTGCGGGGCGGCAAGGCGGCGAATGGCGCGGTCGCGCTGTCCATCGACTTGCGCGTCCAGGCCGCGCTAGAGGATGAACTTTACAAGGCCGCCGCCGAGTTCCAGCCGCGCGGCGCCGTCGGCATCGTGACCGACGTTCACACCGGCGAGATCCTGGGGATGGCGAGCTATCCCACCTTCGATCCGAACCGGGTGTCGGTGGCTAGCGACGACGCCAAGCTGAACCGCGCCGCCGCCTCGATCTACGAGATGGGCTCGACCTTCAAGGCGTTCACGGTCGCCATCGGCCTCGACACCGGCGTAGCCAACCCGTCCTCGACCTTTGACGCCCGCACGCCCTATCAACTGGGCTATCGGACCATCAAGGACTACCACGCGGCCCGGAAGATCTTGACCTTGGTCGAGGTGTTCCAGCACTCCTCCAATATCGGCACCGCCAAGCTCGCCGAGAGCATCGGCGCTGATCGCCTGAGCCACTACTTCGCGGCCCTCGGCCTGACGAAGCCGGCCAAGGTGGAGTTGATGGAGTCGGCCCGCCCGCTGACGCCGCGCAAGTGGGACATGGACGCGGTCGCCTCAACCTCGTTTGGTCACGGCATGAACGTCAGTCCGCTGGCGCTCTCCAGCGCCATGGGCGCGCTGCTGAACGGCGGCAATCTGGTGCCGCTCACCATCCGTAAGCTTGAACCCGACCAGCGGCCCCAAGGGGTGCGGGCGGTCTCCGAGCAGACCTCGATCCAGATGCTGCAAATCATGCGCGCCAACGTCATCGGCGGCAGCGGCAAATCGGCCAATGCCCCTGGTCTGAGCGTCGGCGGCAAGACCGGCACCGGGGAAAAATACGACCCGGACATCCGCAGCTACTCGACCAAGAAGCAGGTGTCGTCCTTCGCCGCGGTGTTCCCGACTTCAGGCCCGGTCGAAGCCAAGCGCTATTTCGTCCTGATCCTGATGGACGAGCCCAAAGGCAACGCCAAGACCTACGGCTACTCGACAGGCGGCTGGGTCGCCGCACCGGCCGCCGGCCGGGTGATCGACCGCATCGCGCCGTTCCTGGGCGTCGAGCGCCACAACGAGATCATCAAGGTCGTGGGCGACGACGGCGTGGCCCAACCCCTGGCGGACGGTCACTGATGGCGGCGCTCCTTTCAGCCCTGGTTCAGCGCAGCCTTGAGGTCGATCCGATCATCGCGGGCGTCACCGCCGACAGCCGTAAGGTGAAGCCGGGCTTCTTGTTCGCTGCTCTGCCCGGCTCGACGGTCGATGGTCGCCAGTTCGCGGCCAAGGCGGTCGCGGCGGGCGCCGTGGCGGTGATCTCGGCCGAGGACATGCCGGAACTAGGCGTGCCCGTCCTGGTTACGCCCGACCCGCGCCGCGCCTATGCGCTGGCGGCCAAGGCCTTCTGGCGCACGCAGCCGCCGGTGGTGGTCGCGGTCACCGGCACCAATGGCAAGACCTCGGTCGCCGCCTTCTGCCGTCAGATCTTCAATCACGCCGGCAAGACGGCCGCGAGCATGGGCACCCTGGGCGTGCGCGCGACGGGGCCCGGCTTGGACGAGCAGATCACCCCGCCGGGCCTGACGACGCCGGACGCCGCCGACGTCGCCGAATTGATGTCGATCCTGGCCGCCAAGGGCGTGACACACCTGGCGCTGGAAGCCTCGTCGCACGGCGTCGATCAGCGCCGGTTGGACGGTGTCGATCTGGTCGCCGCCGGGTTCCTGAACCTGACCCAGGACCACCTCGACTATCACCACACGATGGCCGCCTATCGTGACGCCAAGTTGCGGCTGTTCGAAATCCTGCTGCCGCGTGGCGCGACCGCCGTGCTGAACGCCGATTCCGACGCCTATGACGCCTTCGCGGCCACCGCCGTGACCTGCGGCCAAAGCGTGTTCTCGGTCGGCGAGGCCGGGCAGGGGCTGAAGCTGCTGAGCCGCCAGCCGACGCCGGAAGGTCAGACCCTGAAGATCGAGGCGGCCGGCAAGACTTACGAAGTTCGACTGCCGCTCGTGGGCGGATACCAGGCTTCGAACGTTCTGGTGGCGGCGGGCCTATGCATCGCCGCTGGCGAGGACGTGGCGGACGTGATGTCGGCCTTGGAAACCATCGAGGGCGCGCCGGGCCGGCTGCAGCGGGTCGGGACCGGTCCGAAAGGCGGCGAGGCCTATGTCGATTACGCCCATACCCCCGACGGTCTTGAGACTGTGCTGAAGGCGCTGCGCCCGCATGTCGAGGGCCGGCTGATCGTGGTGTTCGGCGCCGGCGGCGACCGCGACCGCGCCAAGCGTCCGTTGATGGGAAAGGCGGCGGCCGATCATGCCGACATCGCCATCGTCACCGACGATAACCCTCGCAACGAGGTTCCCGCCGCCATCCGAGCCGAGGTCCTGGCCGGCGCCAAGGGCGCGCAGGAGATCGGCGACCGCCGCGAGGCGATCCGCTCCGCCGTGGCGCTGATGAGCGCCGGCGACGTCCTGGTGGTGGCCGGCAAGGGTCACGAACAGGGCGTGACCATTGCCGGCGTCGTGCATCCCTTCGACGACGTGACCGAAGTTGCTCAAGCCTTGGAGGCGCTCCGTGGCTAAGCCCCTGTGGACCTCCGAAGAGATCGCCGCGGCGACCGGCGGGCGCCTGTCCGGCGCGCCGTTCGCGGTCGACGGCGTTTCCATCGACACCCGTTCGATCGAGCCGGGCGACCTGTTCGTCGCCCTAGGCGGGGTGCGTGACGGGCATGAGTTCGTCGCCACCGCCATGGCGGGCGGGGCGACGGGCGCCCTGGTGTCCAAGGGCGTCGACGTTTCGAGCGTCGTC
>NZ_JAURWM010000344.1 GCF_030654915.1 Phenylobacterium sp. | reverse complement strand
TGATCGACCGGCTGTTCAGCCGCGTCGGCGCCGGCGACGACCTGGCCCGCGGCCGCTCGACCTTCATGGCCGAGATGGTCGAGACCGCGGCGATCCTCACCCAGGCCACCCCGCGCAGCTTCGTGATCCTCGACGAGATCGGCCGCGGCACAGCCACCTATGACGGCCTGGCCATCGCCTGGGCCTGCGCCGAGGCGCTGCACGAGACCAACCGTTGCCGGGGGCTGTTCGCCACCCACTATCACGAACTCGCCGTGCTCGAGGATCGGCTGGCCCACGTCGCCAACCTGTCGCTGAAGGCCAAGGAGTGGAACGGCGACCTGATCTTCCTGCACGAGGCCGGGCCTGGTCCCGCCGATCGCTCCTACGGGGTGCAGGTGGCCAAGCTGGCCGGGGTGCCGCCCGCCGTGGTGGTCCGCGCCCGCGAGGTGCTGGACCGGCTCGAGCGCGAAGCCGGGGCGCCCGCCCATCTCGACGGGCTGCCGTTGTTCGCAAGCTCGGTCGCCGAGCCCGAACATCGCGGGCCGAGCCAGGTGGAGGAAGCGTTGCGCGCCCTCGACGCCGACAGCATGAGCCCGCGCGAGGCGATGGCCGCGCTCTATCGCCTGAAGGAAATGCTCTAGTGGCGCTGAAGGCCCTGATGGTCGATGTGGACGGCGTGGTGGTTCGCCACCCCCATCCGCAGGGATGGTCCGCCAATCTGGAGGCCGACCTGGGACTGAAGCTCGAGGACCTGGAGAACGCCTTCTTCAAGCCCAACTTCGGCGACCTGGTGCATGGCCGCGCGCGCCTGCACGACCTGTTGGCCCCAGCCCTGGCCCAGATCGCGCCGCACCTCACCTCCCAAGTCCTGGTCGATTATTGGTTCGAGCAGGACAGCCATCTGGATCACGACCTGCTGGACCAACTCGCCTTGGTGCGGTCGCGGGGCGTCGAACTGCACTTGGCCACCGTGCAGGAGCACGAGCGCGCCGACTATCTCTGGACCAAGATGGCGCTGAAGGACCGTTTCGACGCGATCCACTACGCCGCGGCGCTCGGCCACGCCAAGCCGGCCTTGGAGTTCTATCGCGAGATCGAGGCGCGCACCGGCTTTGCGCCCAGCGAGCTGTTCTTCATCGACGACAAGGCCGCCAATGTGCAAGCCGCCCAGGCCTGCGGCTGGGCGGCGGCGGTCTGGACGGGGCAGGAGCGGTTGGCCGACCTGATGGCGAAGGCCGGGTCTGAGCGGTTATCTACGCACGTATCGTCATCACCGGGCTTGTCCCGGTGATCCATAAACACGAACCGCCCAGATAGATCTCCGACCGCGGAGTCTATGGATGGCCGGCT
>NZ_JAURWM010000339.1 GCF_030654915.1 Phenylobacterium sp. | reverse complement strand
GAAGCCGAACACGTGGAGGGCTTCGCCAAGGAGATGGCGGTCGTCACCCACCACCGGCTGAAAAACATCGACGGCAAGCTGCAGCCTGATCCCGACGCCAAGCTGGAAGAGCCCCTGATCGTCCGCCCGACCTCGGAGACGATCATCGGCGACGCCTTCTCGCGCTGGATCAAGAGCTACCGCGACCTGCCGATGAAGATCAACCAGTGGGCCAATGTGGTCCGCTGGGAGATGCGCACCCGCCTGTTCCTCCGCACCTCGGAATTCCTCTGGCAGGAGGGCCATACCGCCCACGTCAGCCGCGAGGACGCCTTGGCCTCGACGCTGCAGGCGTTGGAGATGTATCGGGAGTTCTCCGAGACCGTGCTCGCCATGCCGGTGATCGCCGGCGAGAAGCCGGAGAACGAGCGTTTTCCCGGTGCGGAAGCCACCTATTCCATCGAAGCGATGATGCAGGACGGCAAGGCGCTGCAGGCCGGCACCTCGCACTATCTGGGCACCAGCTTCTCCCGCGCTCAAAACATCCGCTACCAGAGCGACAGCGGCGACCTGGAATTCTGCCACACCTCGAGCTGGGGCGTGTCGACCCGTCTAATCGGCGGCGTGATCATGACCCATGGCGATGATGACGGCCTGCGCCTGCCGCCCGCCATCGCCCCGCGCCAGATCGTCGTGGTGCCGATGCTGCGCGGCAAGCCCGAGGACGCCGAGGTCCTGGCCTTCGCCGAGGGCCTGGTGAAGGCGCTGCATGAGAAGTTCGCCCTCGGCGAGCCGATCCGCGCCCTGCTGGACACCAAGGACCAGAAGTCGAGCGACAAGCGTTGGAACTGGGTGCGCCGCGGCGCGCCGATCATCGTCGAGCTGGGCCCGCGCGATGCGGCCAGCGGCCAAGTCACCTTCATGCGTCGCGACAATCTGCGCGACGGCGACAAGGTGCAGTCTCAGGCGATGTCGCGCGACGATTTCATCGACGCCGCGCCCGGCCTGCTGGCCGCGATTCAGCAAACCCTGTTCGAAGAGGCCAAGGCCAGCCTGGACGCCAACATTCGCGGTGATCTGACCACCTTCGACCAAGTCGCCGAGTACTTCGGCAAGGTGTCGGACGAAGAGGAAGAGACCTCGGCCTTCAAGGGCTGGGTCCGCGCCTCCTGGTCGCGCCCGACGGGCGAGGCCCTGGACGCTGTTGAGCAGCGCCTCAAGGGCTTCAAGCTCACCTTGCGCAACGCGCCGATGAACCAACCGTCCAGCTTCGGACCCTGCGTCTTCACCGGTGAGCCCGGTGTCGAAGAGATCCTGATCGGGCGTTCCTACTAGCCGGCCTACTAGCCGGGCGCTTCAGCGAGGTAGGTGGCGTAGACGCCATCGTGGGTGCGCTCCAGCAGCGTAAAGCCCGCCTCGCTGATCATCCGTTCCAGGATCCAGCCGAATGTCGAATGCTCCTCGCGCACATGGCAGGCGCCGTCCGCGCGGCTGTAGCCGCTTTGCTGGACCAGATCCTCGATCCAGCGCGCCGCGGTCAGCGGCACGGCGTCGGGCGTGCAGTTGAAGACCATGTCGCGGATGTAGAGCCGCCCGCCGGGCTTCAGCGCATCGCGCATCCGGGTCAGGGCCACGGCCTTCCATAGGTCGGGCAGATGGTGCAGCGCCGCCTTGGTGACGATCAGGTCCAGGTCGCCTGATCCGGCGAAAGTCAGGAAGCCAGCCCGCTCGAAGGTGATGTTGGCTAGGCTCAGCGACTTCGCCCGCGCTTCAGCGGCGCGCAGCATGGCGCCCGACACGTCGATCGCGCGGACCGACCCGGCCATGGTCGCGGCGGTACAGGCCAACAGCCCGGTGCCGCAGCCTATATCGGCCATGGCGGTCGTGGGCGTCACGCCCAGCCGGGTCAGCAGGGCGCGGTCGGCGTCGCTTGAGCCGCCCTGGCGGGCGTCATAGGTCGAGACCTCGGCTTCGTCCTCGAAATCGAGGCCGATTTGCTTCAGGTCGTCGTACCACCAGTCGGGTTGGGTCACGTGTATCTCCATCAAATAGGCGGATGGAGAGCTCTGGCCGGTCCATCCGCGAGGGAAGGGAACCGGCGAGAGAGCGGCCGAGTCAGGGCCGAGTTCGTCCGTCAGGTCCCCAGGGCGGGGACGCGTACGATCAGAACTTGGTTGGACAGGGCGTGCATCACGGTCGAGCGTAGGCGGTTCTTCGCCTTTGCGCCAGACCGATGTTACGCCGATGCAGCGTAGGCGACGTTCGTGGCCAAGGCGGTGGTCGTCGATCACAATGGCGCGGTGGATGTCGAGGATATCCACAGTGGGGGGCGATCCTCCGGCTACGTATCAGCGCCTTGGAGACGCAGA
>NZ_JAURWM010000337.1 GCF_030654915.1 Phenylobacterium sp. | reverse complement strand
CCCTCCACGCCCAAGGCCAGCATTTCTTCGGGCGTATCTGCCACCGCGACAAGCATGGCCGTGGCCGTGTTCACCCCGACGTCGGTCGCCTGGGCCGAGAGCGCCACCGCGACGATCCGGGTGTAGGGGCTGTGGTAATTCAGCTCGGTGCGGGGATCGTCGCTGAGCGACAGGAAGCGGCTGAACAGTTCCTCGACCCGGGCCTTTTCGGCGGGGCTGATACGCTTCTTGGTAACGGGCTTGGCCATGTCGGCGCGACCATCGCCCGCGTTGCGCGGCTCGCCAAGAGCTTGAGGCTTTGCACGGCGGTTTTCCGGACTAAACTCGCGCCACGATGGATGGCCTCGTCTACATGGACGCCGTGATCACCCCCAACCGCTCGCTGTCGCAGCGAGGGTTCGTGGTGCTGATCTGCGTGGTCACCCTCTTCAACAGCGTGGCGGCGGCGGTTTTCCTGGCCATGGGCGCGACCCTGGTGCCGCTGTTCCTGGGGTTGGACGTCCTGGCGATCATAGCCGCCTTCCTGGTCAGCTACGCGGCGGCCAAGCGGATCGAGCGGGTGCGAGTCACGTCACGCGAGGTGCGGGTGGTCTATGAGACGCCGACCTCGAGCCAAGTGATCTGGGAAAGCCCGACCGCCTTCACTCGGGTGGCGCGCGAAATCGATGAGGATGACGTGGTCGTCGGCGTGCGCTTGGCCTTGTCGGGCCGCCACGCCCATGTGGCCGCCGCCTTGAGCCCCGCCGAACGCGCCGACTTCGCCCACGCCCTGGAACGGGCGATCTATGACGCGCGGCGAGGACGGGTTTAGCTGCGGAACGTGGAGACATCGCCCCTTGGATGATCTCCTGGCCGCGGTCGCGCGCAATCTGGCGCTGGTGGCCACTGACCTCGACGGGACGTTCCTACGCTCTGACGGCACGATTTCAGCGCGCACGCGCGCCGCGGTGCATTCCGCGAGGGACGCCGGGATCGCCTTGGCGTTCATAACCGCTCGGCCGCCAAGGATCGTCCGTGATCTGGCCCGCGAGGTTGGACTGGAGGGCATGGCTGTGTGCTCGAATGGAGCCATCCTCTTCGACCTCGCGGCCGGTGAGATGACGCATCATGCACCGCTTGGCGGGCAATTGGCGCGGGAGTTGGTCGCCGCCGTGCGGTCAGCCGATCCCCAGGCCGTCTTCGCCGTCGAATTTGGCCACATGCTTGGCTATGAGCCGGAGTTCCCCCAGCTGTTCGAGGAGGCCATGAGCCTCCATCCCACATATGTGGATCATGTCGATCAGCTGTGTGATCGGGAGGTGACCAAGCTGATCGTCCATCACCCTCACCGTGAACCGGACGATCTTGTCGATTTGATCATGCCGCTGCTGATCGCCGGTGGCGACGTAACTCACTCTGGCGGGCCATTTGTCGAGATCGCCGCGCGTGGGGTCTCCAAGGCGACGGGACTCCAGGTGCTATGCGACCAACTGGAGATCACAGCGGCTCAGGTCGTCGCGTTCGGCGACATGCCGAACGATCTGGCCATGCTGCGGCTCGCCGGCTTGGGTGTCGCTGTCGGGAATGCGCACTCGGCGCTATTGCGATCGGCGGACATCATCGCGCCCACCAACAATGAGGACGGCGTCGCGGTGGTGCTGGAGCGTATCCTGACCTTCCGGTGAAGCCCGGGCCTAGCGCGCGTGATCGCCGATCCATGCGCGGGCCGCGTCGAGGGCCTCGCCCAGCACCTCGGCGTCCTTGCGCCCGGTCTTGGCTGGCGCGTGGAAGGCGTGGTCGGCGGCGTCCAGCAGCTTCAAGGTCGCGAGATCGCCGAGGGCGTCCACCGTGGACTCCAGCAGGTCGAGCCTGGCGAATTCGTCGCGCGAGCCTTGCAGGAAGAGCAGCGGAATCTTGATCTCGGCGAGGTGCTCTGCGCGCTCGACACCGGGCTTGGCCGGCGGGTGCAGGGGGAAGGCGAAGAACACCAGACCGCGCACGCCGGCCAACGGCTGGGCCGCCTGGGCCTGCGACGTCATGCGCCCGCCGAACGATCTGCCGCCGGCGAACAACGGTAGGTCCGGCGCCAGGCGCGCGGCCTGCGCGACCGCGGCGCGGACGGCGGCGTGCGCCAAGGCCGGGGCGTCGGGACGTTTCGACCCGCGCTCCATATAGAGGAAGTTGTAGCGCAGGGTGGCGACGCCGCGCCCGGCCAGCCCTTCGGTGATCGCGGTCATCGACTTGTGCGCCATGCCGGCTCCGGCGCCGTGGGCCAGCACCAGGACGGCCGTCGCCGCGTCCGGCTTCATCCAGAGGCCGGACACGGCGTGATCTTCGCCGAGATCGATGATGACGGGTTCGGGGGTCACTTGCCGGCCTTCAGCTCCAGGCCCTTCACGATCATCAGCTTGGCGAGGTTGGCGCCGGGGATCACGAAGTTGAGGGTCTCGGCGCCGACGTCGAGCAGGAACTTCGGCTCTAGCGCCTTGCCCAGATACTGCTCGAAGGTGGCGCCGCCGACCTTGGTCTCGCCGGTGATGGCGTCGAACTCGACCACCGCCTCCTTGTCGCCGCGCCGATAGCGAAAGGCGTGGACCGGGCGGTAGTAGAGGTCGACCGCCTCGACCCTGACCAGCTCCTCGGTCACCCGGTCGGCGTCGATCTTGCCGATGGCCGAGGCGATGACATCGCGCACCACCATCGAGGCCTTGGCCTCGGGCGGGACGATCACCATGCCCTCTGCCGTGGCGGCGGCCAGGGCGGCGGCGTTGCTCTCGATGGCGTCGTGCTGCAGGTAGCTCGCCAGGGCCGGGGAGGGCTGTTTGTTCAATCCGTCGATGAGGGTCTCGCGCCGGGTCTCCTCGCGGCAGGATTCCAGTCCCACCACCTGGATCTGGTTGTTGCTGGCCGGAAGGACGATGTCGCCGATGGTCACTTCGCGAACCTCGGGCGGCACCTTCACGGGGTAGGTTCGGGCGCGCTCGTAGGCGGTGGCGGTGGAGACGGTGACCCGCCAGAACGGCTGCAGCCGTCGCTCGCGATAGATGACGGCGAACTCGTCCTCCTTGGGCTGGGCGAACAGGCCGGTGACGCGGGCCAGGGCGCCGAACGCCTCCAGCCGCTTGGACCAGGCGCGGCCCTCGGCGTGCTCCAGGCTGAAGCGATCGGTCATCCGGAAGATGCGTTCTTCGGCGAGTTCGACCTGCATGTGCTTTTCCCCAGCGGTTGCCGGGGAATTCATCGACGTTTGAGGGGGCGAGGCAAGCGGTGATTGCGCGGTGGCGTGGCGCTCGCCGGGGTTAAGCGGCCCACTCCCCGTCCGTTATCCCTGGGCTTGTCCCGGGGATGACGGACGGGTGGGGCGGCCGCCTCTTACAGAATGAACCGGCTGAGGTCGGTGTTCTGGGCCAACTCGCCGACGCGGGATTTCACGTAGGCGGCGTCGACCGCGAAGGTCTCGCCCGAACGGTCGGAGGCGGTGTAGCTGACTTCCTCCAGCACCTTTTCCAGTACGGTCTGCAGGCGGCGGGCGCCGATGTTCTCGACCGAGTTGTTCACGGTCACGGCGGCGTCGGCGACGGCGTCGATGGCGTCCTCGGTGAAGGTGAGGGTGACGCCCTCGGTCAGCAGCAGCGCCTGGTGCTGGCGGATCAGATTGGCTTCCGGCTCGGTCAGGATGCGGCGGAAGTCGTCGCGGCTCAGGGCCTTCAGCTCAACCCGGATCGGCAACCGGCCCTGGAGTTCGGGCAGCAGGTCCGACGGCTTGGCGACGTGGAAGGCGCCCGAGGCGATGAATAGGATGTGGTCGGTCTTCACCGGTCCGTACTTGGTCGAGACGGTCGTGCCTTCGATCAGCGGCAAGAGGTCGCGCTGCACGCCTTCGCGCGACGGACCGCCGACGACGCCCGAGCGCGCGGCGATCTTGTCGATCTCGTCGAGGAAGACGATGCCGTCGTTCTCGGCCGATTCCAGCGCCTGGCGCACGACCTCGTCCTGGTCGAGCAGCTTGTCGGACTCGTCGTTGACGAGCAGGTCATAGGATTCCTTGACGGTGGTCTTGCGCGTCTTGGTGCGCTTGCCGCCCATCGCCTTCGACAGCATGTCGTTGATGTTGAGCACGCCTATGTTCGCGCCGGGCATGCCCGGGATCTCGAAGCCTGGCATGCCGCCAT
>NZ_JAURWM010000334.1 GCF_030654915.1 Phenylobacterium sp. | reverse complement strand
GGCCGGCCTCTGGGACGACGACCACCCGATCGCCGACATCTTCTCGCTGCTGCCGTTCGAGATGCCGCAGATCCTGTTCCATGACGCGGTGGCCGGCGCGGCGATGATGACAGCGGGGCGCAATGTCGAGGACCCCAATTTCCTGCAGACCTATCTGGTCAACAACGCCCGCCAACTCGGCATGGCCGGGCGGATCCTCTTTCCGATTCCCGAGCGGGGCCTGGTCGAGCGGCTCTACCGGATCAAGGCCAAGACCGTGATCGTCGGGGGCGACAGCGACCGCCTCGTGCCGCCGTTCTACGCCCACGGTTTCAAGAAGGGGATTGCCGGCGCCGAGCTGGTCTCGATTCCCGAGGCCGGCCACATGGTCATCGTCGAGAAGACCCCGGCCGTGGTCGAGGCGATCGGGCGGCTGGGGTGACATCACGATCACGCGTGATGCAATGACGCTGAACGACGCGAAATAGAAGAGCGGGAAGCCGCCTTTGGGGGGACACTTGAAGCACCTAGCCTCGCTGGCCGTGGCCAGCCTGATCCTTGTCGCTTGCGCGCCCCAATCGGGGCCGCCGGCCGACCCGGCCAGTCTCGCGCCTGCCGATCCCCGCCTGGCGGAGCTCTATGCCGGCTCCTGCAAGGCCTGCCACGTGGTCGCCGACTCCGGCGCGCCGCTGGTGGGCGACGCCAAGGCCTGGGCGCCGCGTTGGAAGCAGGGCGAGGCGGTGCTGCTCGATCATGTGGTCCAGGGCTACAAGGCCATGCCCGCCATGGGCCAATGCGCTTCGTGCACGCCCGATGATTTCAAGGCCCTGACCCGCTTCATGGCCGGCAAGGAGGGCAAGTGATGATCTCGCGTCGCACCGCCCTGGTCGCTGGCGGCGCCGGCGTCGTCGCCCTGGCCGGCGGCGGGGGCTATCTGGCCGCCCGCGACAAGCCCGAGCCGCCCGCCCCGCCCAGCGTCGATGGCAAGAACCACCTGCTGTGGCGCAACTGGTCGGGCATCGCCTACGCCTATCCCGCCGTCCGCAGCGCGCCGCGCGACGAGGCCGCGGTGGCCGCCGCGCTCAAGACCTCCATCGCTCCGGTGCGGGTCGCGGGCGCGGGCCATTCCTTCACCGCTCTCGTCCCCACCGACGGTACGCTGATGACCCTCGACAATGTCGCCGGGGTATCGGGTTGGCAGGGCGATGAGGCCGTGGTCTGGGCCGGCACGCGGCTGGGCGCCCTGGGACCGGCCCTAGCCGAACGCGGCCGGGCGATGGCCAATCTGCCGGACATCAACAAGCAGTCGCTGGGCGGATGCCTGGGCACCGCCACCCACGGGACTGGCGCGAAGATCCAGGCGATCCATGGCGACGTCACCGCCCTACGGCTGGCGACGGTGTCGGGCGAGGTCATCGAGTGTGACGCGGTCAAGAACCCCGACATCTTCCAGGCCGCCCGGGTTTCGCTCGGCGCGCTGGGCGTCATCACCCAGGCCCGGCTGAAAACCATCGCCAACCGCAATCTGCATCGCCGGGTCTGGGTCGAGTCGTTCGAGGAGACCTTGGGCAAGGCTGAGGAGCGCTGGGCGCAGCACCGCAATTTCGAGTTCTACGCGGTTCCGTTCACCGGCCTGGCCGCCAATATCTCGCACGACGAGACCGACGCTGCGGCCAAGGCGCGCGGCCCCGACACCGACTCGGCGTTCCTGGAGGTGCTGAAGCAGCTTCGCAACCTGACGCGGTTCTCGCCCCCGCTGCGCAAGTCAGCCGCCCAGGCGTTGCTCGGCTCGGCCAAGCCGGAGGAAGCCATCGACCAAGGGTGGAAGCTGCTCTCGACCGAGCGCCCGGTGCGCTTCAACGAGATGGAGTTCCACCTGCCGGTCGAAAACCACCTGACCGCGCTGAAGGACGTCGTGGCGACCATTGAGGCCAAGCGTCCCGATGTGTTCTTCCCAATCGAGGTCCGGCGGATCGCCGCCGACGACGTCTGGCTCTCGCCGTTCCAGGGCGGGCCGCGCGGCTCGGTCGCCGTCCACTGCCACTACAAGGACGACTACGACTTCCTGTTCGAGCTGATCCAGCCGATCTTCCTGAAATACGGCGGCCGGCCGCACTGGGGCAAACTGCACAGCCTCAAGGCTCGCGAACTGGCGCTGCTCTATCCGAACTGGAACGACTTCCTGGAGGTCCGCCGCCGGCTCGATCCGGAGGGTCGGCTGCTCAATCCGTACCTGAAGGAACTGTTCGGCGTTTGAGGCCTGCGGCCCGGTGCGAGGGGCTGGGGGCTCCGGAGGCCGGGTTTCGTAGGAACTGTGCTAAGCTGTCGGCATGAACGAAAAACCAGTCGAGAAGCCTGCCGCCGCCGCCATGTCCGCTCTGCGTCACCGTCCAGGTGGCTTCGCCAATGCGAACCTGAACAACAAGGGCGGTATCCACCGCAGCGAGAAGGCCGCCTCCGCGCGGTCGGCCGCCAAGTCCAAGCCGTGGTCGGGCGCTAAGCCCTGACCAGGGCTTGATCGCCTGACAGCATCAGGGCGTTGAAGCGCTCGCCCATCAGCCGATAGCCTTCGGTGTTCGGGTGCAGGTCGTCGGGCAGCATATGCGCGTCGGCCGCCCCGAACAGCGACAGCCCGTCCAGATACCGGATCGCGGTGTCTCCCGCGGCGACCCGCGCGGCGACCACCTCCTGCAGCAACTCCCGCATCCGGACCAGGGATGGGCCGCCCTGCGATCCTTCGTCCTCACGGCCCGGAGAGTAGATCGGCGAGGCGACGACCAAGGGCGTCGTCTTGTGACGCTCGCGGATGATCGAGATCATGGCGTGGGCCGAATCCGGGAAGGTCCGCTCCCTTAGCTGCCCGCCGTCGAAGACATTGATCCCCAGCTTCAGCACGATGGCGTCGGCGCGGGCGTCGCGGATGATCCGGGCCGCCTGCCCCGACAGCAGGCAAGAGCCGGCCCAGCCTAGATTGAGATGATCAACCCCAGCCAGGCGCGCGGCCACCGCCGGCCAGCCGTTGCTGGCGCCCTCGGCTTCCATGCAATGGGTGATCGAGCTGCCGTGGAACAGGATGCGCGGCCGAAGGTCGGGGGCAGGCGTCGCCGTCGCACCGTCGTCCAGTTCAAGCCCGGTGATCGAGACGGTGGCCGATTGCGGTAACCAGAGCTCGACGACCTTTTCGCCGGCCGGCAGGCCGTCGAAGGCCACTGCGAAAGCCTCGTCGCCCTCGAGCGTACCGGTCTCCAACAGGATCGTGGCCCCGCCCTGTCCGTAGGCGCGGCCGAACAGTTCGCCATTTACATAGAGATCATAGGCGCCGCGCCGCTCGTCGCCTGCCGGCTGCGCCAACAGCCGCTGCGTGGCTGTCAGCCGCAGGCTGCGCGAGG
This sequence comes from Phenylobacterium sp., assembly GCF_030654915.1. Taxonomy (GTDB): domain Bacteria; phylum Pseudomonadota; class Alphaproteobacteria; order Caulobacterales; family Caulobacteraceae; genus Phenylobacterium. The sequence continues at coordinate 791 of NZ_JAURWM010000334.1, read as the reverse complement.
TGGTCGACAGTCGCACCCGGCAGGCCGCCGCGCAGGATCCGACCCAGCGGTTGAACGGATCGTAGAAGCCGAGCTCGGCGACCGGCAGCCGCAGGGGCTGCAGTGAATCGCGCCGACGACGCACATCGACCTGACCGGTCAACAACGGCTCGATCTCGTCCAGGGACAAGGACTTCATACGCGCCTCCCAGCTCTCGCTTCGACCCTTGTAGAGGCGCCCTCAGTTGGGGTGAAGGGCGATCGGCGCGTCGGGATCCGCGGGCATGGTTGGGCGCGGCGTGAAGGACGGCGCGGTGGTGACCGGCGGTGGTGGGGCGATGGTCTGGACTGGAGCGGGCGCCGGGGCTGGTAGGTCCAGCTTGGGCGCGGCGACCGCGACCGGCTTGGCCGCTGGCGGCTCGCGACGCGGCGCTGGAGCGGCGGCGGGCGTCGCGGGCGGGGCGAGCTTCGGCGCAGGTGTGGGTTCGGCCGCTTGCTCTGGCGCCGGCGTCGCCACGGGAGCCGCCGGCTCGGCGAGGACCGGCGCGACGGCTGCTGGCGGGGGAGGGGCGACTGGGGGCGGTGCATCGCCGCTGGTCAGCATGAAGTACGCCACCAGGCCGCCGAGGGCTGCGAGGCCGGCGCCCAGGCCGATGAACATCGGCGTGCGCGATGGCTTGGCCGGCGCACGGGCGGCCATCGTGATGGGCGCCTGTGTAGGTTCGGGCGCGACCGCTGGTGCTGGCGAAGGCGTCGTTGGACGTGCGGTCAAGGGCGCGGGCGCCATGGCGGGCGTCGGCGTCGCGGGGCGC
>NZ_JAURWM010000123.1 GCF_030654915.1 Phenylobacterium sp. | reverse complement strand
GACCACCGGGGCCAAGCGCCGAGAGACGGCGCTTGTGGGTGATTTCCGACAGCGGGTTGGTCTGGTCCATGAACTGCGAGAGCTGCGAGGATCCGACGAACTCGCGCACGGCCGCGGCCGCCGGCTTCGCATTGATCAGGTCGTGCGGCATGACCGTGTCGATATCGACCGAGCTCATGCGCTCCTTGATGGCGCGTTCCATGCGCAGCAGGCCGACGCGGTACTGGTTTTCCAGCAGCTCGCCCACCGCACGGACCCGGCGGTTGCCAAGGTTGTCGATGTCGTCGATTTCGCCCTTGCCGTCGCGCAGGCCCACCAGGGTCTGCAGAACCGCCAGCACGTCTTCCTTGCGCAGGATGCGCACGTCGTCGGGGCAATCGAGCTCCAGACGCATGTTCATCTTCACGCGGCCGACGGCCGACAGGTCGTAGCGTTCGCCGTCGAAGAACAGCGACTTGAACATGGCCTCGGCGGCTTCCACCGTCGGCGGCTCGCCCGGACGCATGACGCGGTAGATGTCGAACAGCGCGTCTTCACGGGCGTTGTTCTTGTCGATCCGCAAGGTGTTGCGGATGTAGGCGCCCATGGTCGTTTCATCGACATCGAGGATGTCGAGTTCGCTGAAGCCCTGGTCTTCCAGGCCTTGCAGGACGGTGGCGTCCAGTTCGTCGCCGGCCTCAGCGTAGATTTCGCCGGTTTCGAAGTTGACGAGGTCGCGGGCCAGATATTTGCCGTTCAGCGCTTCGGGCGCCAGCAGCAGGGTCTTCAGACCGGCGTCGGCGAACTTCTTGGCGTTACGCGCCGAGATCTTCTGGCCAGCCGGCGCGATCTCTTCGCCCGTTTCGGCGTCGATCAGCGGATAGTCCGGCTTGGCTCCGCGCCAGCGCTCGGGCTTGTAGGGAGCCGTCCAGCCAAAGTCGCCCTTCTTCGGGTCGGTGCGCTTTTCGAAGGTGACGGTCTCGTAGAAGGTGGAGAGGATTTCCTCCCCGTCCATGCCCAGACCCATCAGGAAGGTGGTGGCGGGCAGCTTACGGCGACGGTCGATACGGACGTAGACCACGTCCTTGGCGTCGAACTCGAAGTCCAGCCACGAGCCGCGGTACGGAATGACGCGGGCGGCGAACAGCAGCTTGCCCGACGAGTGGGTCTTGCCCTTGTCGTGGTCGAAGAACACGCCTGGCGAACGGTGCATCTGCGAGACGATAACCCGCTGAGTGCCGTTGACGATGAAGGTGCCCTTCTCGGTCATGAGCGGGATATCGCCCATGTAGACGTCCTGCTCCTTGATGTCCTTCACGGAGCGGGCGCCGGTCTCTTCATCGGTTTCGAACACGATGAGGCGCAGCTTGACCTTCAGCGGCGCGGCGTAGGTCATGTCGCGCTGGACGCATTCTTCGACGTCGTACTTCGGCTCTTCGAACTCGTACGAAACGTATTCCAGCACGGCGCGTTCGTTGAAGTCCTTGATCGGGAAGACCGACCGGAAGACCGCTTCGATGCCCTCTTCGCGGCGATCGCCGGCGCGAGTCTCACGTTGCAGGAACTGTTCGTAGGAAGAGCGCTGAACCTCAATCAGGTTCGGCATTTGCACGGCTTCGGGGATGCGGCCGAAAGACTTACGGATCCGCTTTTTTCCGGTGAAGGATTGCGCCATTTTGTTCCCTTGAACGACGCGCAGAACGGTTTCCGCGCGTCTGGTCGAGTTGTCCTGCGCCCACCCTCGAACACCCTTGCGGGCGCCGGGCGCTGGAAGCCCCTGTTTCGCCAGGGGCGCTCCCTCGCATGGCCGGAGGGCGACGGGCCATGCCTCGGAGCGAACGCGCGCGAAAAGTCGCATCTGCGACGAATCGTAAATTTCGCGAAGAGGGCTAATTAGGCTTATTGCACGGACAAGGGAAGCCCCTTTCTCCGAAGAAAAACGGGGCGGCATGCGCCGACGGCGCTACGCCGTCCCATATGGTCCTCTCCCGGGCGCTCCCGAGGGGACGTCATCGATCTCTCTTTGCGAGCGGCGCGTCAACCAGTGAACCGCCGCCCCGGTCCCCTTCGAGCGGCGATCCACAGGAAATCATCCTGCGGTCAACCAGGGACATCGTATCGCGCAGGCGCCATGAGCTCGGCCTTGGCGGAACGGCCAACCGTCGCTGCGAAGCGCGCGTGGTACTCGGGGTGCTCAGTCCCGCGCCAGCGATCCCACCAGGTGAACCAAGGGGCGAAGTTCCAGCGGGCCATTCCATGGTGAAGGTCGTGGTGGACCGTGGTCGTGAACCAGTCGAAGGCCGGACGGCCGTCGGCCCGCGCCGGCATGAGCTCGTAGCCGGCGTGCAGCAGCGTATTCCGGAATATCTGGTGCATCATGAAGAAGGGGATGACACCCCACGGGGTCGGCACAATCAACGGCCAAAGCGCCACGAACCCCGCCATCACCACAGCCTCCCCTAGATCGAAGCTATAGGCGGTGAACGGCGAAGGATTGTTGCTGCGATGGTGGCGGACATGGAAGCGGCGGAAGAGCCGCAGGCGATGCATCGCCCGATGCGTCCAGTAGATGTAAGCGTCCTGCCCCACGATCATCAGCAGCAGGCTGACCACGAACCAGGTCGCCCCCCAAGCGCCCGCCATCACCGACAACGGATAGAGCCCCAGGCGGTCAAGGAACACCATCCCGACACCGATCGTGGAGAAGACCGCGATCGACCTGATGGAAAATAGGAACTCCAACATCAACTGGCGTGGCGGCGGCGTCTCGGCGCGCACCTTGCGGTGACGCAGCAGGCGGCCAAGGACAATCCAGAGCGAGAGCCAGGCCGCCACCGCAAACACCCCATAGCGCCAGATGTCCATTTTGAGATTGGCGACCCAGATCTCCGGGATGCCTTGAAACAGGTCCTGCATCTTCTTCCTCCTTGCCTGAATGCAAGGAGGCGAGCCGGGAGCCAGCGGCGTCTCGCCGAATTCGAACAATCCGCGCCGAGTTCGAAATCAGCCTGACTTTGACGAACTCGTCGAGGCGGCGAGGACGACACGTCGCCACTCGGTCGGCGTGCTGCCGGTCGCGGCACGGAAGGCTCGGTTGAACGGCCCGAGCGACCCATAGCCGAGGTCGAAGGCCACGGCCGAGATCGTTGCCCGCGCCTCCCCCGGATCGGCAAGCCGCTGCTTGGCCGCCGCGATCCGATAGGCGTTCAGGAAGTCTGCGAAGTTCCGATGCCCCAGGCGCTGATTGATCAGCCGGCGAACGCGATGCTCGGTCTCGCCGATCTGGTGGGCGAGTTCGCCGATGGTCAGCCTCTCCTGGCGCCAGAGCTCGGCCGCCATCAGGTCATCGATCTTCTGAAGCAGATGGCGGTCGATCGCCTCAGCCCGGGCGTCGGGCGCCGCGATCGGCGTCCGTGCGGCGCCAAATAGTTCCGGGCTCACTCGCAGGAACGATGCGGCGACGAACAGGATCAGGATCGCCAGAATGGTTCCGCCGTAAAGTTCACCAACTGTGAAGCCGAGCCAGGGTCCGCTTGGATAGAGCCGATAGGCGAACGCGATCAGGGTCTGCAGGACGGCGAAGACCACCAGCAGACCAAGCAGCACGGCGCGTAGCCCGCGCCGGGCCTCGAGCAGATCCCCGCGCCATCCCTTCGCCACCACGAAACCGGCGTGCAGCGCCAACAGCCCGGCTGCGACGTTGCGGGCGATCCAGAGCGGATCATAGGGCGGGGGTCCTGGGCCCATGATCACTCCGGAAATCCCCATCAGGATAGGCGGCAGAAGATGGATGACGCCGATTGGGCGGTCCTCGAACACCGTCCCGATGAACAGCCAGAACATGCCCGCGATCGGATAGGCCGGCAGCAGCAGCAGATAAGTCCGGTCGAACGCCCCCCAGAGCGGGCCGGACTCGGTGATCAGCCACGTCGCGATGCTGAGGCTGGTCAGCAGGGAGACGATCTTGGCCTGGCGATTGACGGCGCTACGCCAGGTCCCGGTCGCCAACATGACCACGGCGCCCGCGGCGATCCCGCGCACAAAGGGGTCCAATAGGGTCGCGGGGTCGCTCACAGCTTGACCGTAACACGACGCGCCTTGGCGTCACGTCAAAGAACATGGGCCTACGAAAACGGGCCCGGAGGTTTCCCTCCGGGCCCGTTCGACAACGCGAGAAACTCGCGAAGTCAGTCTTACTTCACTTGGACGGTCGCGCCGGCTTCGGTCAGCTTCTTGGCGATTTCGTCGGCGACTTGCTTCGAGACGTTTTCGACGACGTTCTGCGGAGCGCC
>NZ_JAURWM010000329.1 GCF_030654915.1 Phenylobacterium sp. | reverse complement strand
ATCGGCGTCCATATAGGTCATGTCGCCCAGCACGATGAAGAAGTCCGAGGTGGCGGTGCCGGGGTTGGTCCGCCCCATCGAGATCGCCCCGTCGGTGTGGGACAGGCCGGTCTTGGTGGTCGGCTCGTGGGCGATGGGCTTCAGCACCCTGGCCGGATCGTTCTGCACCCCGCCCTGGATAAGGCCGAACTCCGGCGCATTGGGAACCTTGGAGGCCCGATAGAAGGTCGCCCCGTCGAATCGCTTGCCATCGACATAGCGCAGGAAGTTACCGGCGGTGATCGGCGCCTTGTCCGGGTAGAGCTCCAGGATGATCGGGCCATCGCCGGTCTCCAGCTTCACCCGCACCGGGGAGGCAGGAGCCTGGGCCAGGGCCGGGGAGGCCGCGGTCGCAGCGGCCGCAGCCAGGAATGTGCGTCGCTTTATGGATTGATGATCGGACATGCCGCGAGCTTACTGCCGTGAGCTACCCTTGCAATCAGCCAAGACCAGGCGCCGTGCCCCAGGTGGGGTGAGCGCATCTCTACAGGCTGAAATGAAAATCCAACGTGGCTCCCCGAGCAGGACTCGAACCTGCGACAAGTCGGTTAACAGCCGACTGCTCTACCAGCTGAGCTATCGGGGATCACGTTGGAGGCGGCGATATACCCAGCGTTTGTCGGGTGTGCAAGCGCTGAAATGCAGCGAGCGAAAAGAGCTGAAAAACAGCGAAAAGGGAGCCCGGCCGGAGCCAGGCTTTGTCGCGTCCGGTGATGGTGGGTGTCCTCAGGCAATGTCTCCTGGACGCCCTGTTTGGTTGGTTAAGTGGGGGTTAATGGGCTTGGCGCTGAATAGGACAGGCCGCGACGCCTTGGACCCTCGACGGGCGGCGCGCGGCTCGATACCAGCAAGGAAACAGAGGTCTTGGGCGGGATGCGCATCCATTTCACCGGAATAGCCGGGGCGGGCATGAGCGCCGTCGCCCTGATGCTGCGCGACGCCGGCCACGAAATCTCCGGTTCCGACGAAGACGTGTTTCCGCCGATGTCGACCTATGTCGAGGGGCTGGGCTTTCCATTCCACCGGCGGTTCGACGCGGCGAATCTCCCCGCCGACCTCGACATCCTGATTCTCGGAACCAGCGCCAAGCTCGGAGCCGAATCGAATCCCGAGGTCATTGAGGCCCGCGCCCGTGGCGCGCGAGTCACCACGTTCGCCGAGATGCTGGGAGAAGTGACCAGCGGGCGTTTGACCACCGTGGTCGCCGGATCGTTCGGCAAATCGACCTGCACCGCCCTGATGGCTCACATCCTGCTGCAGGCCGGGACCGATCCAGGCTGGATGGTCGGCGCGATCTCGCCGTCCCTGCCGGCGACCGGTCAGTGGGGCTCGGGCGATGTGGTGCTGGAGGGCGATGAGTACATCGTCTCGGCCACGGACCGACGCTCGAAGTTCGCCCTCTATCACCCCGATCACCTGTTGCTGACCTCGCTGGTCCACGACCACGTCAACGTCTTCCCGACCTTCGCCGAGTACGAGGCGCCGTTCCTCAAGTTGCTGCGCGCTCTGCCCGGGCAGGGGGTGGCGGTCATGCGCGATCATCCGGCGATCCGCGCGGTGGCGCACGAAACCAAGGCCCGGATCGTCTGGTACGACACCGCCCCCTGTGACGGCTGGTTCAGCCGCGACGTGGTCTATGGCGAAACCACCCGCTTTAATCTGATCGGGCCAGGCGGCCGCAAGATCGCCCTGACCACCCAGCTGCTGGGCGCCCATAACGTCGAGAACATCGTCGGCGTCGCCGCCTTCCTGCTGGAGCGCGGGCTGGTGAGCGAAGCGGCGCTGGTCGCTGGCCTCGCCAGTTTCGCGGGGATCCGCCGCCGCCTCGATCGCCTGACCACCACCTCGGCCGTTCCGGTCATCGAGGGCTTTGGCAGCTCCTACGAAAAGGCCCACTCGGCCATCGGCGCGATGCGGCTGCACTATCCGGGCCGGCCGCTGATCGTGGTTTTCGAACCCCACACCTTCAGCTGGCGCAGCCGCGACGCGCTCTCCTGGTACGACACCGTGTTCCAAGGCGCCTCGCGCGTGCTGATCTGCCCGCCGCCGGTCCATGGCGCGGGCAGCCATGATCAATCCAGCCACGACGAGATCGTGGCCCGCACTCGCGCCGCCGGGGTGGCGGTCGAGGCCGTCGCGAGCCCCGAGCAGGCTATCGCCGCCCTATCAGACCTGAAGGGCGACGAGGTGGTCCTGCTGCTGTCGTCAGGCCCATTGCTGGGCCTGCCGGGCAGTTTGCCTCCGGTGTTCGACCGCCTCTACGGCGCGCCCGCCTACGCCTGAGGCGGCGCTAACAATTTGCGCCTGGCCGCGCGATCTGGGGTTGCGGCCGGCGGTCGCGCTGATCCTAATTTGCGCCGAGAGCAGGGGGGCGTATGACGACGCGGCGAAACTTCGGACTGATGCTGGCGGGCGGCGCGCTCGCCGGTTGCACCACGACCAGAACCACGGCGCCGTTCTCCGCTCCGCTGCAACCGCGCGGGCGGCTGCGGCTGGCGCCCGTCCACGTCTCGGAAGATCGAGTGATCCGGGTGGTCGCCGGGCTGCGGCCTTATCGTCCTGGCGGCTTCGTGGTCCGGGCCGAGCGCTTCGGCGACAAGACCCTGGTGCACAACTACGGTCACGGCGGCGGCGGGATCACCATGTCCTGGGGGACTTCGCACCTGGCGCTCGACGAAGGCTTCGCGGGTCCCGAGCGGGATTACGCGGTCCTGGGCTGTGGCGCGGTCGGCTTGGCCACCGCCCGCCTGATCCAGCGTCGGGGCGGGCGAGTCACCATTTACGCCAAGGCCTTGCCGCCCGAGACGACGTCAAACATCGCCGGCGGCCAGTGGTGGCCGGCGTCGGTCTTCAGCGCCAAGGATGCGACGCCGCAGTTCATCACGCAGTTCGAAAAGGCGGCGAAGCTCTCCTACCTGCATTTCCAGCAACTCTCCGCGCCGGAATATGGCGTGCGGTGGACCCGGAACTATTCCCTCGACGAAGACGATCTGGGCGGGAGTTTCCTGTTCAACCGGCTCTCCGCCCTGGCGCCGGAGCGTCGGACCGTGCCAGCCGGCGAGCATCCCTTCGGCAGGTCGATCCTGCAGTACTGGGACAGCATGATGGTGGAGCCGCCGATCTACCTTCAGGCCATGATGGAGGATGTCTTCGCTGCGGGCGGGCGCATCGTGGTGCGTGACTTCAAGAGCCAGTCCGAGCTCCAGGCGTTGAAGGAACCGGTGATCTTCAACTGCACCGGCCTCGGCGCGGGAGAACTCTTCGGCGACAAGGAGATGATCCCGGCGCGGGGCCAACTCGTCGTTCTGCTCCCGCAGCCCGAGGTGACCTACAATCTGGTCTCGAACTGGAGCTACATGTTCCCGCGCCGCGACGGGATCATTCTGGGCGGCACCTTCGAGCGCGGAAACTGGTCGACTGACGAGGACCCGGCCACGACGGCCAAGATCCTCGCCAATCACAAGGCGATGTTCGCGAAGCTGAAGACCTAGGCGTCCTTGAAGAGGGCGCGGCGCGGTCCGAGGTAGCCGAACAGGAAGGCCGCGACCTTCCGCATCTGGATTTCCTCGGCGCCCTCGGTGATCCGATAGCGGCGGTGGTGGCGATAGATGTGTTCGAACGGCTTGTGGCGTGAATAGCCGATGCCGCCGTGCACCTGCATCGCCCGGTCGGCGGCTTCGCAGACCAGGCGGTTAGCCCAGTAGTTGCACATCGACACCTTGTCGGAGAGCTGCTTCTCGACCTCCTTGTGGGGCATGTTGTCCATGTCCCAGGCGGTCTTGCGGATCAGCAGCCGGAGCATCTCGCACTGGGTCGCCAACTCGACCAGCGGCCACTGGATCGCCTGGTTTTCGGCCAGGGCCTTGCCGAACGGCTTGCGATGGCGGGCGTATTTCACGCTCTCCTCGATGCAGAACACCGCCGCGCCCAGCGACGAGGCCGCCTGCCGGATGCGGTTCTGATGGACGAAAGACTGGCCAAGCCCCAGGCCCCGGTCGATCTGGCCCCAGTAACTGTCCTCCGGCACCCAGACGTCGGTGAAGCTGACCCGCGGGTGGTCGGTCGGCATGTTGAAGGTCCAGAGATACTCCTCGACCTTCACCCCGGGCGCGTCGGCCGGCACGATGAAGCAGGTGATGCCGGTCGCATCGCCGTCCTTGCCGGAGGTCCGGGCGAAGACCATCACGTGCGTGGCCACGTGCATGCCCGTGGTCCACATCTTCTCGCCGCGGATCAGCCACCCGGGCTGACCGTCCTTCTCCTGGGGAACCGCCGTGGTCTCCATGAAGGTGGCGTCAGAGCCGTGGTTGGGCTCGGTCAGGCCAAAGCCGGTGCGCATCTGCCCGGCCAGCAGCTTGTCGCCATCGCGAGCGTACTGGGCGTTGGTCGCGAACTCCTTGAACATCAGGATGAAGGGGTTGTTGCCGACGATCGAATGTTCGTTCTGCAGGTCGTTGTGCAGGCCCAGCCCCTTGGCCGCGAGATGCTCGCGGATCACCGCCATGGCCAGGTTGGAGCCGTCCTTGCCGCCCATCTCCGTGGGCCAGGCGAAGCGCAGGTGACCGGCCTCGTCGGCCAGCTTGCGGGCCTTGGCCAGCAGCTCTTCCCATTCCTTCTTCGGCAGGCCGCCGGCGTCCCAATCGGTGCGCTCATATTCGCGTCGATGGTCGAAGTAGCGGATGTTGTCGTCCTGCTGCTCCAACGGCTTGATCTTCGCCTCGATGAAGGCGTCGAGTTCGGCCAGATAGGCCTCGATTTCGGGCGGCATGCTGAAGTCCACGGCGGTCTCCTCCTGGGGGCTGGCGCCGGCTCGAAATCCCGGCGCTCGAGTTGTTTGAAACCACTCTAACCCAGGTTTCAGCTTCCGCCGGGTCAGGGTGGGCGCAGGTCATTTCGCCGTTTACACACGATCAGATGACCTTCCCAATCGGCGGGTCGGATCAGTGGGAAGGCGCCGCGACGTCATGCAGGGCGAGGTTTTCGAGGCACTGAAGGGGCTGGCCCCGACGCTGGGCGGGCAGGGGGCGCAGGTCGCCGATCTCCAACGCTTGTCGGGCGGGGCGAGCATGGAGACCTGGGCGTTCGCGGTGGTCGGCGATCGCGGCCGCGAGGAGCTGATCCTGCGCCGCCGCTCGGGTCCCTTCGATCCCGAGGCCGCGCGTTCGGTCTCCTTGGAGGTCGAGGCGGCTCTGATCACCGCGGCTTCGGCCGTCGGCGCCCCGGTCGCGCCGCTGGTGCATCTGGCGCGTCCGCAAGATGGCCTGGGCGAGGCGCACATCACCCGGCGGATCTCCGGCGAGACCCTCGGCCGCAAGATCGTTTCCGATCCGCGCTTTGACGCGGTGAGGCCAAGCCTTGCTCGCCAGTGCGGCGCGATCCTGGCCCAGATCCATTCGGCCAAGCCGCCGGCTGGTCTCAAGACCGTCGACGCGCTGGAGGAATTGGCCCGCTACGAAGAAGTCTACCGCAACTCAGGCGCCGAGCGCCCGATCCTGGAGTTGGCCTTCCAGCACCTGAAGAAGCACGCGCCGCCGCCGCGTCCGGCGGTGTTGCTGCACGGGGACTTCCGGAACGGCAATCTGATGGTGGACGCGGAGAAGGGCGTCGCCGCCGTCCTCGATTGGGAGCTCTCGCATATGGGTGATCCCGCCGAGGATCTTGGCTGGATTTGCGTCAATTCATGGCGATTTGGCCGCAGCGACCGCCCGGTCGGCGGCTTTGGCGAGTATCGCGACCTGCTGGACGGCTATGTCGCGGCGGGCGGCGAGGAGATCCCGCTGTCCCGCGTGCTCTACTGGCAAGCCCTGGGCTCGCTGAAGTGGGGCGTGATGTGCCTGATGATGTACGCCAGCTACGCCAACGGAACGGAAGTCTCGGTTGAACGGCCGATGATCGGTCGCCGGGTGTCGGAGACCGAGATCGACCTCGTCACGCTGCTGGAGAACGGACTGTGATCGACCACCCCCGCGCCGAGGAGCTGTTGGACGCCGTCGCCGGCTGGATCGACAGCGTGCGATCCGACCTCAATCCACGCGACGCCTTCCTGGCCCGTGTGGCGGCCAATGCGCTGAGCGTCGTGCGTCGCGAACTGCTGCAAGGGGCGGCGGCCGAAGCGGCGGCCACCCAGCGTTTGTCCGAACTGTTGGGGCGTTCGGGCTCGCTGGCGGAGCTTAACAGCGACCTCTGCGCGCGCCTGCGTGAAGGCGCGATGGATCGCGATACGCCGGGGCTGCTCGCGGCGCTGAAGGCCAACATCGTTGAGCAGATCGCCATCGACCAACCCAATTACGCCCCAGAGCCGGGCCGCGCGGCGTAGGAAGCCGGTTCTGCGGCGCTGAAATTGCGATATGACCGCGCCATGAGTGAAAAACTGCATACCCCGCCGGCCATGAGCTACGGCGACTATCTGGGCCTCGACACCCTGCTGTCGGCCCAGCGGCCACGTTCGGATGAGCACGACGAGCTACTGTTCATCATCATCCATCAGGCGTCCGAGCTGTGGTTGAAGCTGTCGATCCATGAACTGTCAGCGGCTCGCCAGCACATCCGCGACGATGACCTTGGTCCGGCCTTCAAGATGATCGCCCGCGTCAGCCGCATCCAGGGCCAGCTGATCCAGTCCTGGGACGTGCTGGGGACCATGACGCCCAGCGACTATCACGCCCTGCGGCCGCATCTTGGCCAGAGCTCCGGCTTCCAATCGTTCCAGTACCGGATGCTGGAGTTCTTGATGGGGGCCAAGGACGCCTCCATGCTGCGGGTCCACGAGACCACCGAGGTCTATGGCGTGCTCGAGGCCGCCCTGGCCGAACCCAGCCTCTACGACGAATGCGTGCGGTTGTTGTCGCGGCGCGGATTCGACATCCCCGCAGATGTTCTGGAACGGGATCTGCGCCAGCCCCATGAGGCTAACGCCGCCGTCGAGGCCGCTTGGGTCAGCGTCTATCGCGATCCGGAACGCTACTGGGACCTCTATGAACTGGCCGAGAAGCTGGTCGATCTGGAGTTCCGCTTCCAGCAGTGGCGCTTCGCGCACCTCAAGACCGTCGAGCGGATCATCGGGTTCAAGCAGGGCACGGGCGGCAGCGCCGGCGCGGCCTATCTCGCCAAGGCGTTGGAAGGCTCCTTCTTCCCCGAACTCTTCAGGGTCCGCACCTCGCTCTAGACGGCGGGCGAGGGGGCCAGCAGCCTGGCCACCGCATCGCCCAGAGAGTTCGACAGCAGCGGCTTCTCGACGATGTCGACACCCGCCTTCTGGGCGCGCAGCCTCATCCGCGGGGTCGGCTGCGTGGTGATCAGCAGGGCCGGCAGCGAGATCGCGCGCCGGCGCAGGGTCTCGACCAACGCCAGGCCATCCATGCCGGGAAGCTGATAGTCGACGACCAGGCAGCCCTTGTCGGGGATGTCCTCGCGGGCGGCCAGGCTTTCAGCGTCCGCATAGGTCTCGACCGCATATCCCTCGATCTCGAGGGCGAACTTCAACGACGTGCGGATGGCCGGGTCATCGTCGACCAGCAGCAGCGGGGCGGGGGCAGGGGTGTCGGTCATGGCTGACATGCGGCGGGACCTGGGCCGAGGCCCAGGTCCCGCGCTTTCCTTTCACCTAGGCGGCGGCTTTCCAGGTCGGCTCCAGCACCGCGTGCGGCGGGCAGGGGGCGACCGGCGTTTGCGGCAGGCCGATCAGTTCGTTGGCGTAGCCGTGGTTGACGTCGCGGTGGTGAGCCTCGTCGGCACGGACCACCAGGACCACGTCGCGCAGGGTCGCGGTGTCCGGCAGACCCCAGTAGGTCTTGGCGATCTGCGGGGCCGGCACGTTCGCCGAGCGGCCCTCGTCGATCTCCGCCAGATAGTGCGTGTAGCTGATCACCGCCTCTTCCTCGAAGTAGCCGACCACCCGGTGGGCGGTCTTGGGGGAGACGAGGTAGAGACCAAAGAAGAACAGGTAGAACACCCACTGCACGGCCACGACGACGAAGCGTTCGAAGGCTGTGGGCTTGGAGACCTCGATGAAGGTCATCAGGTGCATCCGCTCGTTCTCGGCCTCGTCCATCAAGGTCTTGATCCAGCCCTTGTCGTCGCACATCCGGCGCAGGCACTTCAGGTGGTTGAGGGTGGCGCCGACCATGCCAGGCACGGCCGCGACGGTCTCCAGGACCACGGCGCGGTGGCCGTAACGCTTGGCGAAGAAGGTGTCGGCGCAGAAGCGCAGCAGCTTCACGAAGCCGTAGGCGATTTGGTCGGAGACCCCGACAGGCTGATGATGGAGGGTGGCGTCTACGGCGGGGGCGGTCATGTCCGGCTCCTGGTGGCGCTTCGGCGGCCGAGCTGGCGCCGAGTTCATGGCTACCGATAAGTGTCGCCAGGCTTGGACAACATCCGTGTCTTCCGCTTAAGGGGAATCCCCTAACTCCCCTTGATGATCGGTCGGGCTATCACTTCGCTAACGAACCAAAGGAGCCGCAGGCTGCAGAACAAGGCGTCCAACCTCTGGACCGGCGTCGCTGTGGCGATCCTGGCGACGGCGGCGGGCGTCTTCGCGCATCTGATCCTCCAGCCGATAGTCGGCGAGCGAGTCGCCTTCCTGGTCTTTGTTCCGGCGGTGGTCATGGCTTCGGCCTATGGTGGGTTGGCGCCCGGCGCCTTGGCGGCCCTGTTCGGGCTTGGCTGCGGCCTGACCCTGGCGACACGGGTCGACGCGCTCGGCCGGGCCGATATCGCCAGCGCGGTGGTGTTCGCCGGGGTGGCCATGGCTATCGTCACCGGCGGCGAGTGGTTCCAGCGTTCGCGTCGTGAGGCCGCTGCTATCAACCGCGACCTTATCGCCCGCGAAGCCCATCTGAGTTCGATCCTGGACACCGTGCCGGACGCCATGATCGTCATCGACGAACTGGGGATTATCCAGTCCTTCAGCAGCGCCGCCGAGCGTTTGTTCGGCTGGACCTCGACGGAAGCGGTCGGCCGCAATGTCCGGCTGCTGATGCCCGCGCCCCATAAGGAGGCGCACGATAGCTACCTGCAACGCTATTACCGCACCCACGAGCGGCGGATCATCGGCATGGGTCGCGTCGTCGTGGGCGAGCGCAAGGACGGCTCAACCTTCCCCATGGAGCTGGCGGTCGGCGAGATGCGCACCGAGGGCGGCCGGTTCTTCACCGGCTTCGTCCGCGACCTGACCGAGCGCCAGCGGACCGAGGCGCGGCTGCAGGAATTGCAATCGGAGCTCGTGCATATCTCCCGCCTGACGGCGCTCGGCGAAATGGCCTCGACCCTGGCGCATGAGTTGAACCAGCCCCTCTCGGCCATCGCCAACTATCTGCGGGGATCGGTGCGCCTGCTAGGCGCCGAGGAAATTCCCCGCGAGCGCCTGACCGAGGCCCTGGAGAAGGCCAGCGAGCAGACCCTGCGGGCCGGCGATATCATCCGTCGTCTTCGCGACTTCGTGTCCCGTGGCGAGACCGAGCGCCGGCTCGAAAGCCTGCCCAAGCTGATCGAGGAGGCCGGAGCCCTGGCCTTGGTGGGGGCCAAGGAGCACGGGGTACGGGTGCAGTTCGACCTCGATCCGACGGTGAATCTGGTCCTGGCCGACCGCGTTCAGATCCAGCAGGTGGTGCTGAACCTGATCCGCAACGCGATCGACGCCATGGAGAGCACGCCGCGTCGTGAACTACGCGTCGCTGTTCGGCCGATTGAGGATGATCTCGTCCAGATCACTGTCGCCGACAGCGGGGCGGGCATCAGCCCCGACGTCGCCGACCAGCTATTCCAGCCCTTCATAACCACCAAGCGTCATGGCATGGGGGTGGGCCTGTCGATCTCGCGCACGATCATCGAGGCTCATGGCGGACGTATCTGGGCCGAGCCGACGCCGGGCGGCGGCGCCAGTTTCCATTTCACCTTGCGCAGCGTTGGAGACGAGGAACTCGATGACTGAACTGGTGCACGTGATCGACGACGATCCCGCCGTTCGTGATTCCCTGGCTTTCCTGCTGGAAACGGCGGATCTGCAGACTCGCCTCTACGATTCGGCCATCTCCTTCCTGGAAGCCCTGCCGCAGGGGGCGAGCGGCTGTGTCGTCACCGACGTGCGCATGCCGGAAATGACCGGCATCGAACTGGTCCGGCGGCTGAAGGCCCAGGGTTTTGCTCTGCCGATCATCATGATCACCGGCCATGCCGACGTCCCGCTGGCGGTCGAGGCGATGAAGGCCGGGGTGGCTGATTTCATCGAGAAGCCGTTCAACGACGATGTCCTGCTCCTGGCCATCACCACGGCGCTGCGGAGCGGCCAGGAGGGGCGGCGCGGCGCGGTCGAGGCGGCCGAGATCGGCGCCCGGATGTCCTTGCTCTCGGGACGTGAGCGCGAGGTCCTCGTGGGACTGGTGGCGGGCCACGCCAACAAGGTGATCGCCTTCGACCTCGGCATCAGCCCGCGCACGGTCGAGATCTACCGCGCCAATGTGATGACCAAGATGAAGGCGGCCAGCCTCTCGGAACTGGTGCGCATGGCGATGATGGCCGAGCGCGCCTGATCGCTCACTTGCGGGCGGGGGCCTTGTCCTGCGCGCACCAGATGCCGACGCCGGCCATGGTGAGGGCGAAGGTGGAAAAGGCCACGACGACCATCGCCAGATAGAAGGTCGTAAACGTCATGTCTGAACTCCTTTTGACTGAGCTCAAGGTGGCGTTTGGCGCTGGTCGGGAAAATTCGGGAGACCTCCTTAAGTAGTCTTACGGAATCGCCTCGCGGCTAACGACTCTGAAAGCTCGACAGTCGATCTATGGGGGGCCTACCCCATAGGAGTGTCGCCGATGAAGTCTGTGTGGCGCGGCCAGGCGGCCAGCGCCCTGCCTGGGCCGGCTGCGGCCGATGGCGACTTTGTCGCCTCGCAATTGAGCTGGACGCGGATCATCGCCTTCCGCCGCGGCGACCGTTTGACCATCATTCCGATGAGCGTGCTGGCGGCGTCCGGCGCTTGGGTCTGGCTTGGTCCGGTCTTCGCGGCGATTTGGCTGGTCGGCAATATCCTGATGATCGCCGGCAGCCGGGCCTTGTGCCAGCTGGCCGGGCGTCAGCCGGTTCCCAATCGGCGTTATGAGATGATCGTGGCGATGGTCACGGCTGTGCAGACTGGCGCCTACTGCGCCTTGCCCTTCGCCCTGATTGTCAGCGGCTCCCACACCGCCCTGGCCGGCGGCCTGGCGATGATGGGCGCGATTGCCTTGAGCGCGGCCGACGAGTTCGTCATCTCTCGCCGGATCGGGGCGGCGTCGCTGATTGTCAGCTTTGTCACCGTGATGGCGAGCCTGGCCTGGCTTGGCGGCATGGTTGTGTGGGTCGAGATACTGCTCGTCGTCCTCGCGGTCTGCGGCTTCTATGGCTACGTCCTGCAAGCCGCCTTCAAGCGCCGCAACGTCGAACGACAGATGGCCCGGGCGCTGCAGGCGGCGATCGAGAAGGAGACCGAGGCCGCGGTCGCCAACGCCGCAAAGAGCACTTTCCTGGCCACGATCAGCCACGAGATCAGAACCCCGCTGAACGGAGTTCTGGGCATGGCCCAGGCGATGTCGGCCGACCACCTCTCCGAGGCCCAGCGTGGGCGCTTGGGCGTGATCCAGCGGTCCGGCGAGGCCCTGACCGAAATCCTCAACGACGTGCTGGACCTCGCCAAGATCGAGGCTGGGCAACTGGAGATCCAGTCCGTCGAGTTTGAACTGAAGGATGTGTTGCAAGCCGCGATCGCCGCCTTCGCCCCCGTCGCGGCGAGCAAGGGGCTCGATCTGCGGTTGGAGATGGGAGACGGCGCGCCTGGCGCCTATCGCGGCGATCCGCTGCGGCTGCGCCAGGTACTCTACAACCTCACCTCCAACGCCGTGAAATTCACGGCGCGAGGCGAGGTCCGGGTCTCGGTTATGCGGACCGACGGGGTGATTAAGGTCGCGGTGAGCGATACGGGGCCGGGCATTCCCGAACTCCAGCAGGCACGCCTATTTGGCAAGTTCGAGCAGTTGGACGCCTCGACCACCCGTCGCCACGGAGGCACGGGCCTTGGGCTCGCGATATGCCGCGAGCTGTGCGAGCTGATGGGCGGGAGCATCGCCATGAAGAGCGCGCCGGGGCAGGGCTCGACCTTCCTCGTCAGCCTCCCCTTGGAGCGGCTCGGCGACAGACTGGAGTCCGCCGAGCCTAGCGAGTCAGCGCCGACGGCGCCGATAGCGCTGCGAATCCTGGCGGCGGAAGACAACGACGTGAACCGGACCGTGCTGATCGCGCTGCTGGCTCAGATCGGTGTGGCCCCCACCATCGTCGAGGATGGAGCCCAGGCCGTCGAGGCCTGGGAAAGCGCGCCCTGGGACTTGATCCTGATGGATGTCCAGATGCCGGTGATGGATGGCGTGTCAGCCGTGCGTGAGATCCGGGCTCGTGAGCGCGCCAGCGGCCGTCGCCGGACCCCGGTGATCGCCCTGACCGCCAACGCCATGGTGCACCAGGTCGCCGAACTGAAGGCGGCGGGCATGGACGATCACGTCAGCAAGCCGATCAAGGTCGCCCGTCTGTTCGAGGCCATCGCCCTGGCGGCGAGCGGACTCGATCACGCCGATGACGAGGTTGCCCGCTCGGCTGGGTGACGCCCTCCCAACTCGCCACGGGTGGGCAGGGCGGCCTGATGCAGCAGGCTGACCAGTTCGCTTTGCTGCCGAGCGCCGGTCTTGCCGACTGGCCATCAGGGCGCAGTTCGGCTCATCGTCGATCGCGGCAAAAAGCACATGGGTTGGGAAATTTGGAGGCCTGACCGAGAATCGAACTCGGGTGCGCGGATTTGCAGTCCGCTACGTAACCACTCCGCCATCAGGCCGCCGCCGGCTTTGGGCCGGGGAGGGCGGATCGCTAACAGAACGTCCGGCCCACCGCAATCTCTCTTGAAGGCTCCGATTGCCTTCATGTCGGCGGCGGACCTATAAGCGCGCGAAAGTTTCGTATCCCTACGCCTTCTTACGTCGAGGAATTATGGCCTCCGATTTCGTCGCCGCCCGGCTCAACATGGTCGAGAGCCAAGTCCGCACCAACGACGTGACGGACGTGCGTCTGCACGATGCGATGCGGGCGATTCCCCGCGAAAGCCTGGTTCCGGCCGACAGGGCCTTCCAGGCCTACGCCGACACCGCGGTCGAGTATGCGCCTGGCCGCTATCTGCTGCGTCCGCGCGAGGTCTCCAAACTGCTCCAGGCGCTCAAGCCGATGGCGGGCGAACGCGCCCTGGCCATCGCCGCGCCATACGCCGCCGCGGTCCTCGAAGCCGTCGGGCTGTCTGTCGAGCGATTCGACGCTGACGACCTGAGCCTGGTTCCGGGCGCGAACTACGACCTGATCATCGTCGAAGGTGCGGTCACCCGGGCCCCTGATTCGTGGCTGGCCGCCCTGGCTTTGGGCGGACGGCTGGGCGTGATCGAGCGGGAAGGCCCGACCGGAAAGGCCGCGCTCTATACGCGGGCCGAAGACGGCATTGGCCGCCGCACCCTGTTTGACGCCATGGCTCCGGTCCTGAAGGGCTTCGAGCCGGTGGCTGGTTTCGCCTTCTAGGCGAACCGATGTCGCCCCTCATGCCAGCGGCGGAGCGGCTTGAATGCAAAGGCGGTTCTTGGCTTGGCCTGAATCGCTGGCCATCTTCAGATGGCGCTGGTGAAACACGTTCGAAACCTGGGCGTGAAAAAAGCTTAAGGTCACGGCCACTAGTGCGGCGCCCAATAGGCGGTCATATAGGGGTCGGTCTCTCTATGCCGTCTCGGGGATAAGCATGTTCAATACTCGTCGCGGAGGTCTGTTCGCCGCGGTCTGCAGCGCAGGTCTTGCGCTGGGCCTGGCTCAGCCCGCCTTCGCCGAAACGCTGGCCGAGGCCATCGCGCTCGCTTACGATTCCAATCCGACCTTGCAGGCGCAACGCGCGACTCAACGGGCCTTGGACGAAAACTGGGTTCAGGCCCGCTCCGGCTACCGACCGCAAGCCTCGGCCCAGGGCCGGTTTGCATACCGAGAGGTGCGCACGCCGGGCGGTGTCGAGAATCTACTTGGTCAGACCTATCCGGACCGCCGAAATATCGCCGAAACCAACAACGTCGCCGCGACCCTTTCGCTGTCGCAGCCGCTCTATACCGGTGGCCGGGTAGCCGCGACGGTGTCGGCCGCTGAAGCCGACATCCTCACCGGCCGTGAAAACCTGCGCCGCACGGAATCCAGCGTCATGCAGGCCGTGATCCAGGCCTATGTCGACGTCCGCCGCGACCAGGAAGCCTTGCGGATTCGGCAGGAAAACGTCGGCGTCCTGAGCCGCCAGCTCGATGAATCCAAGGCCCGATTCGATGTGGGCGAGATCACCCGCACCGACGTGGCCCAGTCCGAGGCCCGCCTGGCCGCGGCCCAATCGCTGCTGACTCAGAGCCAGGCGCAACTCGCCATCAGCCGCGCCGGCTACGCCGCCCTGGTTGGGCAGAACCCCGGCGACTTGGCTCCCGAGCCCTCATTGGCCGCTCTGCTGCCGGTCGATGTAGCGCAGGCCTTCGCCGCCGCGGAGGACAACAATCCGCAGATTCGCGCCGCGGAATATGCCCAACAGGCCAGCAAGGCCCGGGTCTCGGCCGCCCAGGCCGAGCGTATGCCGTCCTTGGGGCTGAACGGCTCGATCGGGGTTGGCGGTTCCGCCGATCCGTGGGAGCGCGACCTGTTTTCACGAGATGTCCAGGCCGGCGCCACGCTCACCGTGCCGCTGTTCACCGGCGGCCTGACCTCCTCGCGCATCCGCGCGGCCATGGAGCGTAACAACGCCGACCGCATCGGTGTCGAGACGGCCCGCCGCTCGGTGATGCAAAGCCTGACCGGTTCGTGGAACCAGCTGATCGCCAGCCGCTCGAACATCACCTCGACGGACGAGCAGGTGAAGGCCTCGCGCATCGCCGCTGAAGGCACCCGCCAGGAGCAGCAGGTCGGCCTGCGCACCACGCTCGACGTGCTCAACGCCGAACAGGAACTGCGCCAGGCCGAATTGGCCCAGGTCTCCGCCCGCCGCGACGAGTACGTGGCCGCCTCGCTGGTGCTGGCTCAGATGGGCCAGCTTGAGGGGCCGAACCTGGTGCCGACGGTCACCCGCTACGATCCCAAGACGAACTTCAGCAAGCTCCGCGTCACCTGGGGCTGGGTGCCGTGGGAAGAGCCGATCGCGCTGGTCGATGGCGTGACCACGTCCAAGACTGTCGAGAAGCCGACAACCCAACCGGCGACGGCGCCGAACTAGGCGACCAATCGACGCAAGCTTTCACCCGCTGGTCGAATATGACCTTGCGCCCCGTGGTGGAAATTGCAGGATCACCTCGTCGCGCCGAGCCTGGCGCGACGGATTCTTTCCCGTAGCGATGGCCCTCCAAATGTCCGATCAGACCTCGCAAGAACCGACGATGGAGGAGATCCTCGCCTCCATTCGGCGCATCATCTCCGAAGATGAAGTGCCGGCTGACGGCGATGGTGCGCCGACCGACGCCGAGCCGGAGCCCGCGGCCGTTGAGGCCGCCGCGCCGGTGTTCGAACCGGAACCCGAGGAAGAGGACGACGGCGTCCTGGAATTGACCGAACGGGTCGAAACCCTCGGCGATCTCGACGTCTATACGCCTGCCGTCAGCGAAGAGCCGGAAGCCCCGGCCTATGTCGCCCCGGCGCCCGAACCCGAATACGTCCCCGAGCCGGCGCCCGTGCCGCCGGGCGAGGGACTGGTCGGGGCCGTCGCGGCCTCCGCCGCCGCCTCGGCCTTTGGTCAATTGTCGGCTGCGATCCAGATGCCCGCCGATGGCCGCACCCTTGAGGACGTGGTCCGCGAATTGCTCCGCCCGCTGCTCAAGCAGTGGCTGGACACCAATCTTCCCCAGATCGTCCAGGCGACGGTCGACCGCGAAGTCGAACGTATCGCGCGCGGTCAGGTACGCTAGGACGCCGCCCTGGGTCTTGCGCCCAGAACCGGACGTCAACACCTACGCGAGCAGATTGGCCGCGCCGAAATGATCGGCGCGGCTTGTCTGTTATGGGAGGCGCGGACCGCAAACCGGTCCAAGGGCCTCATCATGCTTCCACGTGAGGAAGCGAAAATGTATGCAGCGCATCGAAATGCTTGAAAAAAACTTCGATCCCAAGACCGCCGAGTCCCGCCTGTACGCGATGTGGGAGGCCTCGGGCGCGTTCGCGCCGACGTCCGACCCCGCCGCCGAGCCGTTCTCCATCGTCATCCCGCCGCCGAACGTCACCGGTTCGCTGCACATCGGGCATGCGCTGAACAATACGCTGCAGGACGTGCTGATCCGGTTTGAGCGCATGCGCGGCAAGGCCGCCCTGTGGCTGCCGGGCACCGACCACGCGGGCATCGCCACCCAGATGGTGGTGGAGCGCCAGCTGGCCGCCGCCGGCAATGTCAGCCGCCGCGACATGGGCCGCGAGGACTTCATCGCCAAGGTCTGGGAATGGAAGGCGCAAAGCGGCGGAACCATCACCAACCAGCTTCGCCGCCTGGGCGCGTCGTGCGACTGGAGCCGCGAGCGCTTCACCCTGGACGACGGCCTGTCGGCCGCGGTCCGCAAGGTGTTCGTCCAGCTCCACAAGGAAAAGCTGCTCTACCGCGACAAGCGCCTGGTGAACTGGG
>NZ_JAURWM010000316.1 GCF_030654915.1 Phenylobacterium sp. | reverse complement strand
GGCCGGCGGTGCGTCATGGTAGTCGATAGCGTCCTCGACCTCCTTGGCGCAGATGTAGGCGCCGTCGCCCTTGGGGCCCCAGCCTTCCTCCACCGTGACCTGCCGGTTGGTCTTCTTCACCGAATTGACGATGGTCTCGGTGTCCATGGGCCGAAGCGTCCGCAGGTCGATGACCTCGGCCTCGATCCCCTCCTCGGCCAGCTTTTCCGCCGCCTGCAGGCAGAAGCCCACCATGCGCGAATAGGCCACCAGGGTGACGCCGGTCCCTTCGCGGCGGATCTTGGCCTTGCCGATCGGCACGACCCAGTCGATACCCTCCGGTACGTCGAACTCCTGGCCGTAGAGCATCTCGTGCTCCAGGAAGACCACGGGGTTCGGGTCGCGGATGGCGGCCTTCATCAGCCCCTTGGCGTCGGCGCTGTCGTAGGGCGCCACCACCTTGAGGCCGGGCACGTGAGCGTACCAGGCGCCGTAGTCCTGGCTGTGCTGCGCGCCGACCCGGGCCGCCGCGCCGTTCGGTCCGCGGAAGACGATCGAGGTCTTGATCTGGCCGCCGGACATGTAGAGCGTCTTCGCGGCCGAATTGATAATATGATCAATGGCCTGCATCGCGAAGTTGAAAGTCATGAACTCGACGATCGGCTTCAGGCCGGCCATGGCCGCGCCGACGCCCAGGCCGGCGAAGCCGTGCTCGGTGATCGGCGTGTCGATCACCCGCTTGGGGCCGAACTCGTCCAGCAGGCCGCGGCTGACCTTATAGGCGCCCTGGTACTGGGCGACTTCCTCGCCCATCAGGAACACCTTGTCGTCGCGGCGCATCTCCTCGGCCATCGCGTCGCGCAGGGCGTCACGGATGGTTGTTTTCACGAGCTTCACGCCCTCAGGGAGCTCAGGATCGCGCAGTTCGACTTTCGGCAGCACGGGAGCCGAAGCCTCGCCTTCCGGCTGAACTTCGACCGCCTCGGGAGCCTTCTTTTCCAGATCGCCGGCGGCTTGCGCAGGAGCCTCTGCCTTGGGCGCACTGGCGGCGGCGTCATCACCGGACAGTCGCGCGATCGGGGTGTTGACCTTGACCTCCTCGGTGCCTTCCGGAACCAAGATCTCCTCGATCACGCCTTCGTCGACCGCCTCGACCTCCATGGTCGCCTTGTCGGTCTCGATCTCGGCGATCACGTCGCCGGAGCGAACGGTGTCGCCCTTTTTGACGTGCCACTTGGCAAGGGTGCCTTCCTCCATCGTTGGGGAAAGCGCAGGCATCAGGACGTCGGTCACTCGGCGGCCTCCAGATAGACGTCCGTATAGAGCTCCGAAGGCTCGGGCTCGGGCGAGGTGCGGGCGAATTCCGCGGCGTCGGCGACGATCTTCTTCACCTCGGCGTCGATGGCCTTCAGCGAGGCCTCGTCGGCCCAGCCCTTCTTGGCCAGCAGTTCTTGCAAATGGTCGATCGGGTCGCGGGTCTTGCGGACCTCGTCTACCTCGTCGCGGGTCCGGTACTTGGCCGGGTCGCTCATCGAGTGGCCGCGATAGCGGTAGGTCTTCATCTCGAGAATGTAGGGGCCCTTGCCCGAACGGGCGTGGTCGGCGGCTTTCTTGGCTGCGGCTTTCACGGCCAACACGTCCATGCCGTCGACTTCCTCACCCGGAATCCGGAACGAGGCGCCGCGCTTGTAGAGATGGGTTTCCGACGATGAGCGCTCGATCGAGGTGCCCATGGCGTACTGGTTGTTCTCGATCACGTAGACGACCGGCAGGTTCCAGAGCTGAGCCATGTTGAAGCTCTCGTAGACCTGCCCCTGGTTGGCCGCGCCGTCGCCGAAATAGGTGAAGGAGACCTTCTTGTTGTCGCGGTAGTGGTTGGCCAGCGCCAGGCCGGTGCCCAGCGCGACCTGCGCGCCGACGATGCCATGACCGCCGTAGAAGTCCGCCTCGGTCGAGAACATATGCATCGACCCGCCCTTGCCCTTGGACGAACCGCCGGCGCGACCGGTGAGTTCGGCCATGACTTCACGAGGATCCATGCCGCAGGCCAACATGTGGCCGTGATCGCGGTAGCCGGTGATCACCTGATCGCCCTGCTCCTTGATCGCCTGAACACCGACCGCGATGGCTTCCTGGCCGATATAGAGGTGGCAGAAGCCACCGATCAGACCCATGCCGTAAAGCTGCCCCGCCCGCTCTTCAAAGCGGCGGATCAACAACATATCGCGGTAGTACTTGAGGAGCTCGTCCTGCGTCACGGGGCTGTCTGCGGCGCCGCTGATACCGGTGTCATTACTTTTCCGCTTAGCTGCGGAGCCTGCCTGCCCACGCGCCATCCGTCTCTCCCGTAGGAATGCATTTCGCGGTTAAGCTCCGCGTGTCCGTAGCGTTTTGAACGTTCGAATCCGCCCTAAGGCTTCACGCGGATCACATAGTCGTTCGGATGCCCGAAACCTAGCAGGGAACGGGCACGTTCTTCCAGTAGGTCGGCCGACAGGCTGTTGTCGCGCAGCAGGCGGGCACGCGCCTCCAGATCCTGCCTCTCAGTGCTCAGCTGGGCCAGCTCCCGCGACTTTGCCGCGAGCGTCGCATCCCTTTGCGTGGAAGACAAAAGGCCGCGATCGCCGGTGAAGGCGTGGAACCCGAAGTAGAAAATCAGGAACGCTAGGGCCGCTGTCGGCAGATATGAGCGAAGGCGCGCAAACACTTCGAATCCAAGACTCCTCGTCAAATTCATCTCACGCAATCGTGCTTAATTAACGGTTACAGTCTCCCGCTGAAGTGGCGGAAACGGGGAAAAATCGTGCGCGGCGTCCTGGCCAAGATCTACGCCTACAAGGCCCTGGACGACCTTATCCTCATCTATCCGCTCTACGCGGTCATGTTCGTCGATCATGGCGTCTCGCCGAGCCAATTGGCCCTCCTGTTCGCCGTCTGGTCGGCGGTCGGCCTGGCCTTGGAGGTTCCATCCGGGGTGCTTGCCGACCACCTGCCGCGCAAGCATCTGCTAGCCGCCGGCCAACTCATCCGGGCGGCCGGCTACGCCTGTTGGCTGCTGTTCCCGAGCGTCTGGGGATACCTCGCAGGGTTCGTCCTGTGGGGCGTCAAAGGCGCTCTGCAATCGGGCGCTTTCGAGGCCCTGGTCTATGACGAGCTGGATCGGCGCGGCGCGTCTCACGCCTACGCCAAGGTCATCGGGCGCGCGCGGGCTGCGGGGATCATCGCTATTCTGGTCGCGATGCTGGCGGCCGTGGGTGTCCACAAGCTTGGCGGCTACCAGCTTTTGATGGTGCTCAGCATCGCCGTGGTGATCGTCGCGGCGGTTGTCGCCATCACCCTGCCCTCGGCGCCTCGGGTGCAATCGACCGGCGAGGTCGACTATGCGGCGCACCTGAAGCAGGCCTTAAGGGAAACGCTGCGCACCCCGGCGATCCTGCGGCCGATGCTGGTCGTGGTGACACTCTGGACGCTTGGCGGGTCGCTGGACGAATTCTGGGGGATCTATGGCGAGGAGGCCGGCCTCAGCCGCGACGCCATCCCAGTCTATTACGCCGCCACCTATGCGACCTCGGCGGTGGCCGCGGCCCTGGCCTATCGCCTGAGCGGCGTTCGCACGGCCGCGCTCTACGGGGTCGTCATCCTGGCCGGCGGCGTACTGATGGCGGCGGCCCATCTGATGAGCCCGGCGGGAATGCTCTTGCTGGCCGCGTTCGCCGGCCTGGTGAAGTTGATCGACATCAACTTCGAAACCCGGATGCAACACGCCATCCCGACCGAGCGTCGCGCCACCATCGCCTCGTTGGCGGGCTTCCTGTGGACGTTAGGCTCGATCGGCCTCTACCTCGCCTTCGGCCAGATCGCCGAGCGCTGGTCGTATGCAGCGGCGTTCATGACCTTTGGCGTGGTGATGGCGCTGAGCGGCGCGGCCTTTCTGTTCAGCCGCGCCTTTCGCAGGATCTAGAGGCGCTTCAGCGCCTTGGCGCCGAGATAGATCGCCTGGTCGCCCAGCTCTTCCTCGATCCGCAGCAGTTGATTGTACTTGGCGGTCCGGTCGGAGCGCGACAGCGAGCCGGTCTTGATCTGACCGCAGTTGGTGGCGACCGCAAGGTCGGCGATGGTCGCATCCTCGGTCTCGCCCGAGCGGTGGCTCATCACGGCCGTGTAAGCGGCGCGGTGGGCCATGTCGACGGCGTCCAGAGTTTCCGACAAGGTGCCGATCTGGTTGACCTTCACCAGGATGGAGTTGGCCAGGCCCATCTCGACGCCCAGCTTCTCCAGACGGGCCGGGTTGGTGACGAAGAGGTCATCGCCCACCAGTTGGATCTTGCCGCCCAGTTTGTCGGTCAGCAGCTTCCAGCCCTCAAGATCGTCCTCCGCCATGCCGTCTTCGATCGAGACGATTGGGAACTTGGCGACCAGGCCGGCCAGGTAGTCGACCATGCCCGCCGGATCCAGGGTCTTGCCCTCGCCGCCCAACACGTACTTGCCGTCCTTGAAGAACTCGGTCGAGGCGGCGTCGAGGCCGAGCTGGAAGTGCTCTCCGGCCTTGAAGCCCGCGGCCGCGCCGGCCTTGACGATAAAGGCCAGGGCCTCTTCAGCCGAACCGATGTTGGGGGCGAAGCCGCCCTCATCGCCGACATTGGTGTTGTGGCCGGCGTCGGACAGCGCCTTCTTCAGCGCATGGAAGATTTCCGCCCCCATGCGCAGGCCTTCGGCGAAGGTGTCCGCGCCGGTCGGCAGGATCATGAACTCCTGGATATCGATCGGGTTGTCGGCGTGGGCGCCGCCGTTGATGATGTTCATCATCGGCACCGGCAGCACGCGAGCCGAGACGCCGCCGACATACTTGTAGAGCGGCAGGTCGGCGCTGATCGCCGCGGCCTTGGCCGCCGCCAGGCTGACGCCCAGGATCGCGTTGGCGCCAAGACGGCTCTTGTTGGGGGTGCCGTCCAGTTGGATCAGCAGGGTGTCGAGACGGCGCTGGTCTTCGGCGTCAAAGCCCGAGAGCGCGTCGTAGATCTCGCCATTGACGGACTCGACGGCCTTCAGGACGCCCTTGCCCCCGTAACGGCTCTTGTCACCGTCACGCTTCTCGACCGCCTCGTGGGCGCCGGTGGAGGCGCCCGACGGCACCGCGGCGCGGCCCAGCGATCCGTCTTCCAGAATGACGTCCACCTCGACCGTCGGATTGCCGCGGCTGTCCAGGATTTCCCGGGCGATGATGTCGACGATCTCGGTCATGGAAGCTCCTGGATTGGGCGGAAATATGCGCGCCCCTTTAGCCAGCTTCGGACTCGGTGGCAATCTTGGGCCAGGCGCCAGGCGCGAAGCGCGCATGCAAAATCCCCCGCCCGGGATCCCGGACGGGGGATTTAGACAGCTCAGACCTTCAAGGGCTCAGGCGCGCGAGCGCGGCCCTCGAGAAGGACTAGTCTTCCTTCGGCGTGATGACCTGACGGCCCTTGTACATGCCGGTCTTCAGGTCGACGTGGTGGGGGCGCTTCAGTTCGCCGGTTTCCTTGTCTTCGACATAGGAATTGGCGCCCAGGGCGTGGTGCGAACGCCGCATGTTGCGCCGCGACGGGGATACTTTGCGTTTCGGAACGGCCATGGGGAATCTCGCAGGCGTAAAATGGAGAAGGCGGCCGAAACGACAGGCCGCCGACGTGAGCGCGGGTGTATGCCGGAAATCGGTCCGGGTTTCAACCGTCCTTGTAAACCCCTGTAGAAACAGCGGCTAGGAGGCGTTTTGGCGCAACCTGGGCCCATCCCATCGCCATCAGATCGGCGAATCGCCCGGTCTCGATCTTCTCGAACCAGATGAAGGTCGAGCCGCTGCGGCCCCAGTAACCGGGCACGGGCTCGACCACGCCCGGGTCCGCCTCGCTGAGATTGCGCTGATCCTCTGGATCAAGCTTCAGCATGGCGCGCGGGCGATCCTGGTGGATCGTACAGAAGATTTTCTTGCCCACGCGAAACGACGGCATGCCGTGATGGTCGGCCTCATAGGCCTCCGGCTGGTCGAGCGCGATGCGTCGGACGTCGTCGCGGGTGAGCATCACCGGAGGATAGCGCCCTCCCCCGGCCATGGGAAACCGCCTCAGACTAGGCGCGAACGTTCCTTGGCCGCGCCGATGAAGCTGGCGAACAGCGGGTGCGGATCGAACGGCCGGCTCTTCAGCTCGGGGTGGAATTGCACGCCAACGAACCAAGGATGGTCCGAGCGCTCGCAGATCTCCGGCAGCACGCCGTCCGGGGACAAGCCCGAGAAGGTCAGGCCAGTGTTCTCGATAGCCTCGCGGTAGCCGATATTGACCTCGTAGCGATGGCGATGGCGCTCGCTGATCTCGGTGCCGCCATAGATCGCCGCCACCTTCGAACCCGTTGTCAGCACCGCGTCATAGGCCCCAAGCCGCATGGTGCCGCCGAGGTCGTCGCCCTCTTTGCGGGTCTCGCGCTCATTGCCGCGGGTCCACTCGGTCATCAGGCCGACGATGGGTTCGGAGGTCGGGCCGAACTCGGTGGACGAGGCGTGCTTGATGCCCGCCAGGTTCCGGGCCGCCTCGATCATCGCCATCTGCATACCGAAGCAGATGCCGAAATACGGGACTTCGTGCTCACGCGCGAACTGCACTGCGCGGATCATGCCTTCCGAGCCGCGCTCCCCAAAGGCGCCGGGCACCAGAACGCCATGCACGCCCGTCAGGCGCTCGGAGATCAGGCCCTCCTCGCGCTCGAAGGCTTCGCCCTCGATCCAGTCGAACTTGACCCGGACATTGCTGGCGACACCGCCATGCACCAGGGCCTCGATCAGCGACTTATAGGCGTCGGTCAGGGCGGTATACTTGCCAACAATGGCGATGTTCACTTCGCCGTCGGGGTTGGTCAGGGTGTGCGAGATCCCCTCCCAGCGCGACAGGTCGGGGGCCGGGGCGCTGTCGGACAGGCCGAACACCGACAGGACTTCGCGGTCCAGGCCCTGAGCGTGGTAGTCGAGCGGCACGTGATAGATGTTCGACGAGTCCATCGCCTGGATCACGGCGCTCTCGCGGACATTACAGAACTGACCGATCTTGCGGCGCTCGCTGGCCGGGATCGGCTGCTCGCAACGGCAGAGCAGGATGTCCGGCTGGATGCCGATCGAGCGCAGTTCCTTGACGGAGTGCTGGGTCGGCTTGGTCTTCATCTCGCCGGCCGTTTTGATATACGGCAGCAGCGTCAGGTGGATGTAGCAAGCGTGGCCGCGCGGCAATTCCTGGCCCAGCTGGCGGATCGCCTCGAAGAACGGCAGGCCCTCGATGTCGCCGACCGTGCCGCCGATTTCGACCAGCACGAAATCGACGCCCTCGCCCGGATCGGACAGAACGAAGTTGCGGATCTCGTCGGTGACGTGCGGGATCACCTGGACGGTCGCGCCCAGATAGTCGCCGCGACGTTCCTTCTCGATGATGGTCTTGTAGATCTGCCCGGTCGTGATGTTGTCGGCCCGGGTGGCGTTCACGCCCGTGAAGCGCTCGTAGTGCCCCAGATCAAGGTCGGTCTCAGCGCCGTCGTCGGTCACGAAGACCTCGCCGTGCTGGTAGGGACTCATCGTCCCCGGATCGACGTTCAGATAGGGATCGAGCTTACGCAGGCGGACTTTATAGCCACGAGCCTGCAGCAAGGCGCCGAGAGCGGCGGAAGCGAGACCTTTTCCCAAGGAGGAGACCACGCCGCCGGTGATGAAAATGTACCGGGTCATGGGCGTTCAGGTTAGCCGTGATTCGCGTTGGGCGCCCTGCGGCGATTCGCCGAAGGCTACGGAAAGTGTGGACAGAGACGCGGCGAGACGCGCGCGCAAACGCAGAGTGAGCCGCCGAGGCGGCTTTTGGGAAGGTCTCACGATCACTCTGGACGTTAGGGGTTGGACGGCGCGGGCGCGGCGGGCTGCTGAGCATCGCCGGTGAAGGGATTGCGAACCTGCGGCGTCGGCGCGGTCAGCGGGGCCGGTGCGGCGCTAGGGCTGGTCGGCGCCGGCGCGGAGGGCTGCGGCACGGTCGGGCGGTTCAGGCTGTTGGGATCGATACCTTCAACCTTCACCCGGTCGACGACCGAGGAGGCGCCGCGCTCACGGCCGGCCAGCATGGTCAGCGTCAAGCTGAGGATGAAGAAGATCGAACCCAGGATCCAGGTCGTGCGGGTCAGCAAGTCGCCGGCCCCACGCGCGGTCATGAAACCGGTGCTGCCGCCGCCCATGCCCAGCGCTCCGCCTTCCGAGCGCTGCAACAGGACGACCGCGATCAACGAGATGCAGACGATGACGTGGATGGTAAGCAGAATGCCGAGCAGCATTGATATATCCGATGCCTTCGGGCGGTCGCCCCGCCGAAATGAAGCGCGCGCTCTACCATCAGGCGGCGCACAAGACCATAGCTAGGGCGTCGCATCGCCTCGGCCAAGTCCAAGAAACTGGACATCGGCGACCAAGACCCGCCCCGCGGCCCCATCCAGTGCGACGACGAACATCGCAATCGCCGGCTTTTCCGGCCTCCCATTGCAACGCTGGGCTTCCTATCTTCAGTATGAAGACGGGAGACCTCCGATGCCCAACCCCATTCGGCCGACCGGCTTCGACCACATCGTCCTGCGCATCATCGACAAGAGCGCGATGGTGGCGTTCTACACCG
>NZ_JAURWM010000309.1 GCF_030654915.1 Phenylobacterium sp. | reverse complement strand
CAGCCACAACGACCACGGCGCCTATATGGCGCGCGGGGTGCACGGCCAGGCGATCTATATCGATCCGAAGGCCGAGGTGGTGATCGCGCGGTTCGCCTCGCACCCGACCGCCAGCAACAGCGCCAACGACCCGACCTCGCTGCCCGCCTATCACGCGGTGGCCGAGCATCTGATGCGCCAGCCTTGACCTGCCAAAGCGGTCGTATCCGACATTGCCAAGCTTGAGCTTTCGCAGCCTATTGCGAGCCTAGGCGGCGGGGGACACTCGAGTGCGGCGACTGGTTCCAGACGAGGAACGTCTGACAATCTTCACGATATTCGCTCACTCCGACTGGCTCGCGCATATCGTTTTCGCCATCCTGCTGGCGTCAATCGTTGCGACCATCATGGTCTGGGCGGCGCAATGGATCGCGTTCGCCAGAAGGCGAGAGGCATGGCGGGAAAGCGCGCTCGCCTACCTGTCGGCGGTGGTGGTGACCGCGCCGCTGCTGGCCTTTGTCCGGGCGATCTATGAAGTGGCGAAGGTGTGCATGGGGCTGGTGAACGTCACGCCGGCCCCCGATCTGGTGATGCTCGCGCCGGCCTTCGCCGAGGCGGCGATGTTCCTGTTGGTCGGGGCGTTGTCGGCGGCCCTCGCCTCGGGCGCGCGGGGCCACCTGCTGATCATGTTTCACGCCCCGCGCCATGGCGCCCAGGCGTAAGGTGGCGCTGGCGACAAATTGCGCTAGCTACGCAGGTTGGGCATAGGCTTGGTCGATAAGAGCCGCGCCGAATGGGGAGTTAAGCAATGGCCACGAACGTGACGAGCCTCAACTGGGGTGTGAAGCAAAGCTTCCGGAACTATGTGGAGGTCACGGGCGGCGTGATCGAGGCTGGCGGCGGCGCCGAGCGGACGGCGGACGGCGGCTTCACCTTCACGGCTGCTCCCGGCGAGGGCCTGAGCCTGGACGCCGACGGCAAGCCCGTGGGGCAGGGACTGTTCCTGGGCGAGGCGCGGTTCGAGGCCCACGGCGGGATGCTCTCGGTGTGCCTGGCCGACCCCATGCTGGAGATCAGCGAGGCCGGGGCGGTCATCACCGCCTTCGACAGCAGCGCCCGCACCCGCAGGGTGCAGATCGCGCGGCTTGATCTGGCGGCGATGAGCGCCGGGGATGAGGGCGAGCTTGTCATCCCGACCGCGCTCTCGATGGATGGGATCCAGGTGCTGGGCGATCACTATCCGCTCAATACGGCGCTCGACCCGGTGCGCCTGAAGCTGGCCTAGGGCGGTCCAAGTCCGCCGATGGTTGTCCAGACGTGGCGGAACACGGGGCAGAAGGCGGTCGGGGTTTGCGCGATCTGGTGGTTCAAGGCCTCGACGGTGATCCAGTCTCCGGTCTCGATCTCGTCAGGATCGAGCACGAACGGACCCTCGTGCTGGAGCCGGTAGATCCGGATGAACTCCTGGGTTGTCTCCGGGGAAGCCACTAGGTGCGTCAGGCGCTGGAGTTCGCGGGACGCTTTGACGCCCAGTTCCTCCAGCAGTTCACGCTGGGCGGCGGTGTCGTAGTTTTCACCGGCATCCACGTGGCCTGAGCAGGACGAATCCCAGAGGCCGGGTGAGGCGTCCTTGGTCATGGCACGTTTTTGCAGAAAGACCTGACCTGCCTGGTTAAACACCAGGACATGGATGGCGCGATGGCGCAGGCCCTGCTCATGCACGACGCGGCGGGTCTGGCGGTCGATGACCTGATCGCGGTGATCAACGACGTCGAACCACTCTTCCCTGTGAGACATCGAAAACCTTCAGTGTGGGCGCAAGGCCGATGCCTTGAAGTGGACGACGTAGATTGGCCCGCAACCCAAGGTATGTGAAGGTCCCACCGTTCCAGATGAACGCGGACGGCCATGCGTCTATTTCACTTCAGCGATGATCCCGACATCGGCAGCTTTGAGCCGCGGCCCGTTCGGGTTCCAGCGGCCCGGCCGCCTGGGCAGGAGTGGCTCAACGGGCCGCTGGTCTGGGCGATCGACGAGGCTCACGAGCATCTCTACCTTTTCCCGCGCGAGTGCCCGAGGATCCTGATCTGGAGCACGCCGACGACGAGCAAGCTTGATCGGGACGAGTGGTTTGGCGACCGGCCCCACAAGGCCATCGCCTTTGTGGAACGCGCCTGGCTCGAGCGCCTGGAAGCTGGCCTGATCTATCGATACGAGATGCCGTCGGCGAGTTTCCGAGATGTCGAGGATGTCGGCATGTGGGTCTCGCCCCAGAGCGTGCGCCCGAGCCGCATCGAGGCGCTGTCGTCCCTGCCGCGCGCACTGGAATCACGGAACGTCGAGCTTCGTGTGGTCGACAGTCTTGTTCCGCTGAAGGGGCTGTGGCGAACCTCGCTACACGCCAGCGGGATCAGACTGCGAAATGCTCAAGGGTGGGCGGCGCAGAGCTAGGCGCCGCGCGTCGGAATTGCTTGTGGAACCTTGTTCGAAGGGTCTCGATAGGTGCGCGCCCAGGCTAGGGCGCGAGCACCGAGGACGCTTTCGATGGCTGATGGAACCGTGGACATTCTGAAGGACAAGCGCGCCGCCGCCCGCAAGTCCGCCTACGAAACCCCGCTGGAAAACCTGAATCCGGCTCGGGCCTCGCTGTTCCGTGACGACTCGATGTGGGCGATCTTCGAGCGCCTGCGCGCCGAGTCGCCGATCCACTTCACGCCGGACAGCAATTACGGGCCGTACTGGTCGATCACCAAGTACAACGACATCATGGCGGTGGACTCCAACCACCAGGTGTTCTCCTCGGCCAAGGGGATCACCCTGACGCCGAAGGCCGCCGCCGGCTTCCGCGATCCGAACAACAACGCCACCAACTTCATCGCCATGGACCCGCCGCGCCACGACGTGCAGCGCAAGACGGTCAGTCCGGCCCTATCGCCCCACGCGCTGACGGTCATGGCCCCGTTGATCCGCGAGCGGGCCGGGGAAATCCTCGATTCGCTTCCCATCGGCGAGCCCTTCGACTGGGTCGACCTGGTGTCGAAGGAACTGACCACCATGACGTTGGCGACGCTGTTCGCCTTCCCCTTCGAGGAGCGTCGCAAGCTCACCCGCTGGTCGGACGCCATGACCACGGCGCCGGGCTTTGGTCCCGTCGCGACCCTGGAGGAGCTGCGGGCCACCATGGCCGAATGCTTCGGCTACTTCACCGAGCTTTGGAACCAGAGGGTCAACGCCGAGCCCACCGGCGACCTGATCTCCATGCTGGCGCATGGCGAGGAGACCCGGAACATGACGATGGCGGAGTTCCACGCCAACGTCGCGCTGCTGATCATCGGCGGGAACGACACCACGCGGAACACCATCTCCGGCTCGGTCGTGGCTCTCAACCAGAACCCCGACCAGTACGCCAAGTTGCGAGCCGATCACGGCCTGATCTCCTCGATGGTGTCCGAGACCATCCGCTGGCAGACCCCGCTGGCCCACATGTCCCGGACCGCGACCCAGGACTTCGAACTGGGCGGCAAGACCATCAAGGAAGGCGACAAAGTGGTCATGTGGTACGTCTCGGGCAACCGCGACGGGACCGTGATCGAGAACCCGGACAGCTACATCATTGATCGCCCCCGGCCTCGCCAGCACATGTCGTTCGGCTTTGGCATCCACCGCTGCGTCGGCAACCGGTTGGCCGAGTTGCAGCTGACCATCATCTGGGAAGAGATCATGAAGCGCTTCCCCGACATCCAGCTGCTGGAAGAGCCCAAGCGCAGCTACTCGATCTTCGTGAAGGGCTACGAGGACATGAAGGTCGTCCTGCCTTCCAAGCTCTAGGTTCTGGTGTGTCGCGCCTTCTGGCTGGTTGAGGCGCCGCTCGTCGTCCATGGTCGCTCCCTCTTCGAAGGACGGCCATGAGATGACGCGCGCCGAGATCACCAGCCCGGGAACCCTGCGCCGCCGCGCCCTGGATGCGGCGCGGACCCTGGTCGACAAGGGCGGGGCCGAGGCCCTGCAACTCCGGCTGATCGCCGCCGAGGTCGGCAGCGGCGTCGCCAGCCTCTACTACCACTTCGCCAACAAGGACGCCCTGCTGGCGGCTGTCGCGGTGGAGGGCTGGGGCGAGCTCACCCAGAAGATCGAACGCGCGCGGGCCAGCGGCAAGTTCCCGCACCAGATCGACGCCGCTTCGGCGGCCCTGCTGACCTTCATCCGCCGTCGTCCGCACCTCTATGCTCTCATGCAGACCGAGCCCGGCCTATCGGAGCACTTGAGCGTGCGCGCGGCCGAGCAACGGGCTTTCGAGGCGTTCCAGAGTTCGCTGCGCGGCGACGACCGGGTCCCGCCAGATCGGATCGAGGATGTCGCCCTGGTGTTCTGGGTGCTCGGGCGCGGCATCGCCTCGAGCGTTCATATGGAGGCGGACATCGCCGCCGCCGAGCGGTTGATCCAATCGGTGCTTCGCGGCTTCGCCTTCCTGTTGTCGCCGCGACGTCTGTGATCTGAACTCACGGACAGGCGGTGGAGATGTCGTTTGCCGCGAAGAGGGAGTGAATGCATCCTACCCTCATGAGGCGAGGATGGACCGATGCGGGCCAACGACATCTCGATGGGCGAAACCGAGCAGGGCGGGGTCTTGCGGTGGCTAGTCGCCTGGGTGGTCTATCAGCTGGCGTGGCTGTGGACATGTTACTGGTGGATGTGGCGGGTGCACATCGCCGCGCGGAACGGCATTCCGAGGAACGCGCTCGAGGACCCGCCCGCCGACTGGCTGCGGGTGCTGCAAGGCCGGGCGGAGCCGGATCGTTGAGGCGCTGTCAGCCAGCCCCTCTACGCGATATAACGCTGTCACGTCTGTGATCTGGGGTCACATGCCCAAGCGAAATCTGCCACCGCTGACCGCCCTGCGCGCCTTCGAGGCGTTCGCGCGCCTGGGACGGATGAGCCTGGCCGCCGACGAACTGTGCGTGACCCATGGCGCGATCAGCCGCCAGGTTCGCAGCCTGGAGCGCGAGTGCGGCGTGCGGCTGACCCAGGGACCGCGCAACAACCTGCGGCTCACCGACGGCGGCCTGCGGCTGGCGGCTAGCCTGGGCGCGGCCTTTGACGGTATCGAGCGATCGTTCCAGTCGCTGCGGGCCACCGCCGACCGCGAACTGCACGTCTCCTGTGTGGGCACCCTGGCCATGCGCTGGCTGATCCCGCGTCTGGCGGGGTTCCACGCCCTGCATCCGGGGCTGAGCATCCGAGTGACCGAGGCCTATGGTCCGGTGGACTTTGGCCGTGACCAGTTCGACGCGGCGATCAGGCTGGCCGAGAGCATCCCCGGCGAGGGGTTGGAGGCCACGGCCTTCCTAGACAACTTCCACGGCCCGGTGATGGCCCCCAGCCTGGCCGGTGACTTGGCGCACCTGGCCCGCGTGCCGCGCCTGCACACCCGTCCGCATCGCCAGGCATGGGCCGAGTGGTCGCAGCATACGCGGCTGGCGGTGGGGGAGGCGACCGAGCACCGCGAGTATGAGCACCTGTTTTACATGCTGGAGGCGGCGGTGGCCGGGCTCGGCGTCGGGGTCTCGCCGTGGATCTA
The DNA here is from genome assembly GCF_030654915.1 of Phenylobacterium sp. Classification (GTDB taxonomy): domain Bacteria; phylum Pseudomonadota; class Alphaproteobacteria; order Caulobacterales; family Caulobacteraceae; genus Phenylobacterium. The sequence goes on along the minus strand of NZ_JAURWM010000309.1, from coordinate 4,228 downwards.
TGTCGCGGCCGATGTGGCCTCGGGCCGGCTCTCGGCGCCGTTCGGCTTCGTGCGCACGCCAGCGCGGTTCCATTTCGTGGCGCCCCAGGCCTCGCCGCGCCCGGTGGTGGGCGCCTTCCGCGACTGGCTGATCGAGGAGGCGCGCGCCGCGCCGGCGCCGCCCAGCGCGATCCTGGCCGAGTTCGCCTGACCCCGTCCGTCGCGTGAAAGTCGACCTCTGTCGCCGTGTCCTGGCGGGCGGCGGCTGGCGGCCTAGGCTCGCAGCCTCGGAGAAAGGGCTGCGCGATGATCCTGTTGCTAGCCGGGGCGATGCTGGCCACGGCCACCCCGACCGCCGCCGCGCCGCCCTATGAGGTGGTGCGGGCCGGCGACCGGGCGATGGCCTGTCCGCAGTTGATCGGCGAGATCAACGACATCAATCGCCAACTCCAGGACCAGCAGATGCGCCAGACCGCCGACATGAGCCGGGCGACCAGCGGCATGATGCGGGGCGGCGGGATGGGAGCGGGCGACATGGTGCTGGGCAGCGTCGCCAGCCTGGTCCCGTTTGGCGGGGCCGTGCTGTCGATGGGGCGTCAGGCGCAGATGGCGGCCGGCCGCCAGAAGATGAGCGACCAGATGGAGGCCACGCAGCGGCAGGCGATGGAGATGATGCCGGTGCGCCAGCGGCTCGACCACCTGATGGAGCTCTACGGCGCCAAGGCCTGTTGAACGCCCGTTGCGGCGGCGGTGTAGCGGGACCATATCGGACGCTCACCTCTACCATTGGAGCGCGCCATGTCCCTGTCCATGCACCAGGTCTCGATCCCGGTTTTCGTCCGGGGGCTGCAAGCGCTCTCGGGGTTGTTGGAGAAGGGCGCGGCCCATGCCGCCGAGGCCGGGGTGGCTGAGAACACTCTGCTAGATGCGAAGCTCGCGCCGGACATGCTGAACCTGGTCGGCCAGGTGCAGCGCGCCAGCGACACCTCCAAGCTCTCGGGGCAGCGGCTGAGCGGCGTGGCCTCGCCGGCCATGCCCGACACCGAGACCACGTTCCCGCAGCTGATCCAGCGGGTCGCCGACACGGTGGCCTATCTGGAGTCCATCGACCCGGCGGCCCTGGAGGGCAGCGAGACCAGGACCGTCGAACTGAATTTCGGCCCCGAGCGGAAGGTGAGCTTCCCGGGCGATGTCTATCTGCTGACCTTCGCCCTGCCGAATTTCTTCTTCCACGTCGCCACCGCCCACGACATCCTGCGGAGCCAGGGCGTGAAGATCGGCAAGATGGACTACCTCGGCGCGGCGGGGTGACCGCCTAGCCCTTGCGCCACTCGCTGAGCACCGAGCCTGACGCGCCGTCCTCGAAAGCGACGCGGTCGAGTTGGACGGCCGCGACGCAGACTGGGCGCTGGTCGGGGCCTTCGGCGTGGCAGCGAATGGTGCGGCCGTCCGGGAAGGCGCCGAGCCGGCCTTCGAGCAGGACGCGGTAGCCGCGGTCGGGCAGGGTCAGCGGGGTCTCGCCGCTCGGCCGGACCGTGAAGCTGTAGGCCCGGCCGTTGCGGCGGCCAAAGCGCGAGCCCTCCGCGTCAAAGACCGCGACCAGGCCGGCGGTCTGGGGCGAGGCTGGGGCTTCTCCTGCTGGCGCCGCCGAGCCAAAGGCGGCGGGGCAGGTTTCGGCGGTCATCCACGGACGGGCGATCCAGAAGCCCTCGGCGGCCTCCCACGGAGCCTCGCCCTCGGGCGCGGCGATCGATGGCGACTTGGCCCAGTCGGCCGGAGTCAGGCTGAGCTTGATGGTCTTTTGCTGCGGACCCCAAGCCCACCCCGCGAGACCTTCGGGCACGGCGCTGGCCGGTCCGCCGCAGCCGAACGGCAGGCGGACGGCGAAGCCTCGGCCAGCGAGCGCGTCGGCTGGAGGCGCCTCACCGGCGGCGTAGGCGGCGCTGGCTTGAGCAAGAGCAGCGAGAATGTCGGCCCGGCCAAGCGTCGGCGGCGGGGCGACCACGACGGGCTTGGGAGGCGGGGCGGGGGTCGCCACCGGCGGCGCGGGCGTTGGCGCGGGTTCCGGTTTTCGCTCACACTGGACCAGGAGAAGGCTGGCCAGCGCCAAGGCCGTGACCGGGGCGAAGCGGGAAAGGGTGCGGCGAGCGGTGTTCACGTCCTCGGGAGCCATGGGACAAGGCTAGCATAGTCGGCGAAGATGGGGAGCGCCGGCCGCAACGGTTGACGCAAACGTTCTTGGGCGGGTCTGCACAGCCACATGAATTTCGATCAGATCGCGGCGCTGGTGGTTTTAATCGGCGTTGTCGGCGTGCTGATACACGGACGGATCCGCTCTGACGTGGCCGCGCTTTCGGCGGCGGCGGCCTTGTTGCTGCTGGGCGTCATCCGGCCGGTGGAGGTGCAGGGCGCCTTTGCGAGCCCCGCCGTGGTGGCGCTCGCCTCGCTGTTCGTCATCGCCTACGCCATTGAGTTGTCGGGGCTGCTGGGCCTGTTGATCCGCCAGGCGATGAAATTGTGCCAGCGGCTGGGCGAGAAGGGACTGTGGCTGGTCATCGGCCTGTGCGGCACGGTCGGCGGCTTCCTGAACAACACGCCCATCGTCGTGCTGGCGGCTCCGGTGATCAAGGATGTGGCCATCTCGCTGGGCCTCTCGCCCAAGCGGTTCCTGATGCCGCTCAGCTATGTCACCGTGCTGGGCGGCTTGCTGACCCTGATCGGCACTTCCACCAATCTGCTGGTCAACGACATGGCCCGCAACGCCGGCCAGCCGACCTTTGGCATGTTTGAAATCACCCCGGTGGGCTTGGTGATCGCCGGGGCGGGCGGGCTCTATCTCTATCTGTTCGGCTCCAAGATGCTGCCCAAGGAGGACGCGAGCGTCGACGTAACGCCGCCGAGGATGGCGGTGGGCGAGGCGCGCGGGACCGAGGGCGGTTCCGGCGACGCGGTGCTGGGCGATGTGGCGCTGTTCAAGGCCGCTGACCGGCCGTTCCAGGTCCGTAAGGCGATGATCGCCCTGGCGGTGTTCGTCGGCGTGGTCGCCGCCGCCGCCCTGGGCGTGGCGCCGATCTCGGCCACGGCGTTCGCCGGCGCGGTGTCGCTGATCCTGCTGAAGGTCATCAGCCCTGAGGAGGCCTATGCCGGGTTCCGACCCGAGGTGCTGCTGCTAATCGCCGGCATGGTGGTGGTCGGGCTGTCGATCGAGGTCACCGGCCTGGCGGCGATGGGGACGGAGTATCTGATCGAGTTCATCGGCCCCTATGGGCCGCTGACCGCCTTGATCGTGCTCTATGGCGTGACCTTGGTCGCGACCGAGTTCCTGTCGAACGCGGCGGTGGCGGTGTTGGTGACGCCGGTCGCCGTGGCGCTGGCGGAGAGCCTGGGCGTCGATCCGCGCCCGTTCCTGGTCGGGGTGATGATGGCGGCCAGCGCCGCCTTCGCCACGCCGTTCGGCTATCAGACCAACGTGCTGGTCTTCCAGATGGGCAACTACAGCTACATGGATTTCGTCCGGGTCGGGGTGCCGCTCAACATCGTCACCTGGATCGCGGCGATGATCGCGATTCCGGTGTTCTTCCCGTTCTAGGGGGGCCTACGTCGACATCCTCGACCGGAGCGCAGCGGCGTGTCGGGGATCCATGAACCCGAGCCCGCGGTTTCGGCGCGGCAGATCGTCCGCGAAGTGGCGGCCAAGCTTTAGTCGGCGGTGGCCATGCGCCAGGTGTCGCGGGATTGGCCGTAGACCTGGATCTCCTTGCCGTCGGCCTCGTGGGCGACGCGGAGCCAGGCCGAGCCCAGGCGTTCGGCGACGGCGATGGAGGCGGTGTTGGGGGCGTCTATGCAGTGGATGACCTCGGCCCAGCGCAGGTGGTCGAAGGCCCAGGCCATGGCTGCGCGGGCGGCCTCGGTGGCGTAGCCCTTGCCCCAGGTGGTGGGCGAGATCGCCCAGCCGATCTCGGTCCCGATGGCGCCTTCGGGCAGCCAGGGGCCGACGCGTCCGACCCAGAGGCCGGTGTCCTTCTCAATGACGGAGAACAGGCCGCAGCCGCGCAGGCTCCACATGCCGGCGGCCGTGGCCATGTCCATCCAGGCCTGGTTGCGCGTTCTGAGGCCGCCGATGAACCCGACCGCGCGGGCGTCGGCGTCGAGGCTGGCCCAGCCATCCAGGTCTTCCTCGACCGGCGGGCGCAGGATGAGGCGGGCGGTTTCGAGTCGCGGGTTGGTCATGGCGCGAACCTAGCCGGCC
>NZ_JAURWM010000296.1 GCF_030654915.1 Phenylobacterium sp. | reverse complement strand
GACAAGATCACCACCCCACAGATCGAGTGCGGCGTCACCTACACCAACGCCGCGACCCACCAGATCATCGCCGACCGCCTGACCGAGTCGGCGGTCTATGGCGGCCGGATCAACGGCCGCGGTCCCCGCTACTGCCCGTCGATCGAGGACAAGGTGGTCCGCTTTGGCGACAAGGACAGCCATCAGGTCTTCCTGGAGCCCGAAGGTCTGGACGACACCACGGTCTATCCGAACGGCATCTCCACCTCGGTGTCGGAAGAGACCCAGGACCTGTTCCTGCGGACCATCCCGGGTCTCGAGAACGTCCAGGTGAAGCGCTACGGCTACGCCATCGAATACGACTACGTGGACCCTCGCGAGCTGTTCCCGACCCTGGAGGTCAAGCGCTTGCCGGGCCTCTATCTGGCTGGCCAGATCAATGGCACCACAGGTTACGAGGAGGCCGGAGCCCAGGGCCTGGTCGCCGGCCTCAACGCCGCCCGCGCCGCCTCCGGGCTGGACGCGGCCGCCTTTGGCCGCGACGAAGCCTATATCGGCGTTTTGATCGACGACCTCGTCACCCGTGGCGTCACCGAGCCTTATCGGATGTTCACCAGCCGCGCGGAGTTCCGTCTGTCGTTGAGGGCGGACAACGCAGATCAGCGCCTGACCGAACGCGGTATGGCCTTGGGCGTGGTCGGTGTTTCACGTGAAACAGTGTTCCGCGCAAAGTCTGACTCCTTGGCTCACGCTCGTGCGCGCGCCGCCGCCCTGACCCTGACGCCCGCCGTCGCGCAGAGGGCCGGCCTGCCGGTAAAGGCCGATGGAGTGGTCCGCGACCTCACCCAACTCCTGGCTTATCCGACCATCGCCTTCGAGGACCTCGCGGTCCTGTGGCCGGAGATTTCCGAATGGGCTCCCGAAATCCGCGAGCAGCTGGAGATCGACGCGGCCTATGCCGGCTATCTGGATCGCCAGGCCGCCGATGCAGCGGCTTTCCGCCGCGACGAGAACCTGCGGCTGCCCGCCGATCTCGACTATGCGGGAGTAGGGGGGCTCTCCAACGAGGTCCGCGAAAAGCTGATCACCGTGCGGCCCCTGACTCTTGGCCAGGCGGCCCGCATCGAGGGCGTGACCCCCGGCGCCCTGACCGCCTTGCTCGCTCACGTTCGCCGCCGCGCCGCCTGAACCCTTGCCCGAGTCCCCGCCTGTGTCTGATGTTTCCGAACCCGTGGAGGTGGCCGACGCCGCCGCCTTCGCCGCTCTTACGGGGGCGAGCCCCGCCGCTATCGCCGATCTGGAGCGCTACCGGTCATACCTGATCGAGTGGAACGCCAAGATGAACCTCGTGGGTCCCTCGACCCTCGACGTCTTCTGGTCGCGTCACGCGTGGGATTCGGCCCAGATCCTGCCGCTGGCCCCCGAAGCCTTGACCTGGGCGGATCTCGGAACCGGCGCGGGATTGCCCGGCATCGTCCTGGCGATCTTGGCGAAAGACCGTCCTGGCTTCCACGTGCATTTGGTCGACAGCCTGACCAAGCGCTGCCGTTTCCTGACCGAAGTCGTGAACGGTTTGTCGCTTCCAGCCACTGTTCATAATTCTCGTGCGGAAGACTTGTCCCTGACTGTGGATATTGTCACCGCCCGGGCTTGCGCGCCCCTGTCGCGACTGATGGGGTATGCCCAGCCCTACTTGAAGCGCGGGGCGACCGCGATCTTTCTGAAGGGCCAAGATGTAGCGTCCGAACTCGAAGACGCCGCTATCAATTGGGACTTCGACGCCGACGTGCTACCCAGCTTGAGCGACTCCAGAGGCAAGATTGTGCGTGTAGGGAGGCTCGGCCGTGGCCGCAAACCGTAAGCTACGTGTCCTGGTCGTCGCCAACCAGAAGGGCGGCGTCGGCAAGACCACCACGGCCATCAATCTGGGCACCGCGCTCGCCGCCGTCGGCGAGAAGGTGCTGCTGATTGACTCCGATCCCCAGGGCAACGCTTCGACCGGCCTCGGCATCGGCCGCGCCCTGCGCAAGGTCACCCTGTACGACGTATTGATGGGCGAGCAGCCGATGACCTCGGCGGTCGTCAAGACCGCCCTGCCGGGGCTCGACCTAATCGCCGCCGACCCCGATCTGTCGGGCGTCGAGTTGGAGCTGGGCCAGCAGGCGCGGCGCTCCTTCAAGCTGCGCGACGCCCTTGAGCCGATCCGCGCGGCTGGCGAGTACACCTACGTCCTGATCGATTGCCCGCCGTCGCTGAACCTGCTGACGGTCAACGCCATGGCCGCCGCCGACGCCGTGCTGGTGCCCCTGCAGTGCGAGTTCTTCGCCCTGGAAGGCTTGACCCAGCTGATGCGGACTGTGGACCTGGTGCGCGGTAGCCTCAATCCAGGCCTCGAGATCCAGGGCATCGTCCTGACCATGTACGACCGGCGCAACAGCCTTTCGGAGCAGGTGGCCCGGGACGTCCGCAGCCACTTCGGCGACATCGTCTACAGCACCGTCATTCCGCGCAATGTGCGGGTGTCGGAGGCGCCGTCCTACGGCAAGCCGGTGCTGGTCTACGACCTGAAATGCACGGGCTCACAGGCCTATATGAAGCTCGCTCGGGAGGTGGTGCTGCGTGAGCGCGACCGCCGCGCCAAGGCCGCGGCCTAGAGCGTGACAGCCAAGGGCGGACGCCGGTTGGCGGTCGTCACGGTCAAAACTTTAGAAAGCCGAGGATGATCCGCGGTCATGCTCGGGGGGAACGATGATGGTCGAGAAGCGTGGTTTGGGCCGGGGTATGGCCGCTCTGTTGGGCGACGCCGACGAAGCCAAGGTCGTGGCCGGGGCGCCGGCGAGCGAGATCTCCGGTGTCCGTGAGGTCCCGATCGAGCTGATCCACCGCAATGCGGACCAGCCGCGCTGGGTGTTCTCCGAGACCGAGGTCGACGAACTCGCCGCGTCGATCCGCGAGAAGGGCATCCTGCAGCCGATCCTGGTGCGGCCCGCGCCGGGGCTGCCGGGCGAGTGGGAGATCGTCGCCGGGGAGCGCCGTTGGCGCGCCAGCCAGAAGGCCGGCCTGCGGGTCATGCCGGTGCTGGTCCGCGAACTGGACGACGTCCAGGTCCTGGAAATCGCGGTCATTGAGAACGTTCAGCGGGCGAACCTCAACGCCATCGAAGAGGCGAGCGCCTACCAGCAGCTGATCGAGAAGTTCCGCCGCACACAGGAAGAGGTCGCCGACAGCGTCGGCAAGAGCCGCAGTCACGTGGCCAACACTCTGCGGCTGATGAACCTGCCGCAGGCGGTGCGTCAGCATGTGCTGGACGGCCGGCTCTCGGCTGGTCATGCCCGCGCCATCCTGACCGCCGACGATCCGGCGGCGCTCGCCGAGATCATCATCGCCAAGGGCCTGTCGGTCCGCGACGCCGAGAACCTGGTCCGCAACACCCCGTCGGCCGCTCGGCCCCAGGGCGGCGCCAAGCGCAAGCCGGTGAAGGACACCGACACCCAGGCGCTCGAGGCTGATCTCTCCGACGCGCTCGGTCTCGACGTCGAGGTTGTCGATCACGGCGGCGCCGGCGAGTTGAAGATCAAATACGCGACGCTCGAACAACTCGACGAGCTCTGCCGGAAACTGACCGCGCGCGGCTGATCACTAAGTCCTTGATTTATAAGGATCGGAAATCAGAATCGGGATTCTGGCGAAACAAACACACAGGGATACGAAGGTGTATATCTCTGAGCCGCTGAGAGCCGATTTTGAGAAGGCTGTTTTAGAGCCCTAGGCGCCGGGCGCGGCCGGCGATGGTCAGGGCCAGGCGCTCGGCGATCAGGCTGTCGGGCGAGCCGGCGGTCTTGCAAGCCTTGTCGGCGGCGAGCACCTCGGGCTGCAACTTGTCGAGGTCGTCCAGCGACCAGCTCCGCGCCTGCCGCAGGAACTCTCGCTCCTGTTTCCAGAACACCCCAGAGGCCTTGGCGGCTTCCTGCAGACCCGCGCCGTTCTTGGCGAGCGTCAGGGTGCGGCGCAGTTTGCCCAGATACATGCCGATGGCGCGAACGGCGGCGGGCCCGGCCTCACCCTCGGCGGCGGCGCGGCGCAGGGCTGCCTGGGCGTCGGCGAGCTTGCCGCTGAAGGCGTCGGCGGCGGCGTCGAACAGCGAGGCCTCGGGCTCCACGCCCAGGAAGTCGTCCAGATCCTTGGCGGCGGCGGTCCGGCCGCTGCCGGGTTCCAGATAAAGCGCCAGCCGCTCGATCTCCTGGCGAGCGACGCCGCGCTCCTTGGGAAGACGTCCGACGAAGAGCTGGAGGGCCTGGGCGTCCAGGCCGACATTGTCCTTGGCGAGCAGTTCACGGACCAGGCGCGCGACATCGCCGGGCTCGTCCTCGTAGCAGGGGATGGCGGCGGCGTCGGGCGCCTTCTCGGCGGCCTTGCGCAGGGCGGAGTCCCGGCCGAGGTTGCCGGCTTCGACAATAAAGAACGCGTCGGGATTGAGCTTGCCGCTGGCATGGGCGACCAGGGTCTCGGCCACCTGCTTGTCGAGCGCGGCCTTCTCCGTGGCGAAACGCAGCCGCACCAGCCGGCGGCCGCCCATCAGCGACTGGGCCGCCAGCTCGCCTTCGAGCCGAGCGCCGTCGCCGTCCAGATCGCCATCGGTCAGCAGGGCGACATCGAAGGGATCATCGAGGTTGGGGACGATCTTGGAGGCGAGCTGGGCGCCGCGATCCTTCACCACGCCAATGTCGCGGCCATAGATGAGGACCGCGCGGATATGGCCCTCCGGCTTGGCCAGGAAACGTTCGATATCCGGCCGCTTGGCGAGGATCACGGCCTTGGAATTCCTAAGACTTGTCTTTGGTCGCTAGCCAGGCCGCGAGTTCCAGCTGGATCTTGCGAGCCGCCTCAGCGGCGGCGCGGTCCTGGGCGTCCTGCTGGGCGGCGATCGAGGCGTAGGGTTGGTCGGCGCTATCGTAGGTGACCTCGACCCGCGTCGCGCCCCGTTTGACCGGCGCACCGGACGGCAGGGCGGTCACGATGTAGTTGGCGGTCAGGACGTATTCGTAGCGGGTCGCGACGTTGTCGACCCGGACCCCGCGCGGATAGCGGGTTTCGGAGAGCGACAGGTCCATCTTGTAGCGCGGGGCGACGCCCTTGCTACGCCCCAGGGCGTCGTCGAGATGCTCCCGGATCAACTGCCCAGTGCGGCCCGGCGGGGTGGTGACCTCAACGGCGGTGAGCTGCGAGGAGACGCCAGGCGTCGCATACAGCGGCGTGAACCCACAGGCCGACAGGCCGAGGGCCGCGGCCGCCAGGGCGGCGGAGAGGACGACACGGTTCATTGTCTGCTCACCCAGCCACGATGTTGACGATGCGATCCTTCACCACGATCACCTTTTTGATCGAGAGACCTTCCAGACGCCGCGCGATCTCAGGATCGTTCAGCACCAGCTTTTCAACATCGGCTGGTTCCGCGCCGGCGGCGACCGAAATCTCACCGCGACGCTTGCCGTTCACCTGCACCGGCAAGACGCGCACGGCGTCCTGGGTCAGGGCAGGATCGAATTCCGGCCAAGGCGCGGAGACCACCATGCCCTCGCCGCCGATGCGAGCCCAGGCCTCTTCGGCCAGGTGGGGCGTGAACGGCGAGATCAGCCGGGCGAAGGCCGACAACGCTTCATGCCGCGCGCCGAGCACGGCCGGCGTCGCGCCCTCGGCTGGGAATTCCTTGAGTTTATTGAGGAATTCGTACATCCGCGCGATGCCGGAGTTGAAACGGAAGCTTTCCACCGCCTCGGTCAGGCCCTTGATGGTGCGGTGGGTGAAGGCCCGCAGTTCATCGGCTTTGGGATCTGCGATCGGTGCGGGGGCAGGGCCCTCCGGCTGGCTGTCGAATTCGTTCCACACGCGGTTCACGAAGCGCCAGGCGCCTTCGACGCCGGAGGCCGACCATTGGGTGTCGCGCTCAGGCGGGCTGTCGGACAGCACGAACAGGCGCGCGGCGTCGACGCCATAGACGTCGAAGATCTCGTCGGGGGTGACGGTGTTCTTCTTCGACTTCGACATCTTCTCGACGTCGCCAATGACGATGGGCTCGCCGGTTTCGGTGATCTTAGCGCGGCGGACGCCGGCCTCGGTCTCGAACTCGATGGCGCGCGGCTCGACCCATTCACCGTTCTGGCGGCGATAGGTTTCGTGCGTGACCATGCCTTGGGTGAACAGGCCCGCGAAGGGCTCGCGCACCGACAGCATGCCCTCATCGGCGAGCGCCTTTGTGACGAAGCGCGCATAGAGCAGGTGCAGCACCGCGTGCTCGATGCCGCCCACGTACTGGTCGACCGGCATCCAGTAGTCGGCGGCGGCCTTGTCGATGGGCGCGTCGCTATCGGTGTCGGTGAAGCGGGCGAAGTACCAGGAGCTGTCGACGAAGGTGTCCAGCGTATCGGTTTCGCGCGTCGCCGCGCCGCCGCAGCCGGGACAGGTGGTGTCCTTCCAGGTCGGGTGACGCGCCAGGGCGTTCCCCGGCTTGGAGAAGTCCATGTCGCCTGGCAGGACGATCGGCAGTTGGTCCTTGGGGACCGGGATGACACCGCACTTGTCGCAATGGACGACGGGAATAGGGCAGCCCCAACCGCGTTGGCGGGCCACGCCCCAGTCGCGCAGGCGGAAGACGGTCGCGCCCTCGCCTTGGCCCTGCTCCTCGATGCGGGCGATCGCCGCGGCCTTGCCTGCCTCGACGTCCAGCCCGTCCAGGAAGTCGGAATTGAAGGCCACGCCGGGACCGGTATAGGCCTCGCTTCCGACCGTGAAGCTGGCGGGGTCCTCGCCGGGCGGCAGCACCACGGCCTTGACCGGCAGGCCGTACTTGCGGGCGAAGTCCAGGTCGCGCTGGTCGTGGGCCGGGCAGCCGAAGACAGCGCCCGTGCCGTAGTCCATCAGGATGAAGTTCGCGATCCAGACCGGCAGACGCCAGGTCGGGTCGAAGGGGTGGGCCACGGTCAGGCCGGTATCGAAGCCAATCTTCTCGGCGGTGTCGATCTCAGCTTCCGAAGCGCCGCCCTTGCGGCATTCGGCGATGAAGGCGGCGACCTTGGGATCGGCGGCCAGTTGCTCGGCGAGCGGATGCTCGGGCGCGATGCCCACGAAGCTCGCGCCATAGAGAGTGTCGGGGCGGGTGGTGTAGACCTCCAGTCCGCTCTCGAAGCCCTTGGGAGCCTGCGAGGCCCAGTTGAAGGAGAACTTCAGGCCCTTGGAGCGCCCGATCCAGTTCTCCTGCATCAGCCGGACCTTGTCTGGCCAACGGTCGAGGGTTTTCAGGCTATCGGTCAGCTCGCCGGCATAGTCGGTGATGCGCAGGAACCACTGGTTCAGCTTGCGCTTTTCGACCGGTGCGCCGGAGCGCCAGCCGCGACCGTCGACGACCTGTTCGTTCGCCAGGACCGTCTGGTCGATCGGGTCCCAGTTGACGATGCTTTCCTTGCGGTAGACCAGGCCGCGCTTCCACAGGTCCAGGAACCAGTCCTGCTGCTTGCCGTAATAGGCCGCGTCGCAGGTCGCGAACTCGCGGGACCAGTCGATCGACAGGCCCAGCTCCTTCAGCTCCGAACGCATCTTGGCGATGTTTTCGTAGGTCCAGCCGCGCGGATCGACTCCGCGCTCCATGGCGGCGTTCTCAGCCGGAAGGCCAAAGGCGTCCCAACCCATCGGGTGCAGGACATTGAAGCCGCGGGCGCGCTTGTAGCGGGCCACGACGTCGCCGAGCGAATAGTTGCGCACATGGCCCATGTGCAGACGTCCCGACGGATACGGGAACATCTCCAACGCGTAGTACTTGGGAACCCCCGGCGTCGGCGGGCCGGCGCGGAACACATCGGTGTCCGCCCAGGCCTTGCGCCATTTGGGTTCAGTTTCTTTCGGGTTGTAGCGGGCCATGAGGCGTTCTTCGAACTTCAGTTAGGTGTCGGTCAGCGCCGACGTCGCGCTGACCCCAGTGGGAGAGCGCATCCTGACTGGAGTCCCCGAATGCGCCCCTTTGAGGCCTTAGCCGATGTTGGACAGGCGAAGCTGCCGGGCCTTGGTGAGGATCGCGTTTTCCAGGTCGGTCTCGGTCTGACCGGCCGAGGCCGCGTCCGTCCAATTGCCCTGGGCGTTCTTGACCTGTTTGAAGACGGCGACGTTCAGACCATCGGCGCGCAGGCGCGAATCCAGGATGTAGACGGTGGCCTTGAAGCGCTCGTTCGGCTGTTCCGGATTCACGAACCAGTCGGTGATGATGACGCCGCCATAGGGGTCGGCCGAGGCGAGCGGCATGAAGGACAGGGTGTCCAGCGTCGCGCGCCACAGATAGCCGTTCACGCCAATCATCGGTTGCCCGGCGTTGGAGCTCGACTTCTTGCCGCCGCCAAACATGCTGAACCCGCCGCCAGACTCTTGGGTCTGGAAGGTCCGAGCCTTACCGCTACTTGAGCAGGCCGCCAGCGCCGCGAGGCTTAGCACCAGCACTCCGGTCGTCACGCCACGCTTAAACTCACCGCGCACAAACGGCATATATCGGCTCCTAGTCGTTATTCCGCGTCGGTCGGCGCCGCGGCGCAGCCCCCCGCAGCCGCGCCCTCTATAACAACGCCCGTGCAAGCACCAAACAGGAATCGCGCGTGTCCCAGCCGCCACAGGCGCCGATCATAAGATCATCGACCTTGGGCTGGGTGTCTGGAGTCGGTTGACCTGGGGGCTGGGCCGACTTTAATCGCCTCAACGGTCGCGCCTCAACTGGCGGGCCGGGGCTAAGGGGCCATATAGGTGGTTATGTCTAAGCAGTTGGTCATTTCGTTGATCGGCGCGGCGCTCCTCGTGAGCGGCGCTTCGACGGCGCATGCCCAGACCGCGAAGAAGACCGCCGACTTCACCGTGCGTAGCGAATCCTCGACGACTTCCTCGCAAGGGACCAAGTCGTTGATGTGGGGCGCTGGCAAGGGGCGCTGGGGGGTTTCGCTCAACGTTGATCAACGCGGTGAGCGCGATACGCAACTGAATGACGTCCAGGCGGGGGCCTATTTCCGCGTGACGCCGAGCCTTCGGGTCGGCGGCGCCGTGGCGCTCGGCGAAAAGGAGCTCCCGGCCTACAAGAAGACCGAACCGCAGGACTCGGCTCCGCGCGTTCGTCTCGAGACCGCCTTCAAGTTCTAAGGGCTTCCACAGCCGCCAGACCGACCAGGCCCGCAGGCATCAGCCGGCGGGCTGTTTTGTCGTTGATCCCGCCCAGGGCGTAGACCGGTCCGCCGGCCGCGCGAACGATCCGCGCCAGGCGCAGCGGCCCGATGGGCGGACCCGCCGAGGGACTGCTGGACGAGAAGATCGCCGACACCACCACCGCGTCGGCCCCAGCCGCCAGACCCCGCCGCGCCGCCAGAGGGCTGTGAGCCGCCGCCGTGACGATCCAGCCGGGCCGCTTCAGCCGCCGCGCGCGATGGGCCAGGCGTTCGGGCAGGTGGACGCCGTCAGCCTCGACCTTGGCCGCCAGTCCCGCGTCGGCGCCGATCAGCAGCAACAGGCCGCGTCGCCGGGCGATCGCAAGCAGGCTCCGCGCCCGGGCCTCGGCGTCAGGCGCTCCAAAGTTGCGATAGACGATAGCCGATCCACGCGGCAGCCGCCTGGCCGCGGCCTCTATGTCGGGCGTGCGCTCCGGATCGGTGAAGAACAACAGCGGCGGCAGCGGGGGGTTTCGCCGCGCCGCCGCTCGCCCTATGGCTTGGGCCGTCCGCACCACTGTCCAGAAGTTTGCTGAAATGACCGTCTCTCCCGCCCTGACCGATGTCCTAGACCGGATCGCCCGGGCGGCGAAGGCGTCGGGCCGCATCGGCGCCGATGTGACCCTGGTGGCGGTCTCCAAGCAACAGCCCTGGGAGAAGGTCGCGCCGATCCTGGCCGCGGGCCAGGCGGTGTTCGGCGAGAACCGGGTTCAGGAGGCGATGGAGCGGTGGACTGAGCGTCGTTCCGAGATCGAACTGAGGCTGATCGGCCCGCTGCAGACCAACAAGGCGCGCGAAGCGGTCGCCTTCTTCGATGTGATCGAGACCCTGGACCGGGAAAAGCTGGCCGGCGTGCTGGCCGAGGAGATCCAGAAGCAGGGCAAGGCCCCGCGTCTCTATGTGCAGGTCAATACTGGCGAGGAAAACCAGAAGGCCGGGGTGATCCCGAGCGAGGCCGACGCCTTCATCGCCGCCTGTCGCGCGACCTATGGACTGAGCCTTGAGGGCCTGATGTGCATTCCGCCCGCCGCCGAGCCGCCGGGACCGCACTTCGCCCTGCTGGCCAAGATCGCCGCGCGCAACGGGCTTGAGAAGCTCTCCATGGGCATGAGCGACGACTTCGAGACCGCCGTGCGGTTCGGCGCGACCAGCGTGCGTGTCGGTTCGGCGTTGTTCGGCGCGCGCTAAGCCTGCTCGATCGCCAGGGCGTCGCCGATCTTAGCCAGCGACAGCAGTTCCAGCATGTCCTCTCGCGACAGGGCGATGCAGCCCTCGGTGGGGGAATAGTCCGGCCTGGCCAGGTGCAGGAAGATCGCCGAGCCGAGCGGGCTGATCGGCGGATCGTCGTTGTGCGCCAGGACGCAGACCAGGTCGTAGACGTCGTCCTCGCGCCACATGTGCTCGGCGCTGGCCGGGTGGGGCAGTTTGACGGCGCGGTTGTAGGCCGGATCCTCCGGAGCGTCGCACCAACCGTCGTCGCGCTCCAGCGCGCGGGTGGGCAGGCTGGTCTGCGGCCGTTCGCCCTTGTCGGGGCGATAGAGCACGCGGCGGATGGTCCAGACGCCCAGTGGAGACTTGCCGTCGCCCTCGCGCTTCAGTTTGGCCTCGATGACCCCGGTTTTTCCAAGCGCGCAACGGGTCAAGCGCCCGTTCAGGCGGAAGCTTCCATCTGACATCGCCGTGAACATCATGGCCTAAGGGGTCTCCAGCGGTTGGCGGCGGGGGCCAATACGGTGCATGTTCCCGTCCATGGCTCAACGCAAGACCTTGCTCGTCGTCGACGACAACGAAGAACTCCGCGGCGCAATCGCCGAACAACTGCAACTTTCCGAGGAATTCTCGGCCATAGAGGCGGCGACCGCCGGCGACGGGGTGAAGGCCGCCGTCGAGCATCGCCCCGACCTGATCCTGCTGGATGTCGATCTTCCCGACATGAACGGCCGCGAGGCTTGCCGGCAGATGCGGGCGCAAGGGGTGGTTGCGCCGATCATCATGCTGACCGCCGCCGACACCGACGACGATCAGATCTCCGGCCTGGAAGCCGGGGCGAACGACTATGTGACCAAGCCCTTCAAGTTCCAGGTGTTGCTGGCCCGCATCCGCGCTCAGCTGCGCAGCCACGAACAGTCCGAGGGCGCGGTGTTCCACCTGGGCGCCTATGAGTTCCGGCCCTCGGCCAAGATGCTGGTTGACGCCAACCAGAAGAAGATCCGCCTGACGGAAAAAGAGACCAACATCCTGAAGTATCTCTACCGCGCGGGCGAAAAGCCGGTGTCGCGCGAGGAGCTGCTGGCCGAGGTCTGGGGCTACAACGCCGGGGTCACCACCCACACCCTGGAGACCCACGTCTATCGCCTGCGCCAGAAGATCGAACCTGATCCCAGCAATGCGCGGCTGCTGCTGACCGAGGCCGGGGGCTACCGGCTGGCGCCTTAGGGCGCGGCCTGGGGGATCGACAGATGGCGAGGAAGAAGTGGGGATTGGCCAGGACCTTCCCCTTGATGCTGGTCGGGGCGATTGTCGTCGGCGGCATCACGGTCGCGGTCACCGCGTCCATGAAGCGGGCCGGCCTGCTGGCCGCTTCGACCGAGCAGGTTCGGCCCGAGACCCTGGTCGGCGAGCCCTGTCCGGTGTTGACCGCTGCGGAATATGAAGCGCGCGGCGCCAAGGCCAAGCAGGCGTTTATCTCCAACGATGTGCGCTATGATCGCCGTTTCGGCCATGTCGAGTGCAGCGTCATCGCCGCCGAAAAGGGTGGGACCGAGTTCATTCCCGTCTGTCAGTTCAGCGGTCCGTCGCTGTTGAAGGTGACGACCGCCAAGGGCGCCTTCTATTTCGCACCGGGCACGGGCAAGCCCGCCACGGTCATGACCCGCGACGGCGTGCCCAGCTGCGTACTGGTCTCGAACTTCAAGGGCTGACTAAAGCGCGAAGTCGGCGCTGACCGGGGCGTGGTCGCTGGGCCGGGTCCATTCGCGCACGTCGTCATGCACGCGAGCGCTGGCCGCGCCGGTGCGGAAAGCCGCTTCGCGCAGGCCGGGCGTGATCAGGATGTGGTCCAGGCGCAGGCCGCGGTTCGACTTGCGGAAGTCGGCGGCGCGATAGCTCCACCAGGAGAACAGCTTCTCCGGGTCGGGAATGGCTTCGCGGACAAGATCGGTGAAGTTGGCGCTGGCCATCAGATTGGCGAAGGCTTCGAGCTCGGCCGGCGTATGGCTGACGATCTTGGACATCTGCTTATGGCTCCAGACGTCGAATTCGCCCGGCGCGACGTTCAGGTCGCCGACGATCGCCAGCGGCGCCTTGGGGTCGCGGCGCGCCATGTCGGCGGTCAGCTGTTCGTAGAAGTCGAGCTTGTGGTCGAACTTCGGGTTGGCCTGGCGGTCCGGAACGTCGCCGCCGGCCGGGATGTAGAAGTTCTGCACCTCGACGCCGGCGATCTTGCCAGAGACGCAGCGGGCGTGACCCTCGCGGCAGACGTCGAGCGGCGCGACGTCCTCGATTGGATAGCGCGAGGCGATCGCCACCCCGTGCCAACCCTTCTGGCCAGCGATCTTGATGTGCGGCAGGCCGACAGCCTCGAAGGCCGCACGCGGGAACTCCGGCTCCTGGCACTTGATCTCCTGCATGCACAGGACGTCGGGGGCCTGCTCATCGACGAAGCGGGCGACCTGCTCGGCGCGCAGGCGGACGGAGTTGACGTTCCAGGTGGTGAGACGAAGGCGCATGGCGCGTACTTAAGGGGCTTCGGGCAAAAAGAAACGCCCGGGCACTGGAGAAGCCCGGGCGTAAAGTGTGTCTCTCATGCCGCCGCCGGGAGGGGATAGGGTCCGGAACGGTGAGGGTCGCGATCGCGCGAACCCCGTGGTTGCATTAATGACACTGGGCGCAATAAAAAGTCAATCGCAAATCACGCAAGCTATTGCGTGTTGTGAAAGTGTCACGATTTGGAGCGGCCGACGTTCTTCGGGCGCGGATCCTTCAAGACGAACAGCGAGGACGCCAGGCCGGTGGTCTTGGTCAGTTGCGTCAACCTGATGCGAGTGGATCCGCCCTGGGCGTCGGTCACGGTCCAGCCGATCAGCGCCAGCGGATTGTCGGAGAAGGTCAGGGTGATCTGGCCCTCGGCTTCCTTCTTGCCGTCACGGGCGGTGATCGAGAAGCCGTCAGCCATGCGGGCGACGCGGCTGATGACGATGTTCTTGTCGAACCGGATCTGGCGCGCCAGGAAGATCGACAGCGGCGTGGCCATCAGCGGATAGGCCTCGAAGGTCTTCAGCCGCCCGTCGGCGATCGAGACGTTGCCGCCGTCGGAGACCACCAGCAGCTTGGAGGGGGCGTCGTACTCGAACCGGGCCTTGCCGGGACGCTTCAGATAGAGCGTGCCCTGGGTGGTCGAGCCGCGCGCATCGGTCTGGACGAACCGGCCCTTGGCCTCGGTCAGGCTCTGCAGATAGGCCGCGGCGCGATCAACCAACGCCTGATCAGCCGCCGACAGCGGGGTCGCAGGCGCACGCTGCGCCAGGGCTGGAAGGGGAAGGGCGGCCAGGCCCAGCGCCAAGGCGCGTCGGGTCAGTCGAGTCATTTCGTGCTCCAGTTTCGCCGAGCAGCCTATAGGGCCGCCTTGGCGTCAATAGGGCGCAAGAACGTCCAAAGCTCAGCTTGCGTTCCGCCACGTCGGGGCCCGAGCATGGGCGTCGGTTGCGACGCGTACTTCCATCCACGGTATCGTGAGGCGCGAGTTAATGGATTGTCACCGGTGTCATTTCCCCGGATCGGCGTATCGGGCGCCGCCGAGCTTGTGCCCGTCAAATTTCGTACATATCACCGAGCCGCCGGACGGCGGGCGGGTTCCGCGGAGAACTCCCGAGGCCGGCGATGATCGCGTGGGTAACATAAGGGGCGCAGCCTGATGGGCATGGCCATTCCGGGTCTCAACGAGGCTCCGACTAAACATGCTGGCCTCTTGGCCTGGGTACGTGAAGTCGCGGAGATGACGCAGCCGGACCGGGTTCACTGGTGCGACGGGTCGGACGAAGAGTGGGCCGCCCTGACCGCCGAGCTGGTCAAGGCGGGCACCCTGACGCCGCTCAACGCCGAGAAGAGGCCTAACAGCTTCCTGGCGCTGTCGGATCCCCGCGACGTCGCGCGGGTCGAGAGCCGGACCTTCATCTGCTCCAAGGACCCGGCCGACGCCGGTCCGACCAACAACTGGCTCGAGCCCGATGAGATGCGGGCCGATCTGAAGCAGCTCTTCAAGGGCTGCATGCGCGGGCGCACCATGTATGTGGTGCCGTTCTGCATGGGGCCGCTGGGCTCGAAGATCTCCGCCCTGGGCGTCGAGATCACCGACAGCGCCTATGTCGCCATTTCGATGCGGGTCATGACCCGGATGGGCCAAGGCGCCCTGGACATGCTCGGCGAGGACGGCTTCTTCGTTCCGGCCCTGCACTCCGTCGGCGCGCCGCTGGAAGCTGGTCAGGCCGATGTCGCTTGGCCGTGCAACGAGATCAAGTACATCGTCCACTTCCCCGAGGACCGGGAGATCTGGTCCTACGGCTCGGGCTATGGCGGCAACGCCCTGCTCGGAAAGAAGTGCTACGCGCTGCGCATCGCCTCGGTGATGGCCCGCGACGAGGGCTGGCTGGCCGAGCACATGCTGATCCTCAAGCTGACCTCGCCGGCCGGCCAGGTCCGCTACGTGGCCGCCGCCTTCCCAAGCGCCTGCGGCAAGACCAACATGGCGATGCTGCAGCCGACCATCCCGGGTTGGAAAGCCGAGACGGTCGGTGACGACATCTGCTGGATGCGTTTTGGCGATGACGGACGGCTCTATGCGATCAACCCGGAAGCCGGTTTCTTCGGCGTGGCGCCTGGCACTGGCAACGCGACCAACAAGAACGCGGTCGACGCCCTGCACGCCAACACCGTTTTCACCAATGTGGCCCTGACCGCCGACGGCGACGTCTGGTGGGAAGGCCTGACCGAAACGCCCCCGGAAGGCCTTACCGACTGGAAGGGCCGTCCGTGGACGCCGGAGTCCGGTGAGCCCGCCGCCCATCCCAACGCCCGCTTCGCGGTGCCGGCCGACCAGTGCCCGGTGATCGCCGACGAGTGGGACGATCCGGCCGGCGTGCCGATCTCAGCCATTCTGTTCGGCGGCCGCCGCGCCAGCGCCGTGCCGTTGGTGACCGAGGCCTTCGACTGGGCCCACGGCGTGTTCCTGGCCTCCAACGTCGCTTCGGAAGGCACGGCGGCGGCGGAGAACAAGGTCGGCGAGCTGCGCCGCGATCCGTTCGCGATGCTGCCCTTCTGCGGCTACAACATGGGCGACTACTTCAGCCACTGGCTGAAGGTCGGGGCCCAGGCGGACGCCGCAAAGCTGCCGCGCATCTACTTCGTGAACTGGTTCCGCAAGGGCGCCGACGGCAAGTTTCTGTGGCCGGGCTACGGCGACAACAGCCGGGTGCTGAAGTGGATCGTCCAGCGTCTGGAAGGCGAGGCCGATGCGGTCGACACGCCGATCGGGCGCTTGCCGGCCAAGGACGCGCTGGACCTCTCGGGGCTGTCGATCACCGACGCCGCGCTTGAAACCCTGCTCTCGGTCGATCCCGAGGTCTGGGCTGAGGAAGCCGCCCTGATCCCCGACGCCTACGCCAAGTTCGGCGACCGCCTGCCGGCTGAACTGTGGAGCCAGCACGAGGCGCTCACCCAGCGCCTGGCCGCCCGCGCGCAAGCCGCAGAGTAGGACTTGTGGGAGCGATGCGTCGCTGCGCGTCGCTCCCTCACCTAGCCTCTCCCAAGGGAGAGGGATTTCATGACCTACCTCCCGCGGGGGAGAACCTCTCGGTCCGCCAGCCGCTAAGGTGCGGCACCGACCAGGACTTCGCGTTTGCCGGCGTGGTTGGCGGGGCTGACGACGCCTTCGTGTTCCATGCGTTCGATCAATGAGGCGGCGCGGTTGTAGCCCACCTGCAGGCGGCGCTGGACGTAGCTGGTCGAGGCCTTGCGGTCGCGGGTGACCACGGCCACGGCGCGGTCATAGAGATCGTCGCCCGAGCCGCCGCCCTCGTCACCTGACATCTCGCCGTCTTCGCCATCCTCGTCGCCGCCGGCGGTGACGTCCTCAAGGTACTGCGGTTCGCCCTGGGTGCGCAGGAACTTCGCCACCTCCTCGACCTCCTCGTCGGAGACGAAGGGACCGTGCAGGCGGGTGATGCGGCCACCGCCGGCCATGTAGAGCATGTCGCCCTGGCCCAGCAGCTGCTCGGCGCCCTGTTCGCCCAGGATGGTGCGGCTATCGATCTTGGAGGTGACCTGGAAGCTGATCCGGGTCGGGAAGTTGGCCTTGATGGTGCCGGTGATGACGTCCACGGACGGACGTTGCGTCGCCATCACCAGGTGGATGCCGGCGGCGCGCGCCATCTGGGCCAGGCGTTGCACGGCGCCTTCGACGTCCTTGCCCGCCACCAGCATCAGGTCGGCCACGTCGTCGATCACCACGACCAGATAGGGCATGGGTTTCGGGTCGATGCGCTCGCTCTCGTAGATCGGTCGGCCGCTCTCGTCGAAGCCGGTCTGCACGGTGCGTTCGAAGTGCTCGCCCTTGGCGGCGGCCTCCTTGGCGCGCTCGTTGTAAGAGGCGACGTTCCGTACACCGATCTTCGACATCAGGCGGTAGCGGTCCTCCATCTCGCGGACGGTCCACTTCAGCGCGACGATGGCCTTCTTCGGATCGGTGACGACGGGCGCCAACAGGTGCGGGATGCCGTCATAGACCGACAGTTCCAGCATCTTCGGGTCGATCATGATGAACCGGCACTGCTCGGGCGACAGGCGGTAGAGGATCGACAGGATCATCGCGTTGACCCCCACGGACTTGCCGGAGCCGGTGGTGCCGGCGATCAGCAGGTGGGGCATCTTCGACAGGTCGGCGATATAGGGTTCGCCGCCGATATTTTCGCCAAGCGCCATCGGCAGGGCCTGGGTGGAGCGCTCATATTCCGAGCTGGCCAAGAGGTCGCGCAGATAGACGGTCTCGCGGCGGGCGTTGGGCAGTTCGATGCCGATGGCGTTGCGGCCGGGCACGACGCTGACGCGGCAGGCGGCGACCGACATCGAGCGAGCGATATCGTCCGACAGGGCCACGACGCGCGCCGATTTCACGCCGGCCGCGGGGACCAGTTCATAGAGGGTGACAACGGGGCCGGGACGGATCTGGTCGATATTCCCGCGCACGCCGAATTCGGCCAGCACGCTTTCCAGCAGCTGGGCGTTCTGGCGCAGGGCGCCTTCGTCGAACTGCGAGGCGCGCGGCTTGGGCTTGGACAGCATGGCCAGCTCAGGCAGGGCGAAGCCGCTGGTCTTGACGAAGTCGAAGGTGCTCTGGGCTTCGCGCTGCTCGCGGTTGGATTCCTTGGGCGCCGGCTTGGGGGCCTTGATCGCGACGCTCGGCGCGCTGTCGTCCTCGTCGTCCGACATCGCGGGCGGCACGTAGGGCGCGGGATCTGGTCGGGCCGGCGCGCTGCCTGCTGTCTTGGCGCGGCGGGCGGTCGGGGCCCGGGCGGGCTTGGCTGGCGCCGGCGCCGGCGCGGCGGCTTGATTGCGCAGGGTGGCCTGGACCCAGGCGATGCTGGCTTCCAGCTCCGCCCGGCGAACGCCGATGGCGTAGCCGATGCCGGCCGCGGCGGCGATCGCCAGCAGGGTCGTGGCGAAGATGCCGCCGCCGGGGATGTGGGCGTAGGAGAATATGCCGGCCAGGCCGTGCAGCACCCCATCGCCCCAGAAGCCGCCGAGACCCTTGGACAGCGGCCAGGCGGCGGGAGCCGGCGGCGCGGCCAGCAGGCCGGCGAGGGCCAGGACCCCGAGCGTTCCGACCAGGGCGCGGATGCGCAGCTTCCTGCGGTTCTGATCGGGCTGGGGCGTAGTCGCCCGGCCCAGGCCGAACACCACCATCAGCAGGGCCGCGACCCCGGCCGCCAAGCCCAGCGACTGGATGCCGAGGTCGGCCGCGGTGGCGCCGGGCGCGCCGAGCACGTTGGCCGGGGGCAGGGCGGAGGCCGCGTTCAGGCTGGGGTCGGCGGCGTTGTAGGTGGCGAGCGCCACGGCGAAGGCGATGCCTACCGCCGCGATGATGCCGCCGCGCAGGCGCGCCGTGGCCGGATGGGTCCAGGCGAGGCTCGCAATGTGCAGGCCCAGCTCAACGCCCGTCTTCCGCGCCACTCGCGCCATGCCCATTCCTCAAGTTCTGCAAATCCCATGTTTGGACGCTTGAGGGTTAAGAGGCGTTTACCAAGCGAGGCGTCGGGGCGGGTGTTTTGGTCGGGGCTTGGAGCCCGGCGGAAATCCAGTTTTCGTTTGCTCAAACCCACACTAGGTTCGCGAACATGTGGACCATGCCTCGAGGCGTCCTGCGGGTCGTCGCCGTCATCCTCGCCGCCTTAGCTATCGGCGGCTTCGTGCTTGGCGTTCGGGGCGCGCCGGAGCGGGCGCGTCTGCCGGGCGAGAGCGCCCAAGGCGGGCCGGCGCTACAGGCCACCGACGCGCGGCCGCTGGATGATCTGGTGCTGACGCCTTCAGAGCTGGAGCCGGAACCGCCGAAGGTCGAGGAAAAGCCTGAGGAAAAGGCCGAGGAAGTCCCGGTAGTGACGCCGCCACCGGTCGCGCCGGCCGTGACCTCGCCGCCAAAGGCCCCGGTCATGCCGTCGGCGGACGAAGACCGGGTCGGCGACCTGATCGACGGCCTCACCCCGCCGCCGGAACAGCCGCCCTACTGAGCTGGCCGCGCTCTTCGCAAGGTCAGGTTGATGCGGCCGCCGCCAGGGATCAGCCGCGAGGACCCGGCCAGGATGCGATCGACGCCGTGGTGCAGCAGCCGCGCCTCGCCGGCCAGCAGGCAGACGTCGCCCGATGAGAGCTTCATCGAGTGGGTCGGATCGGACCGTCTGAGCCCGCCGATGCGGAACACCGCGGTGTCGCCGAGCGAGACCGACAACACCGGAAACTGGAAGTCGGCCTCGTCTCGATCCTGGTGCAGGGCCATCTTGGCCCGCGCGTCATAAAAGTTGATCAGGCAGGCGTCGGGCGGAACCTGAGGGTCGGCGAGCTCGGACCAGAGGTCGAGCAGGACCTGCGGAATGTCGGGCCATGGCTGGCCGGTGCTCGGATGTCGCGGCTCATAGCGATAGCCGCGCGCGTCGGTGGTCCAGCCGAGCGGTCCAAAGCTGGTCATGGCCACGCTCATCGGCTTTCCGCCGGGGGTGACCTGATGGACGAAGGGCGCTTGTTCGGCCCCCGCCAGCACCTGCGCCAGCAACTGGCTTTGCGCCTCCGGGGAGAGGCGGCCGGGCAGCAGGCGAAATCCAGTGGTCGTCGAAAGGCTCATCGGCTCTCATATAGGGGCAATGCCCCACTCTGCTCACGATCCGCGCATGGCGCCCATGAGGTGGCGGCCGCTGACATGCGGAGAGCGCGACCTGTGCGCCGGCGTGTTCGGTGACGGGCTGGACGCCGGCCGGGTGCGGATCTTCAGCCTGCCGCTCTGGGCGCGACCTTTCGTCCCAAACGGGCGGCTGATCGTCTGGCCCGCGGCCTCGGCCCTCGCGGATTTCGCGAGCGCCCCGTTGTGGCTGCGCTCGGTGCTGATCCACGAACTGACCCATGTCTGGCAGGCCCAGACCGGGGTGTTTCTGCCCCTGGCCAAGCTTAGGGCCGGGGATGGACGGGCCGCCTATGCCTATGATCTCGACGATGGGCGAAATTTTTCGCAACTCAATATCGAGCAGCAAGCCATGGTCGTGCAGCACGCCTATCTGGCCGCCTGGGGCGGGGCCGCGCCCTATGAGACTCAAGCTTATGCAAGGATTTTAAAAGCTTGGCCGGACGGCCTAGGGTGAAGACCCCACACGATATAAGGGCATTGCGCCCTTGCAGGGGGCGCAGGTGATCCCATATCGCGACTCGACGCCGGTTTCCTCGTGGGTTAACCGGCCGAGCCCTTATTCGAACCGGGGACGTCGAAAAGAAACGGGGTGCTTCAATCGAAGGCCCTTCAACCGGCGTCCGCCATTCAGGAGCGAGCAAGACTCGATATGAGCAAGATCATCGGCATCGACCTGGGCACGACCAATTCGTGCGTGGCCATCATGGACGGCAAGCAGCCGAAAGTGATTGAGAACGCTGAAGGCGTTCGGACCACGCCGTCGGTTGTCGCCATCCTCGACGACGGCGAACGCCTCGTCGGTCAGCCGGCCAAGCGCCAGGCTGTCACTAACCCGTCCAACACCCTATTCGCCATTAAGCGCCTGATCGGCCGTAGCTTCTCCGACCCCGTGGTCGAGAAGGACCGGCACATGGTGCCCTATGAGATCGTCAAGGGCCCGAACGGCGACGCCTGGGTGAAAGCCCACGGCAAGGATTATTCGCCCCAGCAGATCTCGGCCTTCATCCTCCAGAAGATGAAGGAAGCCGCCGAGCAGCACCTCGGTGAAAAGGTCGAGAAGGCCGTCATCACGGTCCCGGCCTACTTCAACGACGCTCAGCGTCAGGCGACCAAGGACGCCGGCAAGATCGCCGGGCTGGAAGTCCTGCGCATCATCAACGAACCGACTGCGGCGGCGCTGGCCTACGGGCTCGATAAGAACGACGGCAAGAAGATCGTTGTTTACGACTTGGGCGGCGGCACCTTCGACGTCTCGATCCTGGAGATCGGCGACGGCGTCTTCGAGGT
>NZ_JAURWM010000014.1 GCF_030654915.1 Phenylobacterium sp. | reverse complement strand
GTTTTTTGTTCGAAGCCATCCACTCGTTATCCTTCGGCTGACCGGAGGATAACGAGCAGCGCCTACAGGTCCACGCTCACGGCGCGGCCATTGCGGATTTCCACCCGGCGCATCACGGCGATGTCGGGACCAGCGCCGGGGGCGACCGGTTTGGCGACGGTGATCACGTACCAGGCGCCGTTGGCCAGGCCCGAGAAGCTGAAGCGGCTGTTGGCGTCGCAGACCGTGCGCTTGACGAAGGCCGAGTAGTCGCCGCTGGGGGCGTTCGGCGTGCGGGCGCGAACCTCGTCGGCCGGCAGAGCCGAGCGGTCGGGCGACTTGTAGAGGATGGTCATCCGCCGCCGGGTCCACGGCGTCTCTGGCGTCAGGACGACGCCGGCGCCTTCGCAGCTGTAGCGGGTCTGGCCGGACTTGAAGACCAGGCGGCCGTCCACGCGGCCCTGGCCCGGCACGGCCGACCAGGAAAAGTCATCGGCGCGGAACGTGTTGGCCGAGGCGGGTCCGCTGGCGCCGGGCGGCGGAGGCGGCGGGGGACCCAGGGTGGGCGCGCAGGCGGCGACCAGAAGCAGGGCGGCGGAGGCGGAGATGACGCGGATGCATGACATGTTGCGGCCACCTTATGCGCCCGATCATGCCGACGCCAAGAGGTTGGTTGAGCGCGTTCGATTGGATCGGGCGGCTCAGTCGTCGCCGCGGACCTTGCCACGCATGGATTTGACGCCGCCCCGGTGAACCTTGGCTTCGACCCGACGTTTTTTCGCAGCCAGGGTCGGCCGGGTCTTCTTGCGCGGGGGCGGGGGCGGGGCGGCGGCTTCGCGAATCAGTCCCAGCAACCGCTCAAGCGCCTCGGCTCGGTTCCGTTCCTGGGTCCGGTGGGTCATGGCGACCAGCACCAGCACTCCGTCCTGAGTGATCTTGCGTCCGCCCAGCTTCATCAGCCGGATCGCCACGTCGTTGGGCAGCGACGGCGAGCGCCGGACGTCGAAGCGCAGCTCCACGGCGGTGGAGACCTTGTTAAGAGTTTGTCCTATTTCGCGGGTTAGCCTGTCACGGCGTGTGGGGGGACGAACCCGTTGAAGCCGAAGGCTTACTCATACATCCGCTGGTCTTCGGATCGCCAGACTTCCGGCGACTCGCTGAAACGCCAGCTTGAGCTATCCGAAGCCTATGCTGCCGAGCACGGGCTCGAACTCGATAACCGCCTGAAGGATGAGGGCGTTTCCGCTTACCACGGGTTAAACCGCACCAAGGGCGATCTCTCGATCTTCCTCGAACAGATCAAGACGGGCGAGGTGGCGCCCGGCGCATACCTTCTCGTGGAGTCGCTCGACCGCGTTTCCCGCGAGAATGTGATCGACGCCCAAACGCTATTCTTGCAGATCA
>NZ_JAURWM010000285.1 GCF_030654915.1 Phenylobacterium sp. | reverse complement strand
GCCTCGATCTTGGCCTTCATCAGCAGCAGGGTGCGGCGCACGTCGGGGTGGCCATAGAGCGGGGCGGGGTACTCCGCCGACCAGACCGCGCGGCCTTGCTTGCGCTCCTGGCTAAAGGCCAGGGCCTGTTGGAAGGCCCGCTCGGCGATAGCCACGCCCTGAACGCCGACCTGCAGGCGAGCCGCGTTCATCATCACGAACATATGGGCGATGCCGTTGTTCACCTCGCCGACCAGTTCGGCCTGGGCGCCTTCGAACAGCATGACGCAGGTGGGCGAGCCGTGGATGCCCAGCTTGTGCTCGATGGAGCCCGCGCGCAGCGTGTTCGCCGCGCCGAGGGCGCCCTGGTCGTCCACCAGCCGCTTGGTCGCCAGGAACAGCGAGATGCCTTTCATGCCAGGCGGCGAATCGGGGAGGCGCGCGAGGACCAGGTGGCAGATGTTCTCCGCCGCGTCGTGGTCGCCCCAGGTGATGAATATCTTTTGGCCGGTCAGGCGATAGCCGCCCTGGCCGTCCGGTTCGGCGCGGGTGGTGACGGCGGCGAGGTCCGAGCCGGCCTGCGGCTCGGTCAGGTTCATGGTGCCGGTCCATTCGCCGGAGACCAGCTTGGGCAGCACCAGCCGCTTCTGGCGCTCGCTGCCGTGCAGGGCCAGCGCCTCGATGGCGGCCTGGGTCAGCATCGGGCAGAGGCCAAAAGCCATGTTGGCGGCCTGGATCATCTCGAAGACGGCCAGCTCCATCGCCTTGGTCAGGCCCTGGCCGCCATGCTCGGGATCGGCCGACAGCGAGTTCCAACCGCCGGCCACGAAGGCCTGGTAGGCGGCGGCGAAGCCCGGGGCGGAAACCACCGCGCCGTTTTCATACCGTGCGCCGACCTGGTCGCCCTTGCGGTTCAGTGGGGCGAGCTCTTCCTCCGTAAAGGCGCCGGCGGCCTCCAGCACGGCGGCGACCGTGTCCTCGTCCAGCTCCGGAAAGCCTTGCGCCACCAAGGCTGGATGGCCGGCGGTCTTGAGGGCGAGCGTCAGATCGCGAAGCGGCGCGCGAAAGGTCATTGCAGGACTCCGGAGGATATTGCGGTTCTTTAAGCCAAGGGGGCGGAGAGCTCCAACACTTCACGGCTTCGTGAGGCCGGCGACGCCTTTCCGTGAAGGCGGCTTGGAGCCATCTGCGGACGTGAGCTTCACCGGAGGCGAGACGGGCGATGATCCTGAGCTAGTGTTCAAGACTGAGATCACCGAGAGACAGCCGAGTCGATGACCCGCACCCGCTACAGCACCGTCGCCATTGGTCTTCATTGGCTGATCGCCGCGGCGATCATCTTCCAGGTGATCCTGGCCTGGCGGATGGACGGTCGGACCCCCCAGGGCTTCGCCCTCATCCAGCTTCACAAGTCGGTCGGCATCTCCATTCTGCTGCTGAGCTTGGCGCGCCTCGCCTGGCGCTTGACCCACCGTCCGCCGCCGTTGCCGGCGGGTATGGCGACTTGGGAACGCTGGCTCGCCAAGGTCGCCCACATCGGCCTCTATGTGATCATGATCGGCCTGCCGATCACCGGCTGGATCATGGTGTCGACCAGCCGCATCCAAGTCCCGACCCTGCTGTTTGGCATGGTCCCCTGGCCGCACTTTCCCGGGTTGGCCCATCTCGTCGGACCGGCGAAAACCGCCTGGAACAGCTTTGGCCATACGGGTCACGAGGTGCTGGCCTGGGGCGCCTATGTGCTGATCGCCCTGCACGTGGCCGGCGCTCTGAAGCACCAGCTTTTCAGCCGCGACGAACCCGTGCTGGCCCACATGGCGCCGGGCGCCAAGCCCGGGCGCTGGTTCGATCCGCGCCTGATCGCGATCGCGGTGGTGGCGCTTGGCGTGGCCGCCGCCGCCCAGACCATCCGGCCGGCCGCCCAGGCGTCGAAGCCGTTGCCGCCCCCGCCGGTGGTCGAGGTCGCCGCCGTTGATGCGACGTCGGCGCCGCCGCCCGTGGTGGAGGTCGCCGCGGCGACGCCGGCCGTCCAAGCCCCGGCCGAAGCATCGGTCTGGACCGTGAGCAAGGGCTCGACGCTGGGCTTCACCACCACTTGGGGCGGTCAGGCCATCGAAGGCCGCTTCGACCGCTGGACCGCCGACATACGCTTCAGCCCCGAGGCGCTCGACAAGTCCAAGGTGAGCGTCAGCATCGATCTCGCCTCGGCGGTCACCGGCGATAGCCAGCGCGACGAGTCCCTGAAGGGCGGCGATTGGTTCGACACCGCCAACCACGCCAAGGCGACCTTCACCGCCAACAGGTTCGAGAATACCGGAACCGACCGTTACGTCGCCCATGGCCAACTCGCCCTGCGCGGCGTCAGCCGTCCGGCGCGCCTGCCGTTCCGCCTGCAGATCGAAGGCGACAAGGCGCGCGTCAGCGGTGTAACCAGCCTCGACCGCACAGCCTTCGGCGTCGGACAGGGCGAGTGGACAAAGACCGATCAGATCCCGGCCGACGTGAAGGTGAACGTCAACCTGACGGCGACGCGGCGCTAGCCGCGGCCGAGGCGGCTCTGCGCGCCGGGGGCTTGGTGATCCTGCCGACCGAGACGGTCTACGGCCTGGCCGGCGATGCGTCCGACCCGGCCGTGGTGGCGGCGATCTTCGAGGCCAAGGGCCGGCCGCGCTTCAACCCGCTGATCAGCCACGTGGCCGACCTGGCCGCGGCCGAGAAGATCGCGATCTTCGACGACCGCGCCCGCAAGCTGGCCGAGCGCTTTTGGCCGGGGCCGCTGACCCTGGTCCTGCCCATCGCCCCCGACACCCCGGTCTGCGACCTGGCCCGCGCCGGGCTCGACACTGTTGCTGTGCGGGTCCCTGGTCACCCGCTCGCCCATGCGCTTCTGGCGCGGTTCGGCGGGCCGGTGGTGGCGCCCTCGGCCAATCGCTCGGGGCGTCCGAGCCCGACCAGCTTCGCCGACGCCGTGGAGGAGACCGGCGTCAGCGCCGCCGCCGCCCTCGACGGCGGTCCCTGCGAGGTCGGGCTGGAATCCACCGTCGTCGCCCTGCTGGACGAGGCGCGTCTGCTGCGCCCCGGCTCGGTGACCCGCGCGCAGATCGAGGCCTTGATCGGCCCGCTGGCCGAGGCGCAGGCCGACGCCAAGCGCTCGCCCGGCCGCCTGGCCCGCCACTATTCGCCCAAGGCCCCGGTGCGTTTGAACGCCACGGCGCCTGAACCTGGCGAGGCCTATCTGGCCTTCGGTCCCGGCGATCACCGCTGGAACCTCAGCCCCTCGGCCGACCTGCGCGAGGCGGCGGCGCGGCTGTTCGCCTACCTGCGCGAGGCCGACCGCACCGACCCCGCCGCCATCGCCGTCGCGCCCATTCCGCACGAGGGCCTCGGCGAGGCGATCAACGACCGGCTCAAGCGCGCGGCGGGCTTTGTCGGCTAGGCGCCAGGCGCTAGGATCGGCGCCATGACCGTTTCCATTTCCGCCGATGTCGTCTCCCGCCTCAAGGCCGTGCTGGGCGAGGGTGGTTGGAGCCAGGACCCTGAGCGCCTGGCGCCCAAGCTGGTCGAGTGGCGCGACCGCTGGCACGGGAACACGCCCTTTCTCGCCCTGCCGAAAACCCCGCGGGACGTCGCCGCCGTCATCGGGATCTGCGCGGAGGCCGGCGTGCCGATCACGCCCCAGGGCGGCAACACCGGCCTGGTCGGCGGCCAGATCCCGCTCGGCGAAATCCTGCTCTCCACCGAGCGCCTGCGGGCCATCCGCGACATCGACGCCCTCGACGACGTGATCGTCGCCGAGGCCGGGGTCACCCTGGCCGCCGTGCACGAGGCGGCGCTGGAGAAGGGCCGCCGGTTCCCGCTGGATCTTGCCTCGGAGGGCACCGCCACCATCGGCGGCGTGGTCTCCACCAACGCCGGCGGCACCGCGGTCCTGCGCTATGGAAACACCCGCGACCTAGTGCTGGGCCTGGAAGCCGTGCTGCCCAACGGCGAGATCTGGAACGGGCTGAAGCGCCTGCGCAAGGACAACACCGGCTATGATCTCAAGCAGCTGCTGATCGGGGCCGAGGGCACGCTGGGCGTCGTCACCGCAGCCAGCCTGAAGCTGTTCCCGGTCCTGGTGTCGCGCGCCACCGCCATCGCCGCGGTCGATACGCCGCAGGCGGCGAGCCAACTGCTGGTCCGCGCCAAGGACGAGGCCGGCGGCGCGGTCGAGGCCTTCGAACTGATGGGCCGGCGCGGGATCGAGTTCGTGCTGAAGAACATCGCCGGCCAACGCGATCCGCTGAGCGAAATCCATCCCTGGTACGTGCTGATCGAACTCGCCTCGGGCGAGCCTGGCGCGGCGGAGGCGGCGATGGAGCGTCTGCTCGGCAAGGCGCTGGACGACGGCCTGATCCGCGACGCCGCCGTCGCCCAGACCCAGGCCCAGGCCAAGGCCTTCTGGTCGATCCGCGAAAACCAGTCGCCGGGCCAGAAGCCCGAGGGCGCGACCTGGAAACACGACGTCTCGGTGCCGGTCAGCCGGGTCGCCGAGTTCCTGGACCAGGCGACCGCGCGCATGGAGGCCCTGGTTCCCGGCGGTCGCGTCACCGCCTTTGGCCACATGGGCGACGGCAATATCCACTACGACGTCATCCGCCCGGACGGCGGCGACGACGCCGTCCACTCGGCCCTGCGCGCCGAGGGCTCGCGGATCGTCCACGACATCGTCGCCTCGATGGGCGGCTCGATCTCGGCCGAGCATGGCCTGGGCTCGATGAAGACCGAGGAGGCCCGGCGCTACAAGTCGCCGGTCGAGGTTGCGGCGCTGTCGGCGATACGGCAAAGCCTGGACCCCAAGCGGATCATGAACCCGCGCGTCCTCTTCTGAGTCCCCCATGCTGATCGTCATCTCACCCGCCAAGGCGATGGATTTCACGCGCCCGGACATCGCGGTCGCCGCGACGACGCCTGAAATGGCCGCCGACATCGCCGAACTGGCGGTCACGACCAAGAAGCTGAAGGCCTCGGACCTGAAGCGGATGATGGACCTGTCGGACAAGCTGGCGGATTTGAATCGCGAGCGGTTCCAGGCCTTCGACCCGGCCATGGAGGATGGCCTGCAGGCCGCCTTCGCCTTCAACGGCGACGTCTATTCGGGGCTGAAGGCCCGCGAGCTGGACAAGAAGGCGCTGGCCTTCGCCCAGGACCGGGTGCGGATCCTCTCGGGGCTCTACGGGGTGCTGCGGCCGCTGGACGCCATCCAGGCCTACCGCCTTGAGATGGGCGTGCGGATCAAGACGGGGCGCGGCGGCAGCCTCTATGACTTCTGGGGCGACAAGATCGCCCAAGCGCTCAATGAGGCCGCGCGCGGCCACAAGGACCCGACCCTGGTGAACTGCGCCAGCCAGGAATATTTCGGCGCGGTCGACGTGAAGGCCCTGAAGATCCCCTTGGTGACGACCAAGTTCTTCGAGGAGAAGGACGGCTCGTCGAAGATCATTTCATTCTACGCCAAGAAGGCTCGCGGCTTGATGGCGCGCTACGTCATCGACCATCGTATCGAGCGGGCCGACGATCTGCGGGCCTTCGACACCGCTGGCTACAGCTTCCAGAAAAGCGCCTCGAGCGACACCGAATGGGTGTTCTCGCGCCCGCAACCGCCGCCCCCTTCGGCGGCGAAGAAGGCCAAGGCCTGATCTCCCGTCGCGGGGAGGTCGTCGAGGGCGGTTGGACGGCGACCGAGCAGACGCCGTCCCTGTCGGCTATTTTTTGAACGTCAGTTCCCGCCCGGTGACCTGGCCGCGCAGCACGCGGACGCTCTCGCGGGACACCGCGGCCTGGTTCGCCTTCGGCACGCTGCCAAAGGCGGCGGTCATGACCGCCTCACCTTCCTCGGGCGGGCGGTCCAGGACGGCCATGTTCTTCAGCTGGACCATCAGGATGACGTCGGGTTCCCCGTCCCGAGGCGAGTCCACGGCGATCACGCGATAGTCGAGGACGTCGCCCCGCTTCTTGTCCGCCTCCTGGATGCCGCGCCAGGTGGAGTTCAGGTAGGACATGTAGTCATCGAACATGCCCGGCTTGGTCTCGATATAGCTGATCTGCCAGACCGGGCCGAGATCGTAGGTCCTGGGGGCGTTCTGGGCCTGAGCCGACGAACTGATCGCCAGGGCCAGGGCGGCGGATACAAGGATCGTCCTCACGCGAAACTCTCCTTTGTCTGTGCGCATTGTCGCGCCGGCCCAGCTTGCTCCCCGCACATAAATATAACAATGTTCTTTGAGTTGTGACTCAGCGCGGTCCGAAGTCGGGGCTGAACCGAATATTGTCGTGGGCCAGGCCGTCGATCACCACCTGGGCGCCGCCACTCTTGATCATCCATTCCAGCCGATGATCGCGGTACTCGCGCTTGAACAGGCCCTGGCGGACCAGTTCGGCGACATTGGGCATGGCCGAGGCGCTCGCCGAGGCCGCGGCCTCTGCCGAGGTTTGCGCGACTGAGGCCCGGGCGTTGGCCCGCGCCAGCCAATCCTCCAGCTTCGAGCCCTTGTCCGGCGGGAAACCGTGGCCGACCGAGCCGTTGAGATAGGGCGCCACCGCCAGGTCGCCCCAGCCGAACGCCTCGCCGTTGAACCAGGTGCGGCCCTCAAGCTGGCCTTCCAGCCAGCCGAACCAACGGCGGGTCTGGCTGGCGGCGCGGGCCAGCAAGGTGCGCTCCAGCTCGCCTTCGGCGCGGCGGAACCAGCGGATCTCCGAGAGCCCCCAGTTGATGGCCTCGAAGTGGGTGTCCATCGCCTCTTCCAGCATCCGCACGCGGGCGCGCTCGGCCGGCGTGGCGGGCAGCAGGGCCGGGGTCGGCCAGCGGTCTTCGAGGTACTCGAGGATGATGGTGGAGTCGAAGATCATCACCTCGCCGTCCACCAGGGCCGGGACCTCGGCGCGGGGATTGGCCTGGATGAACTCGCCCTGAGCGCCGCCGGCTCCAAGGCCGCCGGGCGTCAGCATCTCGAACGGCTGGCCCTTCTCGCGCAGCGCGATCTTGACCTTCTGGGCGTAGGGCGAGAGCGGGTGATCGTAGAGCTTCAGCATGGCCAGTCTCCCTCGGCGCTCGGTCGTCGCCTCCCAGGATCGAACGCTCGTGGCTCGGAAAGTCAATTGGAGGCGCTTGACGGCCGGGGCGTAAGCACGCTCCCTTGCGCCCAACAATTGTTTGAAAATGAGGGAAACGCCGTGGCCTACACACCATTCGATCTCACCGGAAAAGTGGCGCTGGTCACCGGCGGCAACGGCGGCATCGGCTTCGGCATGGTCGAGGCCATGGCCCAGGCTGGGGCCGATATCGTGATCTGGGGCTCCAACGCCCAGAAGAACGCCGACGCGCAAGACAAGCTCAAGGCGACCGGCGTGCGGGTCCTGACCCAGGTGGTCAATGTCGCCGACGAGCATGCGGTGGCCGCCGGCATGGTCGAGGCGGTGGCCAAGATGGGCCGGGTCGACACCGTGGTCGCCAACGCCGGCATCGGCGGCGGCGCCAAGTCGTTCTCCGAGTTCCCGACCGAGACCTATCGCAAGGTGCTGTCGGTCAATCTCGACGGGGTGTTCTTCACCTTCCGCGAGGCTTGCAAGCACATCGTCGCGCGCGCCGAACAGGGTGATCCTGGCGGTTCGCTGGTGGCGATCTCCTCGCTCTCGGCCCTCGACGGCGCGGCCCGCAACCAGGCCTATGCCGCGACCAAGGGCGCGCTGATCCCGATGATCCGCGCCATCGCGGTGGAGCACGCCCGCTATGGCCTGCGGGCCAACGCTATCCTGCCGGGCTGGATCGCCACCGACATGACCGCCGGCGCCCAGGACAACGACAAGTTCAACGACAACGTCATCAAGCGCGTGCCGATGCGCCGCTGGGGCAAGCCGGCCGATTTCGGCGGCATGGCGGTCTACTTCGCCTCCGACGCCTCGGCCTTCCACACTGGCGACTCGGTGCTGATCGACGGCGGCTACGGCATTTTCTAGGGCTGCCACCTTCCCAACCTTCGTCGTCCCCCGGATCGTCTTTCAGACGCCCGGAGGATGACGAGTTTGGCGTCGCCACGCCCTTCATGACGTCGGGTCACGGTTTCAATCGCCGACGCCCGGCGCCATCCTCCCGGCATAAGATTTGGGAGGATTTCGATGACGCTGCACACTCCGCTTTGCGACCTGCTGGGGGTCAAGCACCCGATCATGCTCGCCGGCATGGGCGGCGTCTCCTACGCCGAACTGGTGGCCGCGGTGTCGAACGCCGGCGGCTATGGCGTCCTCGGCATGGCCGGGCGCACGCCCGAGTTCATCCGCGATGAGATGCGTAAGGTCAAAAGCCTGACCGACAAGCCGTTCGGCGTCGATC
>NZ_JAURWM010000281.1 GCF_030654915.1 Phenylobacterium sp. | reverse complement strand
GTTGGGGGCGGGATGTCTTGCGCCTCTCCCCCGCTGGGGAGAGGTTGGGTGAGGGGTCTTTGGGCTGGCGGATTTGCGGCGGGGGCGTTGTTGAGCGCTTCGCGCCCCCTCACCTAACCTCTCCCGAGGGAGAGGGATTTTTCCGCGCCTCTCCCCCGCTGGGGAGAGGGATTTAGGGGGCCTCGGACTCGGTGACGCTTTCGCGGAAGTCGTCGGCGAGGATGAAGGCGGCGCCTTCTTCGTCGAGGATCCACATGCCCATGAAGGCGGGGTGGGCGGGGTCGAGGTCCTCGTCGAGCAGGTCGCCTTCGTAGAGGCCGACATTGCTGTAGTCGAAGTCCAGGGAGAGCTGGTGGGCGAGGGTGAGCATCTCGTCGGCCATGCGGCGCGAGTAGCCCTGGGCTTCGCTTTCGTTGACGAATTCGTCGGTGAGGGTGTTCACCTCAGCCTCGTTGCTGCCTTGGGTCGCACTGGTTGTGACGATGGTGTACGCGGGCATGATCATCTCTCGTGAGGCTAGATCTCCTCACCTAACCCGTTCGGCCGGCAAAGCGGGCCATATTCTGCAAAAATCTTCCGTTCACGGCATGGCCAACGCCGCCTGCCGGGCGGTCAGTCGCCGCCGCGGGCGTCCTTCTTGGTGGTGCGGTAGGTCTTCTGAGTGGCGGCGTTGCGGCGGCGCTCGACGTCCTTGGCCACCCGCTCGGTCTTTTCTTCCAGCGCCGCCATTTCAAGCCCGAGCTTCTGGAAGTGCGCCCATCGGTCGGGGTCCAGGGTCCCGCTCTTCAGCGCCGCGGCGATGGCGCAGCCCGGCTCGCCGGCGTGGCCGCAATCGTTGAACCGGCAGTCGTGGGCCAGGCGCTCGATGTCGTCGAACACCGCGCTGGCGCCCTCCTCGGCGTCGATCAGGCCGACTTCGCGGATGCCGGGGGTGTCGAGGATCAGGGCGCCGCTGGGCAGCAGGACCAGCTGGCGATGGCTGGTGGTGTGGCGGCCCTGATCGTCGGACTCGCGGATCGCCTGCATCTCCATCCTGTCCTCGCCCAGGAAGGCGTTGACCAGGGTGGACTTGCCGACCCCGGACGAGCCGATCAGCACGCAGGTCTCGCGCGGGGCGACCTG
The DNA here is from genome assembly GCF_030654915.1 of Phenylobacterium sp. Taxonomy (GTDB): domain Bacteria; phylum Pseudomonadota; class Alphaproteobacteria; order Caulobacterales; family Caulobacteraceae; genus Phenylobacterium. The sequence continues at coordinate 5,994 of NZ_JAURWM010000281.1, read as the reverse complement.
GGCGAGCAGGGGCTCAAGGCCCAGGCCCTGGCGCGCCGACACCATCAGCACCGGGCAGTCGCCGGCCAGGGCGGCGATTTCGGCGGCCTGGCCTTGCGGATCGGGGCAGAGGTCGGACTTGGTCAGGACCACCACGGGGCGCGCGCCGCTCTGCCAGGCGGCGGCGAGATAGCGTTCGATCCGGCGAGGATTGAGGTCGGCGTTCATCGAGGTGACGACAAAGGCGACGTCGATATTGGCGGCGAGGATCTGGGGCCTGCGCAGGTGGGCCGCCCGACGCACGAAGGCCGTGCGGCGCGGCAGGATGGCGTGGATGGTCGCGGTGCGCTCTATCAGGTTCAGCGACAGCGCCACCCAGTCGCCGACGGCCGGATGGCCCGCCTCGCGGGCCTCGTGAAGCAGGCGGCCCGAGATCTTGGCCCGCAGCTCGCCCTCGTCGGTGAGCACCAGATAGCCGTCGCGTTGCTGGACGACGATCCGTCCGGGGGTGTGGCCGGCGCGCGCGTGGGGTTCGAAGGCCAGCGCCAGGGGCTCGGACCATCCATACTGCGCGATCAGGTTGGCCGGCACGCCCTCAGCGCCGGTCGCGGCGGAAGCGGGCGGCTTCCATGGCCAGGGACGATTTCATCGGGTCGGGTTCGACCTCGGCCTGGAACGGCAGCTCGCCGGCGACGCCGCGCAGGGCCAGCCAGAGCTGGGGGGCGAAGTGGTCCAGCATCCGCAGCGGGCGGCGCTTGTCGTCGGTGACGTCCCAACCCTCGGCCTCGAAGGTCTCGACCTGATCGCGCAGCGGGCGGCGCTCGACGCGGTCCCAACCCTCGGGGCGCGGGACGTCGTCGGCCTCGTCCTGGGTCAGGCCGAAGATGGCGCGCGAGCAGTCGTCGATCTCGGGGAACTCGGCGCGGGCGTCGGCGTCCGCGTAGCGCGGCTTCATCAACGCCTTTTGCTCAAGCTCCTTGATCCCAGGCAGGTCGATCAGGCGGCGTAGGGGGGCAGGATCAGGCATGCCGGACGGAACGGCGCCCGCCGCGCCGCGTCAAGGGCGCAGGCGTGGGCGCGCCTCATCCCGCCGCCAGCTGCGCCGCCTCGGCCGCGCAGTCGCCGTCCGGCTTCAGGCCCTTGGCGCGGGCGGCGGCGACCTCGGCCTTGGCGGCGGCGAGGTCGGTCTGGAAGGTGGCGTCCGACTGCAGCTTGGCGACGACGGCCGAGGCCATGGTGCGGCCTTCCTCGGTGTCGCTGAGCCAGTGGACGTTGCAGATCACCCGGCTGTTGGCGAAGGCGCGGCCCCGGGCCAGGACCTCGTTGGCGCGGTCGGGGGCGACCTGCGTCAAGACCAGCGCCCAGCCCCAGCCGATGGCGCTGTGGCCCGAGGGATAGGAGCCGTCGTTGCGCAGCACCTGCTCTTCATTGGGCGTGCAGATCGGCGCGCCGTTGACGGTGAAGGGGCGGGCGCGCTTGAACTTGTTCTTGGTCGGGTAGGTGGAGAGGCCGTTGTCGGCCAGGGTGCGGCGCAGCAGCCGGTACAGGTTGGGGGTGTCGGCCTCGCTGATCTTGACGTCCATCGCGCAGGCGAAGGTCTGCGCGGCCTTGGGGAACTTCAGCTCGGCGTCGTGGGTGGCCAGGGTCCAGCGCGGGGTTCCGCTGAGGGCGACGGCGGCCTTGGCGGCCTCGTCGTCGCGGGCCTGGGCGGCCGAGCCGGCGGCCGGCGGCGGGGGCAGGAGCGACAGGCTGTTCGGCGCGGTTCCGGGGGCGAGATAGCCCGGCAGGTAGCCGGGCATGATTTCCTTGAGCGGACTGGGCGCGGCCTTGGCCTGCGCCCCGGTCTGGGGGCCGGCGCCGCTCGTGCTCGCGCAGCCCGCCAGGAGCGCGCACGCCGCCAGGGTCGTCAGCCATCCACGCTTGGTCATCGTCTCAAGTCCCCAGAATTTGATTCCGCCGAGAGTTTAAGCAGGTTCCCTTGCGGCGCCATAGACGCCCGGCGGCGGGAACCTGGCCGGGGCCTGGCCTGTTGCTCCTGGGTAAGGAGGAAGCCCCATGGACTATCGTCTCTATGTGCTCGATTCGGTCGGCCGGTTCGCCGATGTGGAGGAGTGGAACTGCCCCTCGGACATGGCCGCCCTGGAGCAGGCCACGCGCCATGCGCACGCGTTCGGCGCCGAGCTGTGGCAGGGCGCGCGGCACTTGAGCACCCTCGCCGGGCCGCTGGAGCCTCGGACCCAGGTGGCGCGGGGGTAGGAAGCTAGCGCCGTAGAGCGCTTCGCGCCCCCTCACCTAACCTCTCCCGAGGGAGAGGGATTAGCTTCAGCGCCAGAACCGGAAGGTGCGATAGCCTTCCTGCACGGCTTCCAGCGGCACGCCGATCAGGTGGGTGACCAGGAAGGCCAGGCCGAAGAACAGGTTGGCGACCGGCGGCACGAAGAACAGCACCGCCAACAGGGCCAGCATCGCCAGGCCCTCATACTTGCGGGTCGCCTCGCGCACTTCCTTCGGCAGCCACGGGCGGATGATCCCATAGCCGTCGAGGCCCGGAACCGGCAGCAGGTTGAGCAGCAGGGCGGTGGCCTGGAGGAAGGCCAGGAACGCCAGGGCCGGGATCAGCGGATTGGCCAGGCCGCCTTCCAGGCGTGGCGCGGCCAAGCCGATGGCGGCGGTCAGCACAACCAGCACCAGGAAGGTGCCGAACGGGCCAGCCAGGCTGGCGGCCGAGCGCCAGGCGCGGTTGCGCATCATGTCTTCGCGCAGATAGACCGCGCCGCCGGGAAAGCCGATGCCGCCGAGCACCACGGCGATCACCGGGATCACGATCGAGACGCCAAGGTCGGCGTATTTCAGCGGGTCGAGGCTGAGATAGCCCTTCTCGGCGATGGTCGGGTCGCCGGCCTTGTGAGCGATGAAGGCGTGGCCGAACTCGTGGGCGACCACGGCCAGCACCCAGCCCAGGATCACGAAGACGAAGGTGAATACGCCGCTCGCCTGCGGAACCATGAGCAGGCCGACGCCGCTGGCGATCCAGGCCGCCAGCAGGATGAAGGCGTTGGGGCTGATCGGCGGCCGGCTGGCGTCGGTCGCGGGAAGGTTGGTCAAGTCAGCTCCGGTCGGTTGGGCGTGATGGCGATGATGGCGTGGCCCGGACCCTTGCGCACGATCAGGTCGGCGCGGGGGCGGGCGTGGACAATGTGGTCGTGCAGGTTCTTCAGGTTCACCTGCCGCCAGACCATCTGGGCCAGGCCGGTGGTCTGGTCGCGGTCCATGTGCTGGAAGCGGGCGTAGAAGGAGGCGGGATCGGTCTTCGCCGCCTCCCATAGCTCCAGGAACCGGGCGACGTACCAACGCTCCAGGTCGGCCTCATCGGCCTCCAGGTAGATCAGGGCGTCGAGCAGGCTGGCCGGGCCGGTGTCCGGATCGCGCAGGGCCAGGCCCTCGATGATCAGCACCGGCGGCGGCGCCAGGGTGCGGGCGAGGCGCGGATCGATGTCGTAGGTGACGTGGGAATAGGCGGGGAAGGTCGCCGGCCCCGACCGGATGGCGGTGAGCGCCGAGGCCAGGGCGAGGTGGTCGTAGGTGTCGGGCGCGCCCTTGGCGGCCAGCCGGCCAAGCTCTTCCAGCCTGGCGTTGGCGTGCAGGAAGCCGTCCGTACACACCAACTCAGCGCCCTCGAATTCCGCGCGGAGCTGCTCAGCGAAAGTGCTCTTGCCGACCGCGACCGAGCCGGTGACGCCGATGATGAACGGCGCGCGCGCCGGCGCCAGCGGGGCCAGGGCGGCGGCGACGCTGGCCGGGGTCACAGTCCGGCGACCTTGGCGAGATTGGGCTTGGGGATGGCCGAGGCGAAGGCGCCCTTGGCGTTGGCCTTGTCGCGGGCCAGGTCCGCCCAGGCGCCGGCGAAGGCGTTCGGAGTCTTCGGATCGGGTCCCGAACGGGTGAAGGTCGCCGGGCGGCCGGGCAGGGCGGCGGCGAGCTGGGCCCAGAGGTCGAGGTCGTCTTGCGGCGCCTCGTCGCCCTGCGGCTGCATGCCCTTGGCCAGCATCGCGCCGACCCGCGCGACCTCGGCGTTGTCGGTCCAGATCGCGACCGGGCCCTTGGGAGCTTCCTTCAGCGCCGCGACCAGCGCCGTGAGGGCCATGCGGACCGGGGTGGTGTAGCGGTCGCCGCCGGCCTGACCGACGAGGCCGCCGGCGTCGTCGCGCACATAGGCCCAGCCGCCGCATTTGAAGGCCGGATGATAGCTGGACTGGGTCCAGAAGCGGGTGGTTTTGCTCATGTCAGCTTGGCTGTAGCACTTTGCGGAAATCGCGGCATGATCCCGACAAAATAGGGGAGAGAAACATGGCCGCCACCACCAATCACACCAGCGTCGAGAAGCTGAACCAGGCCAACGAGGGCAAGCTGCCCGGGCACCTTGGCCTGGTGATCACCGAGGTCGCCGAGGGCAAGGTCGTGGGCCGCTGGAAGGTGCGCCAGGATCTGGTGGCGCACACGGGCTATCTGCTGGCCGGCGCGGTGCTGTCGGTGGCCGACATCCTCTGCGCCTATGGCGTCTCGACCTCATGGCCGGAGGGGGCGAACGGCTTCACCACCGCCGAGGTGAAGGCCAATTTCGTCGGCACCCTGCGTGATGGCGAGGCGATCTGCACCGCCACCCTGCTGCATGGCGGCCGCACCACCCAGGTCTGGGACGCCAAGGTCGAGGACGCCGCGACGGGGAAGCTGATGGCCGCCTTCCGCTGCACACAGATCATCCTCTATCCGCGCGCCTAGGGCGCTGTTGGCCGCGCACTCTGCCACCGTTCGTCATCACCGGGCTCTTGACCCGGTGATTGTGCACCAACCTAACGCTGACCCAATTCCAACTTAAGACTGTCAGATATATCGAACGGGCTGCGTAGCCATGCGTTGCTGGCCGCTCAAAGCGGCCCCTCGGAGTGACTGAGAAGGGGGGAAGGCGATGCTCGCTGACGAGGCCGGGAGCGCCCGCGACGCGCCAGAAGCGGAAATTGGCCTTGGGCGGCGAAGCGGACGTCTCATGAACGAGCGTGCCTCGACGCCTACGGCACGTCTCTTTCGCCCAACTCTTCTGTGAGGAATTGCACCGCCGATTCGTTGTAGTTGGATGCCGCGCCCTTCTTCACAACTCCGGTCGCCTCGTAGCGCAGGCGGTCGACATTGGCGCGGAAGGAGTAGTGTGCGAACGCCCTGTCGGCCTTCATCTTCTTCGCCTTGATGATCGCGTCCATCGCGCCCTGCTTCGCCCCGGTCGCCTTCTTTACCCGACGGAATAGTTCGGTGTAGGTGAGCGGGTAGCCCTCCAGCGCCTCCTTGATGGCCACGACCGTCGCCTTCGTCGGAGCGACTTCTCCGACCAGCTTGAGCGTGGGCGCCCCGGACCGCTCCATGAACTCGCCGTCCTTCACAAAGCTGATCTTCGGCAAGAGCGCTTCGTCAATCAGGAACGAGCCCGCCTTGCCGTCAATCTCGCCGGTGACGAGGTTCATGATTGCTGCATTCTCGATGCCGAACCGCATGATGTTCGCAAGGTGCTTGGAGAGGATGGTCTGCGACAGCTGTTGTAGGCGCTGTTCGATAAGGCGCTGCAGGTCGGTGGGGCTGATAAGCCGATCCTCTCCTGGGTAGCGGTAGTAGATGTGGCCCTGGGTCACATCGCCCCCGTTGTGGATGAAGATGACAGGCTTGGTGTGAGCCGGCCCGATCCAGACGACCCCCACCTTCTTTCCGTCGATTTGGTGTGTCGCGGTTTGGATCTCCAGGCCGATGCCGAGCTGATCCCGAATGTTCTGGTTGAGCTTGTTGAGGTCGTAATTCTCGAACTTATCGTCCGGAAGGCCAACGACATTAAAGCTGCCGTTCTCCACGCCGAACACGAAGTAACCGCCCTTGTTGTTCGCAAAAGCCGCGATAGTCTTCATGACGAAGTTTACCGACTTCTTGCATTCGATCTGCTCGGTTTCGGTAATCGCCAGAGAGCCAGGCGAACCG
>NZ_JAURWM010000274.1 GCF_030654915.1 Phenylobacterium sp. | reverse complement strand
AAGGTCTTGCCGAACCCCAGGGCGTTGGCGGCCCGCGCAATAGAGTCGGGGCCGATCCGCAGAGCGGTCTGGTAGAAATAGATGTCGCAGGAGTTCTTGATGGCGTCGTGCATGTTCTGCGCGCCGTGCCCGCCATGCTTCCAGCACCGCCAGGTGCGCCCGCCATAGTACCAGCCGCCCGAGCAGTTCACCCGGATCGCCGGATCGATCCCCGCCTGCAAGGCCGCCAGGGCCACGGTCGGCTTGAAGGTCGAACCGGGCGGATAGGTCCCGGTCATCGCCTTGTCGAGCAAGGGCCGGCGCTCATAGTTGGCCAAGGCCTTGTACTCGGCGCCTGTCAGGCCACGTACAAACTGGTTGGCGTCGAAGCTGGGCGCCGAGGCCATGCAGAGCAGGTCGCCGGTCCGGCAGTCCATCATCACGATGGCGCCGCTCTCATCGCCCATCACCTCAAGCGCGCGGTTCTGGATGTCGACGTCGAGGGTCAGCTGAATGGTCTTGCCGGGCGTCGCCGGAATGTCCCCTGCCTCGTCCTGCCGGACCTCGCGGCCATTGGCGTCGACCTCGACCTTGCGCGCCCCTGGCTTGCCGCGCAGCGGCAGGTCGAACGCCTTCTCCACCCCCTGGCGTCCGATGCGGAAGCCGGGATGCAAGAGAATCGAGTCCGAGTTCGGGCCGGTCGGGGTCAGATCCTCGCGGTTCACCTTGGCCACATAGCCGATCACGTGAGCGAAGGCGCCGCCATACGGATAAACCCGCACCTCGCCCATGTCGGCGGTGACGCCGGGCAGTTCGGGCGCGCGGATGTTGATCGCCGAGAACTGGTCCCAGGTCATGTCTTCCATGACCGCCACCGGGACCCGCTTGGGCGTGCGCTCGATGTCCTTGACCAGCCGGCTCTGGCGGGCCTCGTCCAGCGGCACGAAATTAGCCAGGATCTTCAGTGTTCCCTGCGGGTCGGAATTGTCCTCACGCGACAGCAGCAAGCGGAAGTTCGGCCGGTTCGAGGCCAGCACCGCCCCTTCGCGGTCGACAATCAGGCCGCGCGGTGGCGGCACCAGGCGGAAGTTGAACTGGTTGGAGGCCGAGAGCTTCTCGTAGCGCTGGGTCTCGACGATCTGCAGGTGCGCCAGCCGCCCGCCCAAGGCCGCTAGCCCGAGGCCCGCCAAGCCGCCCATCAGGAACATACGGCGGTGGAACACACCTTGCCGCTCGTTGACCTCGGAGAAGAAGATTGACGGTTCGGCCATCGGCTAGAACCTAACGGAAGCGGACATCTGCATCCTCGAACCGGTCGATGAGCAGGTGTGCGAAGGGGAACAGGATAGCCGTCGCGAGGAATTGCCACGCCACGGCCACCAGGCTCGGGGTCGCGTGAGAATCCAGCATCGTGAACAGAAAGGCCGCGCCCATGGCCAGGCCGCTATTGACCGCGAACCAGGCCCACATCACCGGCCAGCTCTGCCCTGCCATCATACTGCGCCCGACCAGCGCCGCCCCATAGGTGACCAGTAGCGACAAGGCCCAGAGACCAAGCGGCGCGCCCCAGAAGACATCCAGGAACAGCCCCATGGCCAGCACCCCCAGCGGGGCCAGCATCGAGGGACGGATCACCGCCCAGGCGAAGGCCGGCACCATCGGAAAAATCGGCTCGGGCAGGCTCAGCCCGAACATGCGGAACGGCATCGAGAACAGCACGGTCAGCGCCAGGCACTGAACAAGCGGAACCCCGAGCCAGCGCCAAGGAGCCAGGGGACGGGCGCCGCCCATCCTAGAACGGAACCTCTGTCGTGGCCGGCGGCGGGCTTGCCGGCGCGGGTACGGGCGCGGGCGCGGACGTCACGGGCCGGCTCGGCGTCGCGCCCTTGGGGGCCGGCGCGCGCGGTGGAGCGGTCTTGGGCGCGGGCGCCCTGGCTGTCGAGGCGGCGGGAGCCGCGCCGGCCGTGGTCGGCGGCTTCGGGGCGGGCGCCGCGGCCCCTGCTGGAGTCGCGCCGCTGGCCGTCACCCCTACCGCGGGCAATGGACTGGCCGGCGGGGGCACCGGCATCTTGTCGAGCTCAGCGGCCGCCGCGGCGGTCAGCTGCGAGAAGTCCTGGAACAGCAGGATCCGCACGAAATCGACAGGCGCGGCGTCGGAGGCCAGCACCGCGCGCCAGCGTCCATCCAGCCCCTTGACCGCCAGGCCGACCGGCAGACCGCGCGGCAGCACCCCGCCGTCGCCGGAGGTCACCAGCCGGTCGCCCGGCTTAACCGGCTCCTGGCCGCGCAGATATTCCAGCCGGGGATTGGGGCCGCCGTCGCCCGTCAGTATGGCCCGCGCGTTGGTGCGCTCGATCATCACCGGCGTGCGCGAGGCGATATCGGTGAGCAGCAGGATCCGGCTCGCGCCCTCGGTCACCCCGATGACCCGTCCGATCAGGCCGTTCTCGCTCATCACCGGATTGCCCGAGATCACGCCCTTTTCCCGGCCGGCGTTGGCTAGGCGGGTGTTGGAGAACGGGCCGCGCGCCTCGCTCACGGTTCGCGCCGCCACCATCGGGATCGGCGGGTCGGTCTTCAGGCCCAACAGGGCCTTGTAGCGATTATTGGTGTCGCGCAGCGTCAGCGCCGCGTTCTTCCACTCCGCCGCCTCGGCAAGCTCGGCCTTGAGCCGTTTGTTCTCGGACACCGCGAAGAAGTATCCGCGCACCGCACCGACGCCGTCGCCGATCCACCGGCCGGGCGTCACCAAAAAGCCGGTGACCGGAGCCGCCACGGCGTCGCCCACCTGGCGGGTCACGCCGTAAGCTTCTGATCTGAAGGTTTCGCGCCGGTCCGACATCAGCAGGCCCACGGCCACGATGATGGCCACGACAAGGGCCACCCCCGCCGTCCATGCCAGCGGAACCCTTACTTCGCCGAACGGATTCTCACGAAGAGCCACCTGAACCTGCTCGCTTCCAAGACGTAGCCAGGGAGACCTCCCCCAAGCGCCGACTCGCGAATTCTACGCCAGGGTGGACTCGAGAACGCCCTTCATCCACTTCGGATGTTCAAGCACCTTGCCGCAGCCGAGCGCGACGCACGACAGCGGGTCGTCGGCCACGGTCACCGGCAAGCCGGTGTGGTCGCGAATTTCGGCGGCCAGGCCGCGCAGCAGCGCCCCGCCGCCCGTCAGCATGATGCCCTTGTCGGCGATGTCGGAGGCCAGTTCCGGCGGCGTGGCTTCCAGAGCCATTTTCACCGCGTCGACGATTTGACCGACCGGTTCGGCCAGCGCATCGGAGGCCTGCTTTTCGCTGATACGCACTTCGCGCGGCACGCCCTGCATCAGGTCGCGGCCCTTGACCTCGATCGAGAGGCCTTCGCCGTCGGCCGGCGCCCGCGCCGTGCCGATTTCCTTCTTGATGCGCTCGGCGGTGGTCTCGCCGATCAGCAGATTATGATTGCGGCGCATGTAGCTGATGATCGCCTCGTCCATCTTGTCGCCGCCGACGCGGACCGAACGCGAATAGACAATGCCCGACAGCGACAGCACGGCCACCTCGGTGGTGCCGCCGCCAATGTCGACGACCATCGAGCCGGTCGGCTCGTGGATCGGCAGGCCAGCGCCGATCGCCGCGGCCATCGGCTCGTCGATCAGACCGACGCGACGGCCGCCGGCGTTCAGGCAGCTGTCGTTGATCGCGCGGCGCTCCACGGCGGTGGCGCCTGACGGCACGCACACGATCACCTTCGGGTTCACGAAGCCCTTGCGGTTGTGAACCTTGCGGATGAAGTACTTGATCATCTCTTCGGCGACTTCGAAGTCGGCGATGACGCCGTCGCGCATGGGGCGGATCGCCTCCATGTGGCCGGGCGTCCGGCCGAGCATCTGCTTGGCCTCGATGCCCACGGCGTGGACGACCTTGCGGCCACCGACATTGCGCAGCGCCACGACGGAGGGCTCGTTCAGGACGATGCCCTTACCCTTCATGTAGATCAGCGTATTGGCGGTGCCGAGATCGATGGCGATGTCGTTGGAGATAGCGCCGAAGAGGGACGAAAACATGCAGGGCCCTGGAGGTGGGAAGCGGATTGGCGGGGTATGCGAAGCCCAGGCTGCCAACGCTTCGTTTCGAAACTCGAAACGTCTTGCGGCGTCAGCCTCCGCTTGCAGGACAGATGGTCCGTGTGCCCTGCCATTGGGTTCATTTCAAGGCTTAATGACAGGCGTGTGGTCTCGCGTCGCACGCGAGTGATCAGATGGGCCGTCGCGAGACCTCCAACGGCATACTGAAGCTTCAAGACGCAACCGGGAGTGGGGCGATGATCTTGCAGCGCAGACCGGTTTGCGCGAAGTCGAAATCGACCGCTCCGGCCAGCTCGCGCTCGATCGCGCCGCGTATGAATCTAAGGCCGAACCCGGCGCGCTGGGGCTCGCTCGCCGGCGGTCCTCCGGTCTCGCGCCACTCCAGGGAAAGGCCTTCCGAAGTCTGCGTCCAGTGCACCACCAGGCGGCCTTCGTGGCGAGACAGCGCGCCGTACTTGCCGGCGTTGGTCGCCAGTTCGTGCAGCACCATGGCCAGGGTCACCGAGACGGGGGTCGGCAGTTGCACGGAGGGTCCCTCGCAGAACACCGCGTCTCCGCGATAGGGACCCAGGATCCCGGCCACGATGTCCGTCATGTCGGCGGCCTCCCACCGACGGACGGCCAACTGATTGTGCGCGCCTGACAGCGCCATCAGCCGCGCCTCGAACGCCTGGCGCATCCCGACCGGATCGCCGCCGTCGCGGAAACTGTGGGCGGCCAGCGACTGGACGGTCGCCAGGGTGTTCTTCACCCGGTGGTTCAACTCGTCCAGCAAGGTCTTCTGGAGATCTTCGGCGCGCTTTCGCTCGGTGATGTCCACCAGCACATTGATCGCCCCCGCCAGTTCGCCCTCGGGGTCGAACAGTGGCGTCGGATGGGCCAGGAACGCGCCGCGACTGCCGTCAGGCCGCTCGAAAATGGCCTCGGCCCCGGCGATCTGCCTGCGCTCGCGAATCGCCTGCGCCATCGGGCAGGTCTCCAACGGCATGGGCGTCCCGTCGGGCCAGTAGAGCTTGAACGACCCGCACCACCGATCCTCGCCGATCGTCGGCTCGCGCCCCCAAAGCAGCGCCGCGGCCGAGTTGAAACCGACCACCAGGCCCTCGGCGTCGGTCTGGTAGATCGCGACCGGCGACGATTCCAGGACCCGGCGCGACCAGCCCTGGCGCGCGCGCAGCTTGTCGCGCGCCTGACGAAGCTCGGTGATGTCCTGAACGCAGTTCACCACGCCGATCAGTTCGCCGTCGTCGTCGAACAGCGGATCGGCGTTGACCAGCAGGCTGCTCTCGCGGCCATTGGGATGTTCGAGCGTGATCTCGCGTTCCTTCACGGGTGCGCCGGTGGCCAGCACCTCGGCCACGACCGCCTGGCTCGACGCCAAACGCAGACCATCCGCGAACGGCCGGGCGCCAGCGAGCGCGCAGCCCCAAAACTCAGACACCCGCCAATTGTAGTGAACGATCGCCCCGCTGACGTC
>NZ_JAURWM010000271.1 GCF_030654915.1 Phenylobacterium sp. | reverse complement strand
AGCCGGTCGGAGGCGTCCGTCGGCACGTCCAGCTCCACATCGACGATCAGCGGCTGAACCCGGCCGATCTCATGGCGGTAGACGCCGATCTCGGCCTGCACCTTCACGCCGGTGACGAAGACCTTCGAGCTGACCAAGACGCCGGCGCTCATGACAGGTGCTGGCCCGAATCGACGGCGATCATCTGGCCGGTCACCGATGTGGCGTCGATCAGGTAGCGCAGCGCCGCGCCCATCTGGGCGGGGGAGGCGGGGCGTCCAAGCAGGGTGGAGGCGACCTCGGCGTCGAAGGCGGCCTGGTCCTGGTGAATCGAGGGCAGGCTGGGGCCGGGGCCGATGGCGTTGACCCGGATGCGCGGCGCCAGCGCCTGCGCCAGCATGCGCGTGGCGTCCCACAGGGCCGCCTTGCTCAGCGAATAGGAGAAGAAGTCCGGGCCGGGCCGCAGGACCCGCTGGTCCAGAAGGTTGACGATCAGCCCCTCGCGGTCGGCCGGCAGCCGCCGGGCGAACACCTGGGACAGGACCAGCGGCGCGCGCAGGTTGGTCTCCATGTGCAGGTCCCAGGAGGCGCGGTTCATGTCGGCGAACGCGTCGTGTTCGAACACGCTGGCGCTGTTCACCAGCAGGGTGACCGGTCCGAGCTCGGCTTCGGCGTCGCCCACCAGGGCCACGGCGGCGGGCTCCTGGCGCAGGTCGCAGGTGAGGATGACCGCCTTGCGGCCGTGGGCGCGCACATCTCCGGCGGCGGCCTCGGCGTCGTCGTCGACGCTGCGGACATGGATGGCGACGTCATAGCCGGCCTCGGCCGCTGTCGCGGCGAGGACACGGCCGATCCGCCGCGCGCCGCCCGTCACCAGTGCTGCGCCGCGGCTGGTCATCAGGCTGGCCCGATCAGTCGAGGCGGCCGAACTCGAACAGGTTCAGCGCGGCCATCACGACCAGGAAGACGACGATGGGGATGATCCCGGACATGGGGGCTCCAAGCTGTGTGCGTCCGGCTTTAGCGATGCGGGGGGCGGCTCGCAAGCGGCCAGTCGCGGGGTTGCGGGCGTCTGTGTGAAACTTCCTGCAGGGTTACGCGGCGCGGGGGCTTTCAACCCTTAACAGTGATCACTAAAATGAATGTTTGAAGATCGGGGCGGACGGCTCCGTCAGCTGCCAAGAAACGAAGGCCAGGAGGACGTCATGCGCGAATACCTCAAGTTCTATATCGACGGGGCGTGGGTCGATCCCGCCGAGGGCCTGAAGACGCTCGACGTCGAAAACCCCGCCACCGAGGAAGTCTGTGGCAAGATCGCCATGGGCTCCGCCGCCGACGTGGACAAGGCCGCCAAGGCCGCCCGCAAGGCGTTCGCCACCTGGAGCCAGACCAGCCGCGAAGAGCGCCTGGAAGTCCTGGGCCGCATCCTGGCCGAGTACCAGAAGCGCTTCGGCGACCTGGCCACCGCGGTGACCGAGGAAATGGGCGCCCCGTCGTCGCTGGCCCAGCGCGCGCAGGTTCCGATCGGCATGGGCCACCTGGCCACCGCCGTGGAGATCCTGAAGACCTTCAAGTTCGAGGAAGACCGCGGCCCGACGATGATCGTCAAGGAGCCGATCGGCGTCTGCTCGTTCATCACCCCCTGGAACTGGCCGCTGAACCAGATCGTCTGCAAGGTGGCCCCGGCCATCGCGACGGGCTGCACCATGGTTCTGAAGCCCTCGGAAGTCGCGCCGTTCACCGGCCACATCTTCGCTGAGATCATGCATGCCGCCGGCGTGCCGGCCGGCGTGTTCAACATGGTCCAAGGCGATGGCCTCGGCGTCGGCGTGCCGCTGTCCAGCCACCCGGACGTGGACCTGATCTCGTTCACGGGTTCGACCCGCGCCGGCATCGAGGTGGCCAAGAACGCCGCCCCGACCGTCAAGCGCGTGGCCCAGGAACTGGGCGGCAAGAGCCCGAACATCGTCCTCGACGACGACGCCTTCGCCAAGGGCGTGGGCCGTGGCGTGGCCACCGTGATGACCAACTCCGGCCAGTCCTGCAACGCCCCGACCCGCATGCTGGTCCCGACGAAGCGCATGGATGAAGCCATCGCCGTCGCCAAGGAAGCGGCCGCCCAGGTCACCGTCGGCGACCCGAACGGCAACAGCCAACTCGGCCCGGTCGTTTCCGAGGTCCAGTTCAACAAGATCCAGAAGCTGATCCAAGCCGGCATCGACGAGGGCGCGACCCTGGTCACCGGCGGCGTCGGCCGTCCGGAAGGCCTGGACGTCGGCTACTATGTGAAGCCGACCGTCTTCGCCAACGTCACCCCGGAAATGACCATCGCCAAGGAAGAGATCTTTGGTCCGGTGCTGTCGATCCTTGGCTACGAAAGCGTCGATCAGGCCATCCAGATCGGCAACGACACCGAGTACGGCCTGGCCGCCTACGTCCAGGGCGCCGACCTCGCCAAGGCTCGCGAAGTGGCTTCCAAGCTGCGCGCCGGCCAGGTGTCGATCAATGGCGGCGGCGGGGACCTGATGGCTCCCTTCGGCGGCTACAAGATGAGCGGCAACGGGCGCGAGTGGGGCGATTTCGCCTTCAACGAGTTCCTGGAAGTCAAGGCGGTCCTCGGCTACGCGCCGAAGGAAGCTGCTGAATAACAACGACAAGATCCGCCCCTCGTAGGGTGGACTGATCGGCGAGTGAGAGGGCGAGAGGGCTTAAGGCTTCTCTCGCCCGATCCTTGAAAGGGCTTCCGCGATCGCGGTCGCCAGGGATGAGCGAACAGGAAAGGAGTCCTCATGGACCCCCATATCAAGGCGATGATCGACGAGTTGGCCGCCGCCGCCGCCGGTCAGCCCGCGCCGCCGTTGGACGCTATTCCGCCTGAGATGATCCGGGCCGGCTACCGCATGCAGCGCGCCGCCCAGAACCTGACCGCGCCCAAGGACGTCGAGGCCCGCGACCTGCAGGTCGACGGAGCGGACGGCCCCATTGGCGCGCGGCTCTACACGCCTTCCGGTGCGCCTGCGACCACGCCGGGCCTTGTCTATTTCCACGGTGGCGGCTTCGCCATCGGCGACCTCGAGAGCCACGACGGCCATTGCCGACGTCTGGCCAGCTTCGCGGGAATCCGCGTCCTGGCGGTCGACTACCGGCTCGCGCCCGAGCATCCGTTCCCGGCTGGCCACGACGACGCCCTGGCCTCGGTGAAGTGGGTGTTCGACCATGCCGCCGAGATCGGTTTCGATCCGGCTCGCGTCGCCGTTGGCGGCTGCT
>NZ_JAURWM010000259.1 GCF_030654915.1 Phenylobacterium sp. | reverse complement strand
CCTGCGCCGGTCCGAGCGCCGCCGGCCGCCACGCCGCCGCGCGCGCCGCGTGGCCCGGCCGTTCCGCCGACCGGAACCTGATCCGATGGGCGGTCTTGTCGACTTCTATGGGGCGCACACCTTCTGGGTCTGGATCGCCATCGCCGCGGCGATCCTGGCCTTCGAGGTCGCGGCCGGGTCGGGATGGCTGCTCTGGCCGTCGGCCTCGGCCGCGGTCATGGCCTTCGTCAGCCTGTTCACCCATAGCAGCGCCCTTGAGATCGGGCTGTTCGCGGCCCTGACCATCCTCACCACCCTGACGGCGAGGCGGTTCTGGCCGCGCGAGGCGAAGGGGGCCAGCGATATCAACGACAATGTCGCTAGGCTGGTCGGCCATCGCGGCCGCGTCGCCACGGCGTTTGTCGGCGGCGCCGGGCGGGTGATGGTCGACGGCAAGGAGTGGGCGGCGGAATCGCAGGACGCCGCGCCGCTCGAGATCGAAGAGGTCGTCGAAGTCGTCGGCCTCAGCGCCGGGACACGGCTGTTGGTTCGGCCGATCCGCTGATCTCATCCAGGAAGGTCCGCAGCGACCGCAGGACGGCTAGGCCTGACAAGACTCGTTGTCGGTGAAGCCCTTTCGCAGGGCGTCCGCGACGAGCTTCAGGCTGCGAGGGCTTCCTTCAGGCCGCGCCGAGCCAGGGCGTCGGCGCGTTCGTTGAGCGGGTGGCCGGAGTGGCCCTTCACCCATTTCCACGTCACGTCATGCTTGCCGCGGGCGACGTCCAGGCGCCGCCAGAGATCGTCGCTCTTGACCGGCTTCTTATCGGCCGTCAGCCAGCCGCGCTTTTTCCAGCCGTGGATCCACTCCGAGATGCCCTTCATCACGTAGGTGGAGTCGGTGTGAAGCTCGACCTTGCAGGGCTTCTTCAGGGCTTCCAGCGCCTGGATGGCGGCCATCAGCTCCATGCGGTTGTTGGTCGTCGCCGGCTCGCCGCCGCAGATGTCGCGGACATGCTCGCCCGAAATCATCACCGCGCCCCAGCCGCCGGGGCCAGGGTTTCCCGAACAGGCGCCGTCCGAATAGATCACCACCTGCGGGGTCACGAAGCCTCGCCCAGCAGCACGAGGTCGGGCGCGGAGCGATGAACGGCCAGCTTGCGTTCGTACTCCAACGGATCCTTGGGACGCACCAGGGCTCCGGCGGGCGTCGCGCCCCAATCATGCAGCCGGGTCAGGAAGAACCGCATGGCCGCGCCATGGGCCAGCACCGGCAACGCCGCGCGCTCGGCGGGCGTCAGCGGACGGTGGGCCTCATAGCCGGCCAGCAGGGCGCGGGCGCTGGTGATGTTGAAACTGCCGTCGGCCTCGAAGCACCAGGCGTTCAACGTCACGGCGATGTCGTAGGCCAGCTGGTCCACGCAGGCGAAATAGAAGTCGATGGCGCCGGCGAACAGCGGACCCTGGAAGAAGACATTGTCCGGGAAATAGTCGGCGTGGATCACGCCGCGCGGCAGGTCCGTGGGCCAGTGCGCGGCGATGTGGGCCAGATCGCCTTCGATCACCGCCGCCAAGCCGGGCTTCAGGTTCTCCGCGGCCTCGCGCAGGGTGTCGAACAACGGCGCCCAGGCCTCTTGGCCCAGGTCGTTGGCGCGCGTGAGCGGAAAGCCCTCGGCCGCGAGGTGCAGGCGTGCGAGGCCTTGGCCGGCTTCTTTGCAATGAGCCGCGGTCGGGCGGCGGACGGACAAGCCAGGCAGGAAGCTGAAGATCGCGCAGGGCTTGCCGCGCACGCGCTTGAGCGCTTCGCCGGCCTTGTCGATCATCGGCGTCGCCGACGGATACCCATGCTGGGCCAGCCAGCGGGTGAGCCCCAGGAAGAACGGCAGCTCGTCTTCGCGGACGCGCTTTTCGTAGACCGTCAGGATGAAGCGCCCGGCCTGCGTCTCCAGCAGGAAGTTGGAGTTCTCCACGCCTTCGGCGATCCCCTTGAACGCCAATGGCGCGCCGAGATCGAAGTCGGACAGGAGGGCGTTGAGCTCCTCGTCGGTGATGTCTGTGTATACGGCCATGTGCGACCGGGATGAGGGAGGCCGGGCGGGCGGTCAAGTCGACTTCTGGTATTACAATCGTTATAACGTGATGGCGCTTTGCTCGGAGGCCACAATGATCGCTCTGAAGTTGACCCAGGTCGGAAACTCAGTCGGCGTCATCTTGCCAAAAGAGGCGCTCATCAAACTCGGCGTCGAAAAGGGCGATACGGTTTATCTGACCGATGGCGCGGGCGGTGAAATGCGGCTCTCGGCCTATAGCGCCGAGGTGGCCGAAGAGATCGCGATGGGTGAGGAGTTCATGGCTCAGTATCGCGACACGTTCCGCGCTCTGGCCAAGTGAGCAAAGCGCCCGAGCCGCGTTGGATCACCCAGGAAGGCTTGATTGTCCTTCACGACCGCAGCATCGCCTTGCATGGCGGTGCGCCAGGTTTGCGAGACGCAGGATTGTTGGAGTCCGCGCTCCAGCGCCCGGCCAATCGCTTCCGTTACGAAGGCGCGGATGACATCTGCATCCTCGCGGCGACATATGCGGTGGCGCTCGCCAGCAACCATCCATTCGCGGACGGCAACAAGCGTGCTGCGTACCTTGCAGCTGGTCTGTTCCTACTAAAAAATGGACGTCGGCTGGTCGCCGATCAAGCGGACGCCGCGCTCACGATTCTAGCGGTCGCCGCGGGAAACCGAGACGTCGACGAGCTTGCCGAATGGGTTAGAGCTCGGTCGCTTACTCGCTGACCAAAGCCCGCGGCAGCTTGAAGCTCACGGTCTCGCGGACCGTGTCGACTTCCTCGACGGTGACGTCGAAGGTCTCGCCCAGGCGGTCGATCACCCCCTGGACCAGCACTTCCGGCGCCGAGGCGCCTGCCGTCACGCCGACCGTGGCGGCGCCGTCCAGCCAGGCGAGATCAAGCCCGTTGGCGTCATCGATCAGATAGGCGCCCTTGGCCCCCGAACGCTTGCCGACCTCGACCAGCCGCACGGAGTTGGACGAGTTGGCCGAGCCCAGGACCAGCAGCACGTCGGCGCGGCTGGCGACCACCTTGACCGCGTCCTGGCGGTTGGTGGTGGCGTAGCAGATGTCTTCCTTGTGCGGCGCGGAGATCTCCGGGAACCGTTCGCGCAGGGCCGCGACGATCTCGGCGGTGTCGTCCACTGACAGGGTCGTCTGGGTGGCGAAGGCGACGTTGGACGCATCCTTGGGCGTAAAGGCGCGGGCGTCCTCGACGGTTTCAATCAGGGCCACGGCGCCTTCCGGCAATTGGCCCATGGTGCCGACGACCTCCGGGTGGCCGGCATGACCGATCAGAACGATTTCCTTGCCGGCGTCATAGTGGCGTTGGGCCTCGACATGGACCTTCGAGACCAGAGGGCAGGTGGCGTCGAGATAGAGCATCTGGCGGCCGGCGGCCTCGGCCGGGACGGATTTGGGCACGCCGTGAGCTGAGAACACCACGGGGCGATCAGTCGGGCACTCTGACAGTTCCTCGACGAAGATGGCGCCGAGGCTCTTCAACCGGTCCACGACGTGGCGGTTGTGGACGATCTCGTGGCGCACATAGACCGGCGCACCGTACTTCTCGATGGTCCGTTCAACGATCTGGATGGCGCGATCGACACCGGCGCAAAAGCCGCGCGGGGTGGCGAGCAAGACCTTGAGGGGACGGCGGGGGCGGGGCTCTTGCAACATGGCGCCAAGGTAAGCGCTGAGCGGCCGGACCGCCAGCCGCGTTGCGGCCTCAATCGATAGCCATTAGTAGGGTAACGCACGCGAGGGCTGATATCGGCCCGCGCCCTCTTGTTTTGGACGACCTCAAATGCGCCGCCCTCTGCTGTTGCTCGCCGCCGGCTTGATCATGGCCAGCTCACTGGCTCCTGAAATCGCCTCGGCCCAGCAACGCCGCCCAGGCGAACAGCAGCAGCAAGAGCAGGACGCCGCCAAAAAGAAGAAGCGCGAATCCGAGTGGAGCGACGTCCAGGCGCCGCTGCCGCAGCTGCGCAACGCCGGTCCGTGCCCCTATGTGAAGGTGCTCTACGACGCCGGCCGCTATGTCGAGTTCAAGGACGGCCGCGAGGCGTCGAACGCCGTGGCCTACACCGGCGAAATCCAAGGCATCTCGGCGGGTTGCCAGTATAAGGACGACGAGCCCATCAAGGTGACGATGGAGGTTCTGTTCGAACTGGGCCGCGGCCCGCAGGCCCAGGCCTCCACCAAGAACTACCGCTACTGGGTCGCCGTCACGAAGCGCAACGACGCGGTTCTGGCCAAGCAGTATTTCGATCTGCCGGTCACCTTTGCCGCCGGGCAGGATCGGGTCTACGCCACCGACAAGATTGGCCAAGTGATGATCCCGCGCGCCACGGCGACCACCAGCGGCGCCAATTTCGAGATTCTCGTCGGCTTCGACGTCACCCCGGAGATGGCCGCCTTCAACCGCGACGGTAAGCGCTTCCGGCTGAACGCCGGCACGGCCGTGGCCGGGAACGCCAACGAACCCAAATGAGTGACCTTAAAACGGGCCTGAGCGAAGCGGTCGCCGCCGCCTTCGCCGCGGCGGGACTGCCGGCTGAACTTGGCCGCGTGACGCCGTCTGACCGGCCTGACCTGGCCGACTTCCAATGCAACGGCGCGCTGCCGGCTTCCAAGGTCGCCAAGCGCAATCCGCGTGAGATCGCTGACGAAGTGGTGAGCCATCTGGCTGGCGATCCGCGTCTGGCCTCGGTGGAGGTCGCCGGGCCTGGCTTCATCAATCTGCGGGTCAGCGACGCCGCCCTGTCGGAACGCGCGGCCGAGATTACCGCCGATCCGCGACTGGGCGCGCCGCCGGTCGCGCAGCCGCGCCGCGTCCTGATCGACTACGGCGGGCCGAACGTGGCCAAGCCGATGCACGTCGGCCACCTGCGCTCCTCGATCATCGGCGAATCGCTCAAGCGCATCTACCGGTTCCGGGGCGACACCGTGGTGGGCGACGCCCACTTTGGCGATTGGGGCTACCAGATGGGCCTGCTGATCGGCGCCGTCATGGACGAGGACGCGCAGATCCGCGCGATGATGGAGGATTTGAACGCCAAGTCCGAAATCACGCCGCAGGACGAGGCCGCGACGTTCGCTGCGCTCGACGGCAAGATCACCCTGGCTGACCTTGACCGGCTCTATCCGCTGGCCGCCGCGCGCGGCAAGACCGAGCCTGACTACCGTGACCGCGCCCGAAAGCTGACGGCCGAACTTCAGGGGCGCAAGCCCGGCTACTTCCTGATTTGGAAGCACTTCGCCAAGGTGACGAAGGTGGCGCTGGAGCGCGACTTCCACGCGCTCGGCGTGGACTTCGACCTCTGGAAGGGCGAGAGCGACGTCGATGAACTGATCGCGCCGATGGTCGCCGACCTGGAGGCCAAGGGCCTGCTGGTCGAGGATCAGGGCGCGCGCATCGTCCACGTGGCCGGTCCGAACGAGACCAAGAAGAAGAAGCTGCCGGACGGTTCGGTGGTCGTGGTCCCGAGCCCGGACCCGCTGCTGGTGGTCTCGTCGGAAGGCTCGGCCATGTACGGCACGACCGATCTGGCGACCATCCTCGACCGCAAGAACACCTTTGATCCGCACTACGTCCTCTACGCCGTGGACCAGCGGCAGGCCGATCACTTCGAGATCGTGTTCCGCGCCGCTTATCTGGCCGGCTATGCCGAGCAAGGCAGCCTGGAGCACGTCGGGTTCGGCACCATGAACGGCACGGACGGCAAGCCGTTCAAGACCCGTGAGGGCGGGGTGCTGAAGCTGAACGACATGATCGTCATGACCCGGGACAAGGCGCGTGAGCGCCTGCACGAGGCCGATCTCGGCAGCGAGCTTGATCCGGGCGCCTTCGAGGACACCGCCAACAAGGTCGCGGTCGCGGCCCTGAAGTTCGCCGACCTGCAGAACTTCCGCGGCACGTCCTATGTCTTCGACCTCGACCGCTTCTCCAGCTTCGAGGGCAAGACCGGCCCCTATCTCCTGTACCAGGCGGTGCGGGTGAAGTCGGTGCTGCGTAAGGCCGCCGAGGCGGGCGCGCAAGCTGGCCCGATCATCGTGTCTGAGCCGGCCGAGCGGGACTTGGTGCTGTTGCTCGACGCCTTCGAGCAGGCCCTGATCGACGCCTACGACAAGAAAGCGCCGAACTTCATCGCCGAGCATGCCTACAAGCTGGCCCAGGCCTTCTCGAAGTTCTACGCGGCCTGCCCGATCCTCTCGGCGGAGCCGGCGGTGAAGGCCTCCCGTCTGGCGCTCGCCCAGACGACGCTGCGTCAGCTGGAACAGGCGCTGGACCTGCTCGGCATCGCCGCCCCCGAGCGGATGTAGTTCAGGCTACGACCCCACAGCCGCGGCCTCCAGCGTACGCTTGATGGCCGCGGCGCCGACTTCCATCATATCGTCCATCCCGGGCGCGAGTTCGGCCGGCGACACCTGCGCCGTCCAGGTGAACTGCGTCTGGCCGTTTGGCCTGGTCGTTACGGTGGCGCTAGCGCGGTGGAAGTTCATCTTTTCGCCGATCACGCTGTAGACGACGCGCATTTGCGCCTCGTCGACGGCGAGAATTCGCTCTCGGACCTCCATTCCATTGGCGAAGGTGAGGAGACGGTCGTCACCATCCCTGCGGCTATCCGTCACGAAGCCGGCGGCCAGGCGGGTGGGCAGGGCATGGACATCGCTTAGGACGGCCCAGACCTGATCTGCGGGTACATTGACGACGAAGGTCTTGCCGATCGTGACCGCGTCGGGCGGAGCAGGGCTATCAAGTTTGGACATGGGCGATCCTCCTGGAACAGCCGAAATTATCGCCCCGCCGGTCATCGGTGGCTGGCGGTTTTCGGAACAGGTCAGGCGAACGGTGTTTGCAGATTGACTCCCCCTCGGTGATCGAAGAGTTTCGCGCCGACTCTCGCGGGAGAGATCGGGCCTTTCGGGGCTCGGAGCCGAAGGCGCAACCGCCCCGGAAACGCTCAGGCAAAAGGACCGCGACGAGCTGATGAACGCTGGAAAGTAGCGCGGGGGTTCCTGCGCTCGCCGAAGGAGCGAGGGGTTGGCCGGTGGCCAGCCTGAAATCTCTCAGGCCCAAGGACAGCGGGGGCGCGAACGTCGCGGAGAGCATCTCCGCGCGCTCGCCAGATCATCAGCTGGAGTCCTGTCTTGTCCGACGACAACCTGAAGACCACGCCTCTCAACGCCGCCCACATTGCGGCGGGCGCGCGCATGGTTCCCTTCGCGGGCTACTCCATGCCTGTCCAGTACAAGGACGGCGTGATGAAGGAGCATCTCTGGACGCGCGAACATGCGGGGCTTTTCGATGTTTCCCACATGGGCCAGGCCCGCCTGCGCGGAGTTTCGCCGCTTTCGGCCTTCGAGGAGGTGACGCCGGGCGACTTCATCGGCCTGAAGCGCGGCAAGCAGCGCTACTCCGTCCTGCTGAACAAGAAGGGCGGCATCATCGACGACCTGATGGCGGCCCGGCCGGATGAGGACGGCCTGTTCGTCGTGGTCAACGGCGCCTGCAAGGACAACGACTTCAAGGTCATCGACGACGAACTGGCCGGACAGGTTCGGATCGATCGCCTGGAAGACCGCGCGCTGCTGGCGCTGCAAGGTCCTCAGGCGGCCGCGGTTCTCGCCGCACATGCGCCGGAGGCCGCGACCATGGTCTTCATGGACGCCCGGTCGATCACTGCGTTCGGGACCGACGTCATCATCTCGCGCACCGGCTATACCGGCGAAGACGGCTACGAGATCTCGATCCCCGCGACCGAGGCCGAGCGCGTCTGGAACACCCTGTTGGCCGATGAGCGGGTCAAGCCGATCGGCCTGGGCGCCCGCGACAGCCTGCGCCTGGAGGCGGGCCTGCCGCTCTATGGCCACGACGTGGACGACACGGTCAGCCCGGTCGAAGCCGACCTGGCCTTCGCGGTCTCCAAGAAGCGCCGTGAGGCGCGCGACTTCCCGGGCGCGGCTCGGATCGCCAAGGAGCTGGCCGAGGGCGCCAGCCGCAAGCGCGTCGGCCTGACCGTGCTGGAAGGCGCCCCGGCCCGCGAGGGTGCGGAGATCGCCGATGAAGCGGGCAATGTGGTCGGCGTCATCACCTCCGGCGGCTTTTCGCCTAGCCTTGGCAAGCCGATCGCCATGGGCTTCGTTCCGCCCGCCTTGGCGGTCGCCGGCACGAAGCTGAAAGTCATCGTTCGGGGCAAGCCGCAGTCCGCAGAGGTCACGGCCATGCCCTTCGTTCCCCATCGTTACGTCCGCAAGCTCTGAGAAGGACCACCCAGATGCGTTTCACCAAGGATCATGAGTGGGTCACCCTCGAGGGCGACGTGGCCACTGTCGGCATCACCGCCTATGCGGCTGAGCAACTGGGCGACGTCGTGTTCGTCGAGGTTCCCGAGGCTGGCAAGGCCGTGAAGACCGGCGACAACCTCGCCGTCGTCGAAAGCGTCAAGGCGGCGTCCGACATCTATGCGCCGCTGACCGGCGAAGTCATCGAAGGCAACGCCAGCCTGGGCGACGCGCCGGAGACGGTCAACGACCAGCCCGAGAAGGCCGGCTGGTTCGCCAAGATCAAGATCGCCGACCAGGCCGAATATGAGGCGCTGATGGATCGCGCCGCCTACGAAGACTTCCTGCAGAGCCTCTGATCCTTCACCGCTCACCCCGGCGCAAGCCGGGGTCCAAGCTGACGCACCGCCTGGCTCCCGGCTCTTGCCGGGGCGGGCGGGGAGAGTAATCCCGATGAGATACCTGCCCCTTACGCCCGCCGACCGTGCCGAAATGCTGGCGACCATCGGCGTCGGCTCGGTCGACGATCTGTTCTCCGATGTGCCGGAGGCCGCGCGTCGTCGTGACCTCTTCGACCTGCCGCTGCACGCGGGCGAGCTTGAGGTGGAGCGGGAACTCGCCGGACTGGCGGCCATGAACCGGCCGGCCGGGGCAGGGCCTTTCTTCTGCGGGGCGGGCGCCTATCGCCACCACGTGCCGGCGACGGTCGACCACATCATCCAGCGCTCGGAATTCCTGACTAGCTACACGCCCTATCAGCCGGAAATCGCCCAGGGCACCTTGCAGGTGCTGTTCGAGTTCCAGACCCAGGTCGCGGCCCTGACCGGTCTTGATGTGGCCAACGCCTCGATGTACGACGGCTCCACAGCCTGCGCCGAGGC
>NZ_JAURWM010000232.1 GCF_030654915.1 Phenylobacterium sp. | reverse complement strand
TGATCGTCAGCTTGCCGCCGACATGCAGACCTGGCTCGGCCTCAGCCCGTTCGCCAAGGAGCGTAAGCTCGCCAGTTGACCGCGCAGATGTCATCCCGGTTTCGGCCGCAGGCCGAAGACCGGGACCCATGAACACCTGATCGTGCAAGCTGTGGCGGCGCCTCGCCAGCTTCCGTGTGCGCGGCGCGAATGGGTCCCGGCCTTCCGCTACGCTCCAGCCGGGATGACATGCGTTTGCGGCCTCACTGGCCGGGGCGATAGGTCCGCTTTGTGTGGCGGGCGACATCCTCGGGATAGAAGAAGACCTCGCGCAGCTTGCCTTGCGAATAGAGCAGGGCCTGGTCGGCGAAGTGCGGCGACGTCGGATCGCCGCTCTCGCCCCCGGCCGAAATGGCCACGGCCTTGATCCTCGGACCAAACTCGACAGCGGCGACGAAGCTGTTGCCGCTGGTCCCGTAGTAGCGCTTCGTGCCCTCGTAGCGCTTGGCGCCGAACGAGGCGAGCGAGCCCCATTGCGCCGAAGTGAACGCCACCGGCAGGCTGGGCTTGGCGTCGTCGAACCTCTGCACGATATCGCCATCGATCCGCTGGTAGCGGTTGATCTGGCCCCACGGCGTGCGCCAGTCGCCGAAGTCGGCGGCCAGGCGGTCCGAGGCGTCGGCGAGCGCCGTCAGCTTCTGGTCGGGGCTCGAGGTCGCGGTCATGTAGTCATAGACCGAGACGCCGGCGCGCTTGGCCTTGGGGCCGGCGTCGGCCCACAGGGCCTCGCCCCAGAACACCGCCAGCGAGGTGGGGACCGAGGTCTCCGACCACTTGTAGTCCCAGCCCCGCAGCGCCTCGATGGGGCCCGCCAGCTTTGCCCGGCGCGGATCGGCGGCGGGCAGGGCGTCATAGGCCGCCGTCAGCGTCGGCAGCAGCACTGCGAAGGCCGGCAGGTAGGGATCGTAGGCGGCGCTCACCAGGCCCGGCAGGGTGAAGTCCTTGCGGTCCTTCAGCACCAAGGTGGCGTGGGTTCCGCGCGGGTTCGGGCCGGCCGTGTCCATGTAGCGCGGATAGTCCTGGCGCCGCGGGCTGTACTCGCCCGCCGCCGAATAGGGCCAGTCGTTGGTGTTGAATATCCAGCCGTTGGCGGGGGTCAGCAGATGCGGCGCTTCGTTCAGCGCGTGCAGGCCTTGCCAGTCGGTCGCCGGGTCCGAACCGTCCACCGGCTTGGTGTAGTCGAACCGGTCGTCGCGCCGCGGGATGAACTGCGGGTGCATGTAGGCGATCTGGCCCTTGGTGTCGGCGAAGATGGTGTTGTTCGAGGAGTTGGCGCGCAGTTCGGCGACCTTGAGGAAAGAGGCGTAGTCCTTGGTCTTGGTGCGTAGGAACGACTGGCTGAGCGCCTCGACCGGCTTTTGCATCAGGGCTACCGCGATCCACTTGCCGTCCGCCCTACGGACGATCGGGCCGTGGTGGGTGCGATAGACAGTGAAGCTCTTGCTCGCCATCTCGCCGGACTTGGCGCGGTAGGGCACGGCGATGGTGGAGACGGTGACCGGGCGTTCCTCGGTCCCGTAGCGGTAGAAGAGCTTGCCGCCCCTTTCGATGATGGTCTCGGCGAACTCGTCGACGACGTCGACGCCGCTGGAGGTGTGCATCCAGCCGGCGTGCTCGTTGAAGCCCTGATAGATGAAGAATTGGCCCCAGGTCACCGCGCCATAGGCGTTCAGCCCCTCGTCGCTGGTCGCCTGCAGTTCGGAGCGGAAGAAGAACGAGGTGTGCGGGTTGATCAACAGCAGGGCATGACCGTCCTTGGTGTTGGAGGGGGCGATGGCGAAGCCGTTGGAGCCGGTCGGCTCTTTGAACCGGACGTCGGCGTCGGGATCCAGCATCGCGGTTTGCTTCGCGCCATAGAAGGCTTCCAACTCGCCGAGTGAGATCTTCTCGATATCGCCGCCGATACTGCCCTCGCTGAAGCTCAGGGCCATCCACGGTTCGAACTTGGTGATGACGCGTGGTTTCACGTCCGGGTGGCTGGCGAGATAGAAGTTCAGGCCGTCGGCCCAGGCGTTCATGAGGGTTTTCAGCCAAGCCGGGCTGGCGGCGTACTTGGCCTTCAGGTCCACCGGATCGATGAACAGCTTCATCCGCAGGTCGCGGTAGATCGCCGTTTCGCCCTCGGCTTCGGCCAGCCGTCCTAGGGCGTTGATGTAGTTGGTCTCGACGCGGTTGAAGTCGTCCTCGGCCTGGGCGTAGGCCATGCCGAACACCGCATCGGCGTCGGTCTCGCCATGGATGTGGGCAATCCCCCAGGTGTCGCGCGCGATGCTGACCTTGGCGGCTTGCTGCTTCAGGCGGCCCATCTCGTCGGCATTGGCCGGCGAGGTGGCGACGAGGCCGCCGATGAACAGGGTCAAGGCCAGATTGCGCACGGCGATCTCCGTTACTCAGTTGGCCGCGCGCTCCGCACGCGGATGTTTGTGCGTCTCTATAGCCACGCCGGGCCAGCTTTGCCGCAGGACGTGAAGGCGCAGGGCGGTTTTTCGCCGATTTTGCTGCGGTCGAGCTAGAATGGCCTTTCGCCTGCCCTAACGTGACCGTTTGGGCGCGCGATTCCGGGGGGCGGGCGCTTGAGGCGCGCGGACGGAAGGTTTGAGCGTGAAGTTGTTTGTGTTGGGTTTGGCGTTGTTCGCGAGCGCATGTGCGAGTCCGCGTGGGCCGGAGATTGCTTGCCACGGGAGCTTGGGCGCTGGCGCGCGCACCTATGCCTTCGCCAGCAGCGGGGCCGAGCCTGAGCGCGCGGGCATCGAAGCCGCGGTCAGCCGGCGCCTCGCCGCCGATGGTTTCGCGCGCGCCGAACAGAAGCCGGACTATCTGGTGGAGGTTCTGTTCAGCGCCCGGCCCGCAAAGGTCGGCGCCTACGAGAAACTGGCGGAGGCCGATACGCCGGACTGGCGATTGGCCCCGGTCAAGACGCCCTGGTGGAAAGCGCGGCAGCCTACGCTGGGCGACGTGACCATCCGTTTCATCGACGCCAGGACCGGCGTCGAGGCCTATCGCGCCACCGCCTCGGGCCGGTCCGATATGGGCAAAACGGCCAGCGAGGCCGCCGCCAAGTTCGACGCCTTGGCTCACGCCGCGGCTGCGCCGTGCCTGCCGGTCCCCCTGAGCTAGAACGCGGGCGCCTAGAAGTGTTCGTGCGCCGAGGCCTCGTCCGGGGCGGCGCGGGGCAGGGTGAGCGTGAAGCAGGCGCCTTCGCCCAGGACGCTGTCACAGCTGATCTGCCCGCCATGCCGCAAGATCACCGTCTGCACGAAGGTGAGGCCGAGGCCCACGCCGCTCACCTGCCGCCCGCCCGCCGGCGTCGAGCGCTGGAATCGCTCGAACAGGTGAGCCAGGCTTTCAGGCGACATGCCGCGGCCTTGGTCCTTGATGGTGCAAACCACCTTGGCGTCGGCGTCCTCGCCCAGGTTGGCGATGCGGCACTCGACCCGAGTGTTTGGCTCGCTGTATTTGAGCGCGTTGTCGATCAGATTGATCAGGGCGCGGGTCAGCAAGGTGCGGTCGGCCAGCACCAGATGCTCGTCCTCGCAGCCTTCGGCCTGGACCTCGATCGAGCGCGCTCGGGACTGCGGCCACAGGTCGTCGATAGCGTCCAGCAGGATGTCGGAGAAGTTGATGGTCTCCAGGGTGTAGCGCTCGCTCTCGGCCCGGGCGAGGTTCACGAAATTGTCGGCCAGGGCCAGGGTGCGGCGCGCGTAGGCCTCGACCCGTTGCACCGTGATGGGCGAGATGCCCTGGCCCTGGTCCTCGGCCAGCAAGGCGAGGATCGAGGCCTGGGGCGAGCGCATGTCATGGGATAGCAGCTCCAGGACCTGTTCGCGCTGGCGGGTGGCCGTCTTCATGGCGGTGATGTCGGTGAAGCGCGCGATCCAGCCGGTGAAAGCTCCGGTCGAGTCGGCGAAGGCGCTGAAGCGCAGGTGGTAGGTCGCGCCGTCAGGCGCTTCGACCTCGCCTTCGATGCCGCCTTCGTCGGCGGGCGGAAGATTGAAGACCCCGATCACCTGGCCCATGGCGCGTCCGACCGGATCGGGCGCCGCCAGACGGGCGAACAGGTTCTGCGCCGCCGTATTGGCGATCAGGATATGGCCGCCCGCGTCAGCGACCAGGGTGGCGTCCGGCAGCCCGTCGAGGGAGTCGGACATGAACCGCCGCAGGTCGCGCAGATTGCGGACGGCCTGGTGCATCAGCGCCACTTGGCGGCCGATGACATCGTCGGGAGCGTGGGAGGCGCTAAGCGCGGGCTGGGGCAGGATGCTCGGCTCCTGGGCCAGGGCGCCCAGTTCATCGACCATATAGGCGCTGGCCGCTTCCAGTCGCCGCCAGCTCCAGATCGGATAGACCAGGGCCAGGCCGGCGACCGCCGCGGCGGGCGGGGCCCAGATTCGCAGCACCAGCAATAGCGCCGCGCAGGTCGCCAGGGTGGCGGCGATGAGCGCCAGGCCCAGCACCATGTTGGCGCGTGGCCGCAGCCGCAGCAGACCCGCCATCAGCACGGCGAGCGGGATCAGCGACAGCGCCAGGACCCAGCCGATAGCCGCGGGGGTGATCACCCGCCCGGTCAGCAAGGCGTCCAGGATGTTGGCCTGGAGCTCGACGCCCGACATCACCTCTGTCTCGCTGGTCAGCGGCGTCGGATAGCGGTCGCCAAGCCCGTCGCCGGTGGCGCCGATGAGCACCAGTCGGCCCTCGAACACCTCGGGCGGAACCTCGCCGCGCACGACGTCGGCGAAGGAAACCGTGCGGAAGTGACCGGGCGGCCCGGCGAACGGGATCAGCATGCGACCCTCGCGGGTCAGGGTCTTAAGCGCCGAGGGGAGCTCGCCCGTGCTGGCGGCCACGGCCGGGATCTCCAGGCCCAGCGCCTGGCGGCGCATCAGCTCCATCAGGTGCAGCCAGCTACGTTCGCCGCCGCTCTCGCCCATGAAGATGCTGCGGGCCACCCCGTCGCGATCGAAGTGGAGATTGACCTGACCGATCCCGGCCGCTGCGTCTCTCAGCGGCCCCGCGGGCTCCATGGCTTCGGCCGCCGCGCCGTCAGGGCCCGGAACCTCGATCAGCAAGGGCAGGAACACGGGGCTGGCCGTTTTCATCGCGCCGGCTAGGGCGATGTCGGCCGTCGGGTCGGCGTCGGGCTCCACGAACAGGACGTCGTAGGCGATGGCTTTCGGCTTGGCCTGGGCCAGGGTGTTCAGCAGATCGGCGTGGAACGTGCGCGGCCAAGGCCAGCGCCCGAGGGCCTGGAGGCTGGCATTGTCGATGGCGACGATGACGATATCGTCCAGCGGCGGGCGCTGGCCGAGCTGCATCAAGGCGTCGTAAATCGCCGTGTCGGCACGATCGAGGGTCTCGCTCACGACCATGTAGCCGACGACCGACGCGGCGAGCATCGCCGTCAGCGCCCACTCGATGAACACGCGCCGCCGAGAGGGGCCGCGGCCGGGACGCCGGGCGCGATGATCCGATGTGGCGGTCAGCCGCCGATCCTGAACTGCTGGGCGGCGGACCACTTCTCAAATCGCTGACCGTCGCGGACCACGGTCGAGCGCACACGCCAGTAGTAGGTCCCATCGGGCAGGTCGGTGACGGTCATGCGGCCATCGGACAGGCCGGCCTCATCGACCAGCGGCGCGCCCTCCGGCTTGGCGGAGAGCTGGAAGCGATAGGCATGCCGGCCTTCGCCCTCGGGCTCCCACTGGAAGAGCCAGTGTTTGCCGGACACGACCGGAGCGCTCAGCTTCAGCCCATGGCGGAAGCGCGAGAAACCGTAGGTGTTGGGCATGCCTTCCAGGCCGCCCGCGTCCAGCGCCGTCGCCTGCACGAACAGGGCGCCGTTTCCGACATTCTCGAAGCGCGCGCGCGGCTGGTCGACGGTGACTTCATCAATGAGGTCCAGCAGGCCGGCGTCAGCCCCCAGGCGGACGCGATATTTCGCGGCGCCCGGCGCCGGAGTCAGGTCAAACACGACATCGACCTCGTCCTGTGTCCGGCCCGGCGCGATGATGGTGGGCGGGGGCAGGAGCCGCTCCGGCGCGGCTACGCCTTGGCTGGATGCCCTGGCGCCAAACCTCTCGGGCGTCACCGACGCCGATCCGTCGATGGACGAGGCCACGTTCACCGTCCCATCGACCACCTCGGTCCAGGCGCGCTCGGCCTCGGCGTCGTAGATGACGCGGAACACCGTGCCGCGCACGGCGGTCACCGAGAGCGGGGTGCGGATGGTGAAGCCGTCGCGCGGCTTCGTCATTGGCGTCACCGTCGCTTCGCTGCGTCCGGCTTCCAGCGAGAAGGTCCGCTCGATCGATCCGGTCAACGGCGTATGGCGCAGCACATCGATGCGGATCCGGCTTTGGGAGGGGAGGGCCACCTGCGAGCCGTCGGTCAGGGCTAGGCGCACCGAGGAGTTGGGGCCCGTGGCGACCACGCTGCCTTCCGGCAGAAGCGTTCCACGGCTCAGGGCGATGGTGCGGCCTTGCACAACGGCGCTCACCTCACCGCGATAGCTCGCCACGCGGGCCTCGGCCGGCGTGGTCCGCAGCAGGGCTACCGGGACGTCGAGCTTCGCCCCGATCGGCAGGCACCGGGGATTGGCGATGTTGTTGCGCCGCTGGACCACGGCGTAGTCGCTGGTGCGCAACATGTAACTGGACGCCAGATCATACAGCGTGTCCCCAGGGCGCACGACGTAGACGACACTCTCAGCCTTGGCCTTGGGCGCGCCCCAGGCGGCCACGGGCGCGACCAGGGCCGCCGCGCCGAGGCTCGCCGCGGTGGCGAACCAGCTCAACTTACTCATGAGACCGCGACTTCCTCCGCCTCATCGACGAGGCGCTCCAGGCGATAGCCATAGCTGTAGACCGGAGACAGGCGGTAGCCGTGTTCAGGCCGGAGCCGAAGCTTGGTGCGGACGCGCGAGACGTGCATGTCGAGCGTGCGGGTGGGCAGGTCGGGGTTGCGGCCCCAGACCGCTTCAAGGATGTGGCTGCGCGACAGAGCGCGGTGGGTGTTGCGGAACAGCAGCAGCGCCAAGGTGAATTCCTTGGCGGTCAAGTTCACGATCTCGTCGTTGATCGTCACCGTCTTGGCCGGAACGTTGAAGCTGAAATCGGCGAACTGCTCCAACGGACCCGCACCCTGGGCCGGATAGGTTCGGCGCAGCAGGGCGTTGACCCGCGCCACCAACACGGCGGGCTGGACCGGCTTGACGATGTAGTCGTCCGCCCCGGCGTCCAGGCCGGCGACGACATCCTCCTCGGCCGACCGGGCGGTCAGCAGCAGCATGGGCGGGGGGGGCTCCATGTTTTGGCGCACCCAATCGATCACCTCGACCCCGGTGAGATCGGGCAGATTCCAGTCGAGCACGAGCAGGTCGAAGGTTTCCTGGCGCAGCGCGCTGATCAGGGCGCGCGCGACGCGGAACGACCAGCAGACATGGCCCTCCTCCGTCAGCAGACGGGAGATAGCCTGGGTCTGGGCGTCGTCGTCGTCGAGTGTTGCGATTCTCATGACTAAAAGGTTCAATTCTCGATGTGCTGGAACATCTTAGATGTTGCTGGCGCTAGGAAAATATCCAATCGGCCAAAAGCTCGCCGCGTGGCGTAAACAAATGCAAACTTTACAGTTTGTGGTGTGATTTTCCTGAGTTTCTGGTGCGCTTGGGCCTCGGTGGTCGGCACGTTTCGGCTTGGCTCGGGACCCCTCCGGGCTCGGTCAGGAAGCCCTCAGGTTGCGTCATTCGCGGCCGGGGTCTCCGCGAGACGTGTCGCTGCTGAGTAGTTTTCGGGGCGCAGTTTATGTACGCGATCATTCCAGGCGTGGCGACGCTGGGTGTGGCGGGTCTTTTGGCCGCCTTTGCCGCCCACTCTTTGACGCGGCGGCGTCAAACCAATCCTCTTTCGGCGCGGTTCGGCCTCACCTTGGCCGCGGGGGGTATGTCATGGTCGGCCAGTGAAACGGCCCGCCCCCGACTGGTGGTGACCAAGTTCGGCGCGGAGTCGCCGACTCGGCCCGCCACCCGTCCCGACGAGAACGTGGCCGTCCGGCTCGATCGTCTGCGCCAAGCCTTGGATCAACTCACTGGCCTCCTGTTGATCGGAACATCAGGTGAAGATGGGCAAGCGCGATTCCTTGCCAGTCTTGGGGGGTGCGGCGGCAGTGTCGAGCGAGAGGTGGCTGCGTCAGCAGCTTGCATGCGCCGGCTCGGCACCCTGATGTTGAGTACTGGCGGCGGTGACGCCTTCCTCGTTGCGCGGTCGGCGGCGACGGGCGAGCCGCGCAGCTCCCGGGCGGTCTGGTCAGATTTTCTGGCGGCGCTCGCCTTCCTGACCGGCGCGTGCCAACGGCGAAATTCGACGATCCATCTGGACGAAGTGGAGGCGACTGCGTTCGCTCTCGAGGAGTTATGCCTTTCGCTGGCCAAGACGGAGCGCCTTGGGCGGCTGTTGACGACCGACATTGAGCATCAAGGGCGCTGAGGCGTCCGCGCTCGCCGGGATGCGTGATCGTGCGTCATGTGGCTGCTGAGCCGATGCCGAACTGCAATTGTATTATACTGTAAAGTTGCACTCGTTTACTTGCGGTGGCGCGTCGGGCGGCGCCAAGTCCAGGCAGGTTGAATATTGGATCCGGCCTGGTGGGAGAGCCCCCCAGACACGCGCCGGTACGTTGTCGGCTGCGGCCAGGCCGTAGCCCCCAAGCCCCGGTGGGGCGCCAGGAGACTCGCCGCCAACCCAGCCCCCCGACGCCAAACGGCGCGGCGGCGAGTCTCCGGCGAGTGCTGAGTGTTTGGAAGTTTTTGCATGATTATCGTTGTCGCCTGGGCCCTGCTCATCTGGTTGGTCGTGTTGCTGGCCTTTGGTCCCGACATGTTCAAGTTGATGTCCGGTCGCTCGGCCCGAGCGCGGGACGACGGCCGTCCTGAGGGCGTGGACTAAGGCTGAGCGTCTGGCCCATTGCGTCCAGCCGCGAAATCCCCAATTCCCCTGGATGCAGCCGCCGTTTCAACGCGGCGGCGGGATGCGTACGGGGGTGCTTGAGATCGACGACCTGAAAGACAGCGTGGCGCGTGATGGTTTCGCGCGGACTTCCGCCGCCGAGATGAAAGCCCTGGTGGGCGTGGCCGCGCTCGCCGACTGGCCTGCCTATGCCGCGACCTGGAACGATCTGGCGCAGGACGCCTACATGGCCGATGGCGGACGCTATCGGCGCCGACGCTTCGCCGCGTTCGAAGTCGCCCCGGGCGCCCTCGTCAGGCTGCCGCACCAGCCCCACTTCCAGAGCCTGGACTACAACCGCCTGAACGGCGGAGTGGAGCGCTGGTTCGAGCCGGTCACGGGCGCGGTCGCCGAACACGCCCTGACGCGGCGAATCCTCAACTTGGCGCTCGAGGTGTTTGGCGGGGTCTCACCCGATCCCGGGTTCCCCTGGCGCGCCGAGTTCCACCAGTTCCGCATCGAGGCCCGCCTCGGCGAGGACGCTCAGCCGACCCCGGAGGGGGTTCACCGCGACGGCGTCGATTGGGTGGTGGTCATGCTGGTCGCCCGCGAGAACGTCGCCGCTGGCGTGACCAGCATCTTCGACCCGGCCGGCACGTCGCTGGGAGCCTTCACCCTGACGCAACCGCTGGACGCGGTGCTGATCGATGACAACCGGGTCTTCCACGGCGTCACCGCCATCGAGCCGGTCGACCCGACCAAGCCCGCCTTTCGCGATGTGCTGGTCGTGACCTTCCGCAAGACGAGGAGCGACTAGCGATCAGCCTGCCTTGGGACGCATGACCAGCCAAGGCGTCGGCGCCATGCGCCACTCCCAAACCGCCAGGAGTTGATCCAGGTGTCCCAGCTTGTTGAGCCATTCGGGCAGCGGACCGGTCTTGGGCTGCTGGTGAATCTCCAGGATCTCGTGCGTTGGCGAAAAACGCGTCTTGAGTTCGGCTAGGCTTCCCCGGCGGAAGACATCGTGGGTCTCCACGATCACCGACATGCGGGCCAGTGACGGGCTGAGGTCCGGGCGCAGCAGATCCAACTCGGCGCCCTCGACATCCATGATGACTAGGCACTTTCGCCCGGCGAAGGCTTCGAAGCCGTCTGGGGCGAAAGTCTCCCCAACGATCACACGATCGCCCACGCCGTTTTTACCCGCTAGCTCGGCGCAGGCCTTGCGCGCGGCGGCCTGGATATCGAAGGCGTGGACGGTGACGTCGGGCATCAGGCGGGCCAACCCCACCGCGTAGTACCCCTCTGCGCAACCGACATCGATAATGCAATCGAGCTTCTCGGCGGCGAAGGCTTCGATGTGCGGATGGAGTTCGGATTCATAGGTGCCGAACAGCCTTGCGGCATGAGCGCCTTCTGTCGCTTCACGGACGTACTCCATGCCCGCGAACGGCCCTTCCATCACCTTCAGTCCGTGGAGCTGAAGCTGGGTGTTCACGATCACCGAAGACCTCCACTTGGCTAGTTGCCGGAGGGCGACATTGAGTTCGTCCACGGTGGGCTCGGGCTTTTGGTCAGTGAACTGCTTCAGCCACTTCGTGATCGCTGGTCGAGACATGTGATCCTCCGGATCGAAGCGATTTAGGCAAGTTCGGGACCGAACACCATCTCCAGAACATGCGGCCCAACGCCTGGAGGCTGGCCGGCGCCTTGGCTGGACAGGAGAGCTGTGCGAGATCAGCCGCGCGCCTTACTCATCCTAGGACGGGATGCCTGCTAGGCGAGGGGACCGACTTCTTGAACAGCATCGCGCTCTATCATCCGTCCGCCGGCGTCCAGGCCAAGGCCAATCCGTTTGGCAAGGACGTGGCGAATGTGGAGCTGTTCCGCGCCGTGCTGCGGCATGGAGACTACGAGCAGATCGACTTCGTGGTCGGCGCCGATGTGTCGCCGGAGGCCCTGGTCGGCGGCTTGCTAGGCGAGGAGGCCGCCCGGCCTCGCGTCCGGGTCGCCAACCTATTGGACCAAAGGCCGGCGGCGGCGGCCGGCGCCATGGTCCGAGGTCATCCGGACCTGGCGGACATGGCCTGGTATCGGCGGAGCGCGGGACTGGAACAGGCCTATAGTCTGTTGGGCGTCGTCCACACCATCGCCCCGCCTTTTATGCGCGAAACCATCAGCAAGGCGGCGATCGCCCCGATCCAGCCCTGGGATGCGTTGATCTGCACCTCGCCCACGGTGCAGGACGCGCTGGGGACCATGTTCGACGAATGGACCGACTATCTGGCCGATCGCTATGGCGGCCAGACCAAGGTCAAGCCGCACTTGCCGCTGCTGCCGTTGGGGGTCGAGGGCAAGGCGTTCGCGGCCCTGGCCGACCGTCCTGACGCGCGGGCCTCCATGCGCGCCGAACTTGGCGCGGCGCCTGACGATATCATTGTGCTCTGGGTCGGGCGGTTGTCGTTCTTTGAGAAGGCCTTCCCCCAGCCGATGTTCCGCGCCGCCGAGGAGGCCGCGCGCCAGACCGGGGTCAAGGTCCACTTCGCGATGGTCGGCTGGTTCCCGTCCGAAGTCCGCGACCGGGCCTGGTATCAGCAGGGCGCCCAGGCCTATTCGCCTTCGGTGGTGACCCACTTCCTGGACGGCAATGACCGCCAGGTGGTCGGCGACATGTGGGCGGCCGGAGACATCTTCCTGTCCCTGGTCGACAACATCCAGGAAACCTTCGGCATCACCCCGCTGGAGGCGATGGCGGCCGGCCTGCCGGTGGTGGTCAGTGACTGGGACGGCTATCGCTACACCGTGCGTGACGGGATCGACGGGTTTCTGGTGCGGTCCTTGGGCGGGCCGGTCGGCTCCGGTCTAGGCATGATCAATCGGCACCTGCTGGGCGGCCTGGCCTATCAGGCCTATGTCGGCGCCGTGGCCCAGCACACCGCGATCAATGTCGGCGACGCCGCCGCCCGGATCGCCGACCTGATCGCCTCACCGGAGCTGCGCGCGAAGATGCGCGACGCCGGCCGCCGCCGGATCGCCGAGACCTTCGACTGGCCGGTGGTCGTGCGCGGCTTGCAGGACCTGACCACGGAACTGGCCGCCATTCGCACGGCGG
Organism: Phenylobacterium sp.; assembly: GCF_030654915.1. GTDB lineage: Bacteria > Pseudomonadota > Alphaproteobacteria > Caulobacterales > Caulobacteraceae > Phenylobacterium. The sequence goes on along the minus strand of NZ_JAURWM010000232.1, from coordinate 502 downwards.
CTGCGCCAGCGCCCGTCAAGCACCAGTTCAATCCAGTGAAGCGCGAGCCGTTCGGCGCCTTCGCGGGCTTCCCCAATTCGGCGCTCAACGCCAAGACTAGGGTTTGGCTGCGCGATGGCGTGACGCCGGCCGACCTGGAGGCGACGCGGACGATCAATCTCGACCAGTTCGCGAGCGGCTGGCGCGCCAGCCACGAAGAATCAGCCGCCGTATTGGCCGCCCTGGCCGAGCGGGGTCCGCTCACGGTCGGCGAGCTCGTCGACGCGGCCGGAAACGGGCGTCGCCAGCTCGTCGCCCTGTCGATCGTCTGGCTCTGCAAGCTCGGCCTGCTGGACTGGCGGGCCTAGGCTATTCGGCGGCGGCTTTCAGCCCGGCCGGCATCCGCGAGCGGTGATAGGGGCGGTCGCCCAGCACCGTGGCGCGGTTCATGATCCGCCGGTTGGGAAGGTAGTCGTTCACCGCATAGTGCTGGGTGACGCGATTGTCCCAGAAGGCGACGGCG
>NZ_JAURWM010000227.1 GCF_030654915.1 Phenylobacterium sp. | reverse complement strand
CCTGGATGAGGTCGGACAATCGCGGGGGGTGCTGGCGATCATCGTGGACCAGACCCAGCGGGTTCACGATCAGGCAGCGTTGAAGCACCTGAACGACACGCTCGAAGCGCGCGTCACTGAGCGTACCGAAGCGCTCCTGAGCGCTCTTGATAGTCTGAGCGGTGAGATCGTCGAGCGTCAGGCGGCCGAGAGCGCTCTGCGGCAAAGCCATAAGATGGAGGCGGTGGGGCAGCTCACGGGGGGCATCGCCCACGATTTCAACAACCTGCTCACCGGTGTCATCGGCAGCCTGGATTTGATGCAACGGCGCATTGAGTCCGGCCGTCTGGACGACGTTCGCCGGTTCGCCGCCACGGCGATGAGCTCAGCCAATCGTGCGGCGGCGCTAGCCCACCGCCTCCTGGCCTTTTCCCGGCGCCAGCCGCTTGTTCGCGAGCTGGTGGATATCGATCGTCTTGTGACCTCGATTGAAGATCTGCTGCGCAGGACCATGTCCGAAAAAATCGAACTGAACCTGGCGATCACGGCGGGGGGCTGGCGCTGCGAGTGCGACCCGAACCAGTTTGAAAGCGCGGTGCTCAACCTGGCGATCAACGCCCGCGACGCCATGCCAGATGGGGGGCGTCTGACGATCAGGACCGGACATGTCACTGTCGGCGTCGACCAAGCCCGAGGTCTTGACGTGGGCTCGGGCCAATACGTTTTTGTCGCGGTTCAGGACACCGGCGAGGGCATGGCGCCTGAGGTCATCGATCATGTGTTCGAGCCGTTCTTCACGACCAAGCCCTTAGGGGTTGGAACAGGCCTTGGCTTGCCGATGATCTACAGCTTCGCGCGCCAGTCCGGCGGCGCGGTGAAAATCGAAAGCGAAACTGGCCGAGGGACCACGATCACGATCTTCCTGCCACGAAGTCAGGCGAAGCAGGACGCCGACGGCGAGAAGCCAACTTTGGGTTTGCCTCATCCGGCCGGCGGGGGACGGGTGGTTCTGGTGGTCGAGGATGAGCAGGCGGTTCGCGGTCTGGTGATGGAGGTCCTGCAGGATCAGGGATATCGCGGTCTCTCCGCCACCGATGGCGTTGCGGCTCTCGAGATCCTGCATTCGGAGGCTCACATTGACCTGCTGATCAGCGATATCGGACTGCCGGGTCTGGACGGTTTGCAACTGGTCGAGGCAGCGATCGCCAAGCGTCCTGGCTTGAAAGTGCTGTTGATGACAGGGCACGCGCCCGAAAGCGTTCTGGGGGTGTCTTTGAAGGCGCGCGGCGTCAGGCTGATGTTGAAGCCGTTCACGGTCGATGTCCTTCTTGACCACGTCCGCGATAGTTTTGAGACCATCATTGTTCCTGCCTGATGATGAGATGTCTGCATCGGGAAAAGTGCAGGATCATGGGCCCTTGCGCTTTAGTCTGCTGCGCGAAGAAACTCGGTCCACGGCCCAGTGTACTGGGCGAGAAAATTGATCAGAAAACCGCGCGAAGCGGGTTGGGTCTGTGAGCCATCGCGCACGCCCTCGAACCGGAATGCTGGCGTTCCGCGCTGGATGGGGGCTGACGGTGGGAAGAAGGCGCCTGTGTCTTTGACGTAGCGCCCAAGCTGAAAGACGAGGGTTGTCTGCCCAGAACGCACCGCATAGATCCCGGCTCCGGCGGTGCCCATGGGGCGAAATTCTCCGTGGCCGGTCGCGACATACGATTGGCAAACGACGAGGTTCATGGGAGTGCCGAGTTGATCAACGACCTCATGCCTCGCCATGGTGGTTGGCAATCCCATCCTAGCGACTAGGGGCGCGCATTTTGCGAGCGTGAGCTCGCCATCGATCTGCTGAATTCGTCGGCCAATGGCGCCTTCGTATCTATTTTGCTGCTGGAAGGTCAGCTCGGGCAGTTGATATCGATTGCCAGATCCAAGCTGCACCAACTGGCGGCGACCAGCAGCGGTGGCGGGTGTTGCTTCAACTTCGTCGATCAGAGCGCGCAGATGCGGTTCAGCGTCCACTTCGGCCCGAGCGCGATCCTCAGAGGCCTTGCGCAGCACTTCCCCTCGTCGCTGGTTAGCGATGCGCGCCCCGATGCTGGCCTTGTCTCCAAGATCCATCGAGGAAGCCTTGACTTGGCGAGACAGGTCATCAAATTGCTGCAGGGCCAGCGTCGGATCCTTGGAGACCGTTCCAAGCTCGGCCGCAAAATTCGCGGCAAGACGTGCAGAATCGCTGGGCCGCGTTCGCGCTTGAAGCTGTTGCTGATAGCCAATGTAGGCGGGGTCGCCGCCACATTCACGAATCCTAACCTTTAGCTTAGCGAAGTCATCAGCCGTCCAGTCCTCGTAGGGCAGTCCGTATGGACTGCGCCCCGGGCTCCACGGTTGCTTCGCGACGGCGGTCGTCGATGCTTCGGCGCACGTCAGGTCTCGAAGCTGCGCGCCGGCATGGGCCGGACCAGCAGCGCCGAGGAGCGCGGCGATTGCACTGACCGCTCCGAACAAGCCCGTACTCGAGCAAGCGGGCCGGCGTTGACCTTTCTGCAACTGCACCGCCAAGTTCAGGCCCGGGGGACATTGTCGACGGATGTGGCCGGAACGTACTTGTCGCCCCGGTCAATGTCTCGGGCGGCATGATTTGTAGCGCCAATATCGACCATTTCATCCACCCCCATCGACGATCAAACGATGGTAGCCGGGAGCTTGGCCGTTAGCCAGGCGCCGCTGCTGACCGGCCACCCAGCCGACAGGCCAGCACAAGCAAGGCCCAGATCAGAACCGCCAGACCGCCACGCCTTACGGCGGAGATTGGGCGGCTTCCATGGTGTCGATGGCGAGAATTGAATGTGCGTAGGCCGCGCCAGCTCTCATCTCGGCGGCCACCCAAATCGCCTCCATCAGCTCCTCCTGCGAGGCCCCGTGCCGCAGCGCCGCGGTGGTGTGCCCCTTGTTGCGGTACGGGCCTTGAGTGACGTGGGCGACGGCGACCGCAATGATCTGCTTGAGTTTTACGGGCAGGGCTCCGTCCGCGAACACCTTCTGGCTGAACTGTTGGAAGGCGGCCTCGATCTCGGGTGAAAGCTCACGACGCTTCTGGGCGAGTTCCCGGCTGGTTGGGGGATAAAGGGCCTGATCGGGCATCTGCCTCTCCTTGGCGTTCTCTAGATGTAGGACGGCATGACATAGGCGTCGTAGTGCTTGGCGAGCCTGTTGGGCCAGTCGTCGTCAGCGACGCCGAACTGTGCGAGTTCGCCGCGGCTTACGCTTGGCGCGGCTATTATCGAAGCCGCATTGAGCGGGAATACGTAGCCTTCGGTGTCGAAGTCGTACTTGAGGAGCGACCACGGGAGCGGGTGGAGCCGTTCGACGGCCGCAGGGCGCTCTCCGAGGGCGGCCAGGGCGTAGACGATGCGCCCGGATTTCTTGTCGATCGAGAGGTCGCGGAGTTCCCCAATCTGCAACTGATCTCTGTCGAAGACCGCCGCGCCGGTCACTCGCGTGGCGGCGACCAGCCACTGGCGTGGCCGTGGGGCGGCCGCAAGGTGGGATCGCGGCTCTACGCCGCCTGGGGGTCCAGGCCGCCCGCGCTGACCTGGAAGGCTTTCGCGCATCAATGGAACGGTGGGCCGTCGCGATCGATTGCGGCCGGTTTCGCGACGGGGCGGGTCGTTCCAGGACAACCAACCCATGAATTCACTTACAATCGTCATCACTGTCCTCGTTCGTGGAAGCGAATAAATATCGTATTACGATATACTAGCTTGTCTTATGACGAAGTCGAGCACGGACTGAGGCAGTCGAACTCTGGTTGCCGGTGTCCTTCGCTACCGGGCTCCGACTTCCGCCGCGTGGGTCGGGCTGGGGTTGGCTGATCGTCCGGGACGAGGCGCTGGTTGTCACCACCACCCATGACGCCGATACGCCCTGATCAAGGACTGTGTCCCGTGTTCGCAGGCGCGAAATACGGCGCCGCCTGTGGGGCGCGTGAAATCTGGCGCTACGCAGGCGCAGACCACGGGCGCCTGGCCAGGGTCAGCGCCCCTCTGGGACCTGCGGAAGCTCGTTGAACTGGTGGAAGGGCGGCGGCGACGACAAGGTCCACTCCAAGGTCGTCGCGCCTTCTCCCCAGGGATTGGCCTGGCCTTTGCGGCGGCGCAGGGCGGCTTCGATCAGCAGGATCAGGAAGATCCCCATGCTGACCGCCATGATCACATAGCCAACGGACGACACCTTGTTCCAGAAGGCGAAGGCCTGCGGATAATCGACATAGCGGCGCGGCATGCCTTGCAGCCCGAGGAAATGCTGCGGGAAGAAGATGATGTTGGTGCCGATGAAGAAGACCCAGAAATGGAGCTTTCCGAGCAACTCGTTGTACTTCACGCCCGTGACTTTCTCGAACCAGTAGTAAAAGCCGGCGAAGATGCTGAAAATCGCGCCCAGCGACAGCACGTAGTGGAAATGGGCCACGACATAATAGGTGTCGTGGACGGTCAGATCGAAGGCCGCGCTGGCCAGCACGACCCCCGTGACGCCGCCCACGGTGAATACGAAGATGAAGCCGAAGGCCCATAGCATCGGCGTTTTGAAGTCGATCGCGCCGCCCCACATCGTGGCGATCCATGAGAAGATCTTCACGCCCGTTGGCACGGCGATGATCATCGAGGCGACTTGGAAATAGGTGGTCAGGCCAAGGCTCATCCCGACGGTGAACATGTGATGGGCCCAGACTACCGAACCCAGAACCCCGATCGCGATCATGGCGAACACCATGGCCAGGTAGCCAAACACCGGCTTCCTGGAGAAGGTCGCCACCACCTGGCTGATGATCCCGAAGCCCGGGAGGATCATGATGTACACCTCGGGGTGGCCGAAAAACCAGAACAGGTGTTGGTACATGATCGGGTCGCCGCCGCCGGCCGCATCGAAGAAGTGGGTGTTAAAGTTCCGGTCCGTCAGTAGCATGGTGATCGCGCCGGCCAGGACGGGGAGGGTCAGCAACAGCAGCACGGCCGTGACCAGCACCGACCACACGAACAGCGGCATCCGCATCAAGGTCATGCCCGGCGCGCGCATGTTGAAGATCGTGGTGATGAAGTTGATAGCGCCTAGGATCGACGAGGCGCCCGCCAAGTGGATGGCGAGGATCACCAAGTCTACGGATGGGCCCGAATGACCAAGGGTCGAAAGCGGCGGATAGAGGGTCCAGCCGGTTCCCGCGCCCTGGCCAGGCCCTCCGTCGACGAAGAGCGAGGTGGTCATCAGAATGAAGGCGGCCACGAGCAGCCAGAACGAGATGTTGTTCAGGCGCGGGAAGGCCATGTCCGGGGCGCCGATCATCAACGGCATGAAGTAATTGCCGAACCCGCCCATCTGGGCCGGCATGATGGTGAAGAAGATCATGATTAGAGCATGGGCGGTGACGGTCACGTTGAAACCGTGCTTGCCCTGCAGAAAGCCCAGGTTGGAGAGCCACGATCCCCCGGCGAACACCTGGATCCCAGGCTCGTACAGCTCCCATCGCATCAGGCCTGAGAGCGCTCCCCCGATCAGCCCAGCCATGATGGCGAAGATCAGGTAGAGCGTGCCGATGTCCTTGTGGTTGGTCGAAAACAGCCAGCGCACCAGGAAGCTCGGCCGGTCACCTGGCGGGACGTCGCCGCCCATCACGGTGGGCGCGGTGGGGACGAATTCAGCCGAACTTGACATAGGGGCCTCCGGGGCGGGATGCGGTGGGGCGAGCGCGCGTTCGCCCCTGCTGGGGCTGGGCGGGGGGAGCTCCGCAACGGCGCCGGCGCGTTAGCGCCGGTCGCCGGACATCATCAGCAGCAGGAATTGAAAGAGGTTGATGAAGCTGATGAACAGCGCCAGCGCGCCGACATTCGACGCCGCGGACACGGCGGCGCGATCATCACCGATTTGGTGAAAAGCCAGCTTCAGCCCCTGGGTATTGTGGGCGATCAGCCCCGCGAAGATCAGCACTCCTGCCATGTTGGCGACGTAGAAGATCGCAGCGCTATGTAGGAAGAGATTGACCGCCAGCGTCGCGATCAGGCCGATGACGCCCGTGGCCAGGAAGCCGCCTAGGCCGCTGAGGTCCTTCTTGGTGAGATAGCCGGTCAGGCTCAGGCCGCCGAACGCCGCGGCGCTGACGACGAAGGTTGTGGCGATCGAGGCGCCGGTGAAGGCCAGGACTAGGAGGCCCATCGAGGCGCCTATGAGCGCGACCACGGACCAGTAGAGCGCGCCGGTTCGAAGCGGCGAGGGCTTAGAAAGCGCGCCGCCGGCGAACATCAGCAACAGGATCGGGGCGATGGTCACCAGGGAGCCCAACGACGTCAGCCCGGCTAGGCGCGGCGCGCCGGCCGTCGTGACCGTCCGAAACAGCAGGTCGCGCGCGACGGGCACGCTGGATGTCACATAGGCCAGGGAGGCGGCGAGGATCAGGCCGAGCGCCACCTTGTTATAGACGCTGAGCAGGTAGGTCCGGAGCGCTGGGTCGACGACCAGGTCCTGGGTGACGGTCAGCTTCTGCCGATAGCTTTCGTGAAGATTACTCATCTCGACGGCTCCTTTTCCAGAATGGGTGCTCACGCTTGCATGGCCTGGGAGGCCGCCGCGTCGATGCGGCGCTCTTCCGGGGCGCGGAGGTAGGCGACATAGGTCGGTTCGCAGGCATATCCCCTGGCAAGCAGCCGCCCGCAGAGGCGCGAGAGAACCGCGATCTCCGCCGGCGTCATGGCGGCGGCGCCTTGGATGATCTCCAGCTGAGGCCGGGCGATCACCATGTTCAGGAAGAGCGCGGCTGCACGCGCCGGTTGATCGACGGCCAGACGTCCGTTGTGCGTCTCAGCCGCCAGCAGGTGCTCAAGGGAACGAAGCGCTGGCGCGAGCGTGGCGGCCTGCAACTGGGCCGCCTGTTCGGGCGACAGATCAAAGCCTCGGACAAGGGCCCGTAGCCCGCTCGCCTGGCGAGGGCCTTGCACCCACTCAAGTAAGGCTGCGGCGTAGTCGCAGAGGGCTTCCTCAGGCGAGGCGGAAGAGGCCGGGGGGCAGGCGGGGCACCGGGCCCAGAAACTAATAGTCGCCAAGAGAGCGTTGAGTAGTTCGGCCTTGCCCTTGAAATGATTGTAGAGGGTCTGACGGGAGACGCCCGAACGCTTGGCGATCTCAGAGAGGGTCGCCCCCGGTCCGCGTTCGGCCAACAATTCTACGGCGGCGTCGAACACGGCGCGCCGCTTGGCCTGGTTGATCGTACGCACCGACCGAGACATTTAAAATCTCATCCATCCAATGCGAGCAGCGGGCCGGGACGAGCGGTCAGGATATCTCGCGGGTTGAAGGGGTGGTCGCGCCGCCCCGTTTTGAACATGAATACGATGTTATATCGGAATACGATATAATCAACGGTGAAAATATGCATGACGACGTTTGAACAGCTGCCTATCAACGTCTCGCGGCTAGACGGTGCTAAGGGAAGATCCATGAGATCAGACGACGACGTACTGACCTCAGGGGACTATGAGGCCCTGGCCGCCTTCCGGCATGCGGTGAGACGCTATCTCGCCTTCGCCGAGGCCGGAGCCCGGTCGGTCGGTCTGACCTCGCAGCAGCATCAGGCCCTGTTGGCCATCAAGGCCCAAGCCGTGAGTCGGCCGGTGTCGATTGGCGATCTGGCCGCGGAACTGCTCATCAAGCACCATAGCGCCGTCGAGCTGGTCGGCCGCCTCGAAAAGGCTGGCTTCACCCAGCGATCAGCCGACGTCGAGGACCGTCGCCGGGTGCTGGTGTCGCTCACAGCGTCGGGGGAGGGGGTTCTGGCGGCGCTCTCGGTGAAGAATCTCCAGGAACTGCGGGTGATCGCTCCGGCCTTCTCCGGCCTGCTCGGGCAGCTCGAAAAACTTAAGGGCGACTGACCGGCGGGGTCTTCGGCCTGAGTGTGGCTTGTTTATATCGGGTCACGATATATAGTCGGCCTAGCTGAGGCGCGCCACGGGCACGCGAGGCGCCAGAGCTGGGAGATCTTCATGGCATCGGCCGCCGAACAGCTTGCCGCGAACTTGAGGTTCGCCACCTTCCGCAAGGCGGCCGAGTTGCACAAGCGCATCGGGTTCACCCTGATGGCGCTCATCGCCTACCGGCTCGGGACCTATATCCCTATCCCGGGCATCGATCCGATCGCCTTCAGTCAGGCGTTCAGCGGCCAGGCACAGGGCATCTTGGGCATGTTCAACATGTTCTCCGGGGGCGCTGTCGAACGGATGGCGATTTTCTCGCTGAACGTGATGCCCTACATCTCGGCCTCGATCATCGTGCAGCTGCTTGGGACGGTGTATCCGCCCTGGGAGAAGCTGCGGAAGGAAGGCGGGGAGGCAGGTCGCAAGACCCTCAACCAGTATACCCGCTACCTGACGGTCATCCTGGCGCTGTTCCAGTCCTTCGCCATCGCCACGGGCCTGCAATCCAGCCCCGGACTGGTTCTGAACCCCGGCGTCTTCTTCCTGGCCTCGACGGTCGTCACCCTGACCGGCGGCACCCTGCTGCTGATGTGGCTGGGCGAGCAGATCACCAGTCGCGGGATCGGCAACGGGGTCTCGTTGATCATCTTCGCCGGCATCGTGGCGGTCCTGCCGCGCGGTGTCTGGCAGATGTTCGCCATGACCCGCACCGGTTCGCTATCCGTCCTGGGCGTCTTGGCGATGGCAGGGCTGGCGGCCGGCGTGATCGTGACGATCGTGTTCATGGAGCGCGCCCAGCGCCGTTTGTTGACGCAGTATCCGCGCCGTCAGACCGGATCCCGCAGCTTTGGCGGCGACGCCTCGTTCCTGCCGCTCAAGGTCAATATCTCCGGCGTCATGGCCCCGATCTTCGCCTCGTCGCTGCTGCTGCTGCCGACGACCGCGATGGGTTTCCTGGCAAACGCCGAGCTTCCAGCCTGGGCGCAGTGGATGCCGAGCGTGGTCGGCAGTCTGCAACATGGCCAGCCGGCCTTCGTGGCGCTCTATGCCGCGCTGATCGTCTTCTTCTGCTTCTTCTACACCACGGTGATGTTCAATCCCGAGGAGGTCGCCGAGAACCTGCGCAAGTACGGCGGCTTCCTGCCGGGGATCCGTCCGGGCAAACGGACGGCCGAGTACCTGGACTACGTCCTGACCCGGCTGACGGTCATCGGCGCGGCCTACATCGCCGCGGTCTGCCTGCTGCCGGAGTTCCTGATCAGCTTCATGGGCAGCCCGCAGCAGACTCGCGCGTTGGGCGGCACCTCGATCCTGATCGTGGTCTCGGTGACCATGGACACCGTGGCGCAGATCCAGTCCCACCTGCTGGCGCACCAGTACGAAGGCCTGATCAAGAAATCGAAACTGCGGGGCGGCCGGAAGTAGACCGACCGTTCGGGAGGCGCCCCGACGCAAGAGCGGGGCGAGGGGAGACGACCGATGAACCTGATCCTGTTCGGCCCGCCGGGTAGCGGCAAGGGCACCCAGGCCAAGCGCCTGGTCGATGAGCGGGGCATGGTCCAGCTCTCGACCGGCGACATGCTTCGCGCCGCGATCGCCTCCGACTCGCCGATGGGCCGGGTCGTGGCGCCGATCATGGCCTCGGGCGGCCTGGTGCCGGACGAGATCGTCATCGGCCTGATCGCCGAACGCATGGACGAGGCCGACGCGGCCGGCGGCGCCATCTTCGATGGCTTCCCCCGCACCCTGGCCCAGGCCGAGGCGCTGGACGTGATGCTGCAGGGCAGGGGATCGCGAATCGATATCGTGGTCCGTCTGCTGGTCGACGACGCCGCTCTGCTCGAGCGGGTCACCGGCCGATTCGAACAACAGGGGCGACCGGACGACAATCCGGAGACCTTCAAGGCCCGTCTGGACGCCTACAACACCCAGACGGCGCCGCTGCTGCCTTACTATGAAGGGCAGGGGAAGCTTACGGCCGTTGATGGCATGGGCTCGATGGAGGCGGTTTCCACCGCCATCCGGTCCGCGCTGGAGACGATCAAGACCTGATACGGATAGGTTGAAAATCAACCTTCTCCGGCATTGACGGCGGCGCAACGATCCCTATAACGGTGCGCTTCCGCGAAAGGCGCGACTCCCGCGTCGGCTCGAAGTGCAAGCTGAGGGCCGGTGCGCTAGTGGCGTCTCGTTTTGCGCGTGCGTCCATCGGGGCGCGATAAGACAGAGAGATTTAGGCTTGGCTCGTATCGCAGGCGTCAACATTCCGACGAACAAGCGCGTGGTTATCGCGCTGCAGTACATCCATGGCATCGGCCAGAAGTCCGCCAAGGACATCGTCTCCCGCGTTGGGATCGATGACGCCCGCCGCGTGAACCAGCTGACCGATCAGGAAGTGCTCCACATCCGTGAAGCCATCGACAAGGACTTCACCGTCGAAGGCGACCTTCGTCGTGAAACCTCGACCAACATCAAGCGTCTGATGGACCTGGCCTGCTACCGCGGCCTGCGTCACCGCAAGGGCCTGCCGGTCCGCGGCCAGCGCACCCAGACGAACGCCCGCACCCGCAAGGGTCCGGCCAAGCCGATCGCCGGCAAGAAGAAGTAGAGAGAGCCTCGATGGCCAAGGAACCGGCTCGCGTCAAAAAGCGCGAACGCAAGAACATCACCTCGGGCGTGGCGCATGTGAACGCCTCGTTCAACAACACCATGATCACCATCACCGACGCCCAGGGGAACACCATCTCCTGGTCCAGCGCCGGCGCGATGGGCTTCAAGGGCTCGCGCAAGTCGACCCCTTATGCGGCGCAGATGGCCGCTGAAGACGCCGGCAAGAAGGCCGCGGAACACGGTGTGAAGACCTTGGAAGTGAACGTCTCCGGTCCGGGTTCGGGTCGTGAGTCGGCCCTGCGCGCGCTGCAGGCCGCCGGCATGACGATCACGACCATTCGTGATGTGACCCCGATTCCGCACAACGGCTGCCGGCCGCCGAAGCGTCGGCGAGTCTGAGTTCTACTAGCCGACCCTCCCGTCGCCGGCCGTGCGTTTCGCGGCCGGCGAATACGCGTTCCAAGGACATCCGCCCGTGATCGAAAGAAACTGGAACGAGCTCATTCGCCCCGAAAAGCCGATGATCGAGA
>NZ_JAURWM010000217.1 GCF_030654915.1 Phenylobacterium sp. | reverse complement strand
CAAACTCGCCCGACCAAAGTCAAAACTTTCCGGCTCTGTTCAGCCGCAGCATGCCTTGCCGCCGCCCTCCTGGATCGGCGGGCAAGGCACGTCGCCATAGGAACAGTAGACGCAGCAATCGCCGGCCTTCGGCTTCAGGACGGCGCCGCAGCCCTGGCAGTCGTAGAAGTACTGGCAGGCGTCGGTCGGCATAGTCTCGGTCACCCGGTGGCCGCACTGCGGACAGGTGAGTGTCGAACGGGCCTCGATCTGCACATCGCTCATCCGCGGGCGCTCCGGATCAGGGACAGCGCCCAAGGCTCGACGATCGGCTGCCAGACTAGGGCAAGAATGATGAGGACGGTGGCCACGCCGAGCACGACGGTTCCAAGGCGTGAAGGTGCGCGACAGGCGGCGTCGGTGCGACACAGCCGGGCACGCCGCCAAGTCAGGACCCAACCCACGCCGACCACGCCCAGCGCGGCGAACGTGATCCAGGTCCGCTGACCGGCGATCCATCCAAAGCTTCCGAGGCCCAGCCCGGCTAGGGCGAGGGACATCGGCAGGACGCAGCAGGCGGCCCAGGCGAAGACCGCACCCGCCGCAGCCACAACGGCGGCCCAGCTCAGGGCGGTCTCGGCAGGCTTCCCGCCATCCCCATCCGGTCGTGCTCGAATCCCGCTACTCGCCGTCATGTCATCGTCTCCTGGCGCCATGAGAACGAGGATGCCATCTGTAGTGGCTACAGACTCAAGCCCCAATCGAAAGTCACGTTCCGATGACCGACCAGGCGATCCAGATCGGCGAGCTGTCACGCCGCACGGGCTGCAATATCGAGACAATCCGCTACTACGAGCGGATCGGCCTGATGCCCGCCCCGCCTCGGCGCGGCCGCTATCGCAGCTATGGCGCGGACGACGTCGGTCGGCTGGGCTTCGTGCGTCGGGCCCGCGAGCTGGGCTTCACGCTGGACGAGGTGCGCGCCTTGCTGGGCCTGGCCGGTGGCGGGCAAGCCTCCTGCGCCGATGTGCGGACCCTCGCCGCGTCGCACCTGACGGACGTCCGAGCGCGGATCGCCGACCTGAGGCGCATGGAGCGGGTCCTGGCTGACTCCGTCCGGGCCTGCGACGCTGAGCAGGACCCAGGCTGTCCGCTGATCCAGTCCCTCTATGCAGAACGTGGGCGGTCGGCGGATAGCCTTGACACTAGAATCCCCAAGTGAGGCTGCAAGGAGCCCGCGCACGGCGCGTGGCGGGACGCGCCGACGAGCGGGACGGCGGCGCCCAATAGGCGCGCTTGAGGCGGCGCGCCCGCGGGAGCCGCCAGGCGGCGGGACCGAGCGCGATCGCCGGCCCGCTCTCGATGTAGATATCGTCAGCGGGGGCATGCCGCACCACCTCGCGGCGACGTCACAATTGCAAACGCCCCACTCGCCGACGATCAGCTAGCCGCTGGCTGTGTCGCCTGCGGCTCGATGCGCGCGAGGTTGCCCTCCTCTCCGGCCGGAACCAATTGGTAGAAGCCGGAGAGCGTCACGCGCACCTTGATCGGCTTGTCGGACCGATTTCGGAAGTACCATCCGTGGATGCCATCAATGGGGGCGACGAGGGATCCATGGGCCTGCGCCCCGCTGCCTTTCTCATAGTCCGCCACCTTCACGGCGCCCGTCGCCTCGGCGGCGACGGTGTGCCCATGGAAGTCGAACATGAGGTCCTCTGGGACGGGCAACCCCACGGCTTCCCAGCTGTAGACGAGCGTGGCCCCTTTGGGCACACGCACTTTGAACTCCAGGGCGTTGCCCCGCGCTTCATCGCCGTTGGCGGCCAGCGGTATCTCGAAGGTGTCTGTTCGGAATGTCGAGGACTGTCGGACGGCCGCAGGAGCGCCGGCTGTCCCGGTCGCGACGATCTCCTCCTTTGGCGCCCAGAGCCGTGACAGCCCCGTCGCGCGCCCAAGGCCCAGCGGATCTTGGTTGTACTCGGCCGGCAGGACGGCGCCGAAGACGATCACGACGGCGGTGGCCGCCGCCGCCATCACCGAGAGAAGCAGGGTTCCCTTGGAAGGGGACGTAGGATTGAGCGCGTCCGGCAGAGGCTTGGATTCTGACATCAAGCCGAAGCTCCATAAACTAGGCCGCCGAGTTGGAAGCCAATGAGGACAAATCCCGCCGTCATGAGGAGAACGTTGGCGGCGGTGGACAGGCGGCGATAGCCGGGCAGGCTGCGCCAGATGAGGATCAGGGCCAGCATGAGGGTGAGCGCGATCATTTGGCCGATCTCCACACCGACGTTGAACGCCAGCATGTTGATGAGCAGGCCATTCTGGGGGAGCTCGAGCGCCTGAAGTTTGGTCGCAAGACCAAAGCCATGGATCAGGCCGAACCCGAACACCGCCACCCTGGTGTTCGGCTGGACGCCGAACACCGTGCGGAAGCCGCCCAGATTGTCGAAGGCCTTATAGGCGACCGAGAGCCCGATGATCGCGTCGATCGCGTACGGGTTCATCTCGATCCCGCCCAGGACTCCCAGCAGCAGGGTAAGCGAGTGCCCGACCGAGAACAGGGTCACGTACAGCGCCACGTCCTTGAACCGATAAAGGAAGAAGATGACGCCAAGCAGGAACAGGAGGTGGTCGTATCCGGTCACCATGTGCTTGGCGCCGAGATAGAGGAACGGAATGATGTCCGGCCCGGAGGTTCCGGCTACGAACGCCGCATCCTTACCTCCGAGGCCATGAGCTGCGGCCGTACCTGCTGTCGCCAGGACGAGCAGAAGTGCGGCCAGCATCGCTCGGCCGGCGACCGGCCGATTGTTAGGGAGGGCTTTCACGGGATCACTGGGGAATGGCTGAGCGGGGGGGTGGAGTCAGCGGGTCTTGCCGGGCTGGGGCGAGCTGATCACGACGTCGATCGCGACCAGATCGGTGAGGCTGTCGCCAAATCCGAGCGCCTTGACCGACTGGCCCACCTTCACGTCCTTCAGGGCCACCCGCTTGCCAGC
>NZ_JAURWM010000173.1 GCF_030654915.1 Phenylobacterium sp. | reverse complement strand
GCGCCGTGCCCGAGCCCGCCACCTGGGCCATGATGATCATCGGCTTCGCCGGTGTCGGCGGGGCGATCCGCTCCAACCGCCGCAAGAACCTGGCGTTCGCGACCGCGTAGGACGGCGCGGAGCCGGCGGGACGCTCCCGCCGGCTCCGACGCGTTCGAGCACGGTAGAGAGCCGCTTCGCGGCCCCCTCACCCGACCTCTCCCCGACGGGGAGAGAAGAAGAGACCCTCTAGGCGCTCGCGAACGCCAGGTTCTTGCGGCGGTTGGAGCGGATCGCCCCGCCGACACCGGCGAAGCCGATGATCATCATGGCCCAGGTGGCGGGCTCGGGCACGGCGCCGGCGACCGGCGGGATCACGCCGCCAAAGCCGTCCAGATAGGCGTAACCGGCATGGGCGCCATACGGGCAGTCATTGGCCAGCAGCGACAGCATGAAGTCGTGGCCGACCAGGCCGGCGGCCGCCAGATCGTAGCTGATGGTGGTCCAGTCGGTGTAGTACCAGCCCTGGCTGGAGCGGGTGAAGCTGGACGGGGTGGCGGCCGAATTGACGTTCACGGTCAACAGGTTGAGGCCCGTGGTCAGGTCGTCCAGCCTGATGATGAAGGCGTCGGAGTCGTTGACGCCGTGGGAGTCCTGCAGCACCGCGGCGTAGGCGAAGGCGATCAGGTTGTCGGAATAGTTGTCGACCTGCTGGCGGATCGTGGCGACGCTGTAGTCCGAGTACTGGTCGTTGACGCGGGCCGAGTGATCGCCCGAATAGACGGTCCGCAGCTTGTTGTCGGTCCGCGCGTCAAAGCCCGCATTGGTGATCGAGACCGGGCCGCTGCCGGGATAGTAGGCCGCCGGCGTGGGATAGGCGCCGCCGTACCAATTGCCGCCGCCGGTCTCCCAGTTGGCGAAGGTGCCGGTTTCGAAATTACCGTTCACGAAGCCGGCCGCGCTGGCCGCGCTCGTCAGGGAGAGGCTGAGCGCCACGGCGGCCAGACCTCCAAGGATCATCTTCTGCATCGATACACACCTTCTCGAAAGAGCGGCCACCGCCCAGGGCGCGCCCTGAGGAAATGTGGCCAGATTGTGTGTTCGAAGTAGAGGGGCGGCGCGGTCCCGCCATCGCCCAAATAAACTAAGTGTTAGGGATATTCTCGCCGCGCGCCGGCTGGGCGGACGCAAGATCCTCAAGTATCTCGCGCCAGCGTGCGAGCATCAGCAAATGGCCGTGGCCGGAAAAGCGGCGCAGCACGGCGGGGGGCGCGGCCAGGCTGGGCAGCAGGTCCTCCAACAGCGCCGATCCATCCTCGGCCCCGTGCCAGACCACCACCTGGGTGTTCAGCCGGGCCGGCGCCTCGCCCGCGTTCCGGTAGCAGGCGATCTCGGCCAGCGGCCCGACCACCCCGCGGGCGAAGCACTCCGTCCCCCGCGCGGTCAGGAAGTCGAGCAGGTCGGCGTTGCCCAGCGCGAACGCCCGGTCCAACGGGGCCAGAGCCGTGGAGCGTTTCAGGCTGCCCGCCACGAACTCGCGCGAGTAGAGCTGGATGTAGAGCCGCAGCATCGCCTCGGCCAGCCACGGACTGGACAGCATCTCGCGGCGATAGCGGGTCAGGAAGCTCTGATGCGCGGCGGGCGCGGTCGGGGTTCCGCCACGGCCCGACACCAGCAACAGCCGCTCGCAGGCGCCGCCCAGGAGCCGCGCCGCCACGATCGCGAACCCCGCGCCCGAGGCCGCGGCCGCCAGCCGCACGGGCCCCAGGTCCAGCCCCTCGATCAGGGCCGCGAAGTCGGCCGCCACGCTGTCGAACCCGTAGCGCGGCGAGGGATCGGACTGCCCAAACCCCGGCCGCTCCGGGATCACCAGCCGCATCCCCAGCTCGCGGGCGATATCGTCCGTACACGGAGGGGCTAGCGACGAGCCCATGCTGTCATGGAAGATCAGCACCCCCTGCCCGGCCGGATCGCCATATTCGCGGTAGCACAGCCGGCGCCCGTCGCTCAGCACGAACAGCCGCAAGGCCGGCGCTGTGGCCAGCAGCGCCCGCGCGCTCGGCGTCAGCGCCTTGGCCAGCGCCCGAGACGGCGCGGCGGCGACCGGAACCACGGCGTTCAGCAACCCGTCAAACTGCTTGAATGCGAGGGCGAGCTCGCTCTGGCGGCGCACCCCCACCTTGGCGAAGATGGCGCGAAGCTGGGCGCGCACCGTGAACACCGACAGCCCGAAAGCCGCCGCCGCCTCGTTCAAGGTGACGCCTTCCTCCATGTGCTGGGCCAGCCGCGCCTCGGCCGGGGTGAGCGAGAAGGTGGCTTGGATGGCGTTCCACTTCTCCCGCCCGTCGCGCTCGGGACTGACCAGCAGGATCGCGCAGCCGTCGCCGAACGGCGTGTCGGTGAGGCTCGCCCACACATCGGGCAGGCGTTCGGCGCGGACCAGCACGCCAAACCGCCGGCGCCCCTCGCTCTCCGACAGATCGACAAAGGCCGCGTGCAGGCCGCGTTTCAGGGTGCGACGCGCCAGGCGCAGCGACAGCGCCGCGGCGCTGTCCTCGGCGGCGACCCCCGCCGCCAGCGCCTGACCAAGCCGGTTCGCCCCACGCTTTCGCCCCTCGCCGCTGATCGCCACGGCGGCCATGGCGTCCGGCTCCTCGGCCGCGCCGGCGCTCAGGATCAGCCGGCACACTTCTTCCAACGTCGCCGGATCGAGCGCCTCGCCGTCGCGGGCCACCCAGTCCAGCAGCTTGGTCCAGTCCTCGACCTCCAGCGCCTGACGCAGCGCGTGCGCCAGCGCATTGGCCTCCCGGTCCCGCTCAGCCGCCGCTTGAGTCAAACGCCGCCACCCCCAACGCCCGATTGCACAACGGCGATCATATAACGCAGATATCACCAGGAAGTGTGCGGCGCCGTCGTCAAGCCGACTTTGGCGCAAGGCCGCGGCGCAACAAAAAACGCCGCCCGGGTGGGCGGCGTTCATGTCGTGGATTTGGCTAAGGCCTATTCGCCGGAGCGGAGTTGCTCGCGGGCTTGGGCCAGCAGTTCGTCCATCTTCATCCGGACTTCGCCCTCGCTGACGGCGACGCCCGAACCCTTCAGGTCCTCGAACACCTTGCGCAGCACGTCGTCGTCGCCGGGCAGTTCGAAGTCGGACTTCACCACCGCCTTGGCGTATTCGGCGACGCTGTCTTCCCCGAGACCCATCAGGCCGGCAGCCCATTCACCCAGCATGCGGTTACGGCGCGCGCCAGCCCTGAATTCCTGCTCCTGGTCGAGCTCGAACTTCTTTTCGAAGCCACGCTCGCGATCGTCGAAGGTCGTCATGTGTTCCCCAGTAGTCCGTCGGTCGGCCGTTCCATATCCCTTGCGTCGTCGCCTCGCAACGTAAACGCATCAAGACGTCGTGCGGCGCTGACGCCGTTTGCGCCGCAGCGTCGCTTCCGCTAATTTTCATCGGCCTCAGATGAGCGAGAGGGCCTTCGAGTCGGAGCCGCGCGCGTTGGGATCAACCGCGCGCGTTTTTCTTTTCCGAACAATGGCCAAGCCCTCGCTCAGGGAGAAGGCGCATATGACTACCCGCCGCAAGAAGATCTACGAAGGCAAGGCCAAGATCCTCTACGAGGGCCCCGAGCCCGGTACGCTTATTCAGTACTTCAAAGATGACGCCACCGCGTTCAACGACCAGAAGAAGGCTATCCTTGAGGGAAAGGGCGTCATCAACAATCGCATCAGCGAATATGTGATGATCAAGCTGAACTCCATCGGGGTTCAGAACCACCTGATCCGCCGGCTGAACCTGCGCGAGCAACTGATCCGCGAGGTGGAGATCATCCCGCTGGAGGTCGTCTGCCGCAACGTCGCCGCCGGCAGCCTGTCGCAGCGCTTCGGCCTGCCCGAAGGCCAGGCCCTGCCGCGCTCGGTCATCGAATTCTACCTGAAGGACGACAAGCTCAATAATCCGATGGTCGCCGAGGAGCACATCACCGCCTTCAACTGGGCCTCGACCCAGGAGATCGACGACATGATGGCGCTGACCCTGCGGGTGAACGACTTCCTGACCGGTCTGTTCGCCGGGGTCGGCATTACGCTGGTGGACTTCAAGGTCGAGTTCGGCCGGCTGTACGAGAACGACTTCGCCCGGGTGATCCTCGCCGACGAGATCAGCCCTGATTCCTGCCGCCTCTGGGACACCCAGACGAACGAGAAGCTGGACAAGGACCGCTTCCGCCGCGACATGGGCGACGTCATCGAGGGCTACACCGAAGTGGCCCGCCGGCTCGGCATCATGAAAGAGATGCCGACCGTCATCCAAGGAGGTCTTCACTAGTGCGCGCTAAAGTTCATGTGTTCCTGAAACCCGGCGTGCTCGACGTCCAGGGCAAGGCTGTCGAGAACGCCTTGCACGGCCTGGGCTGGCCGCAGGTCGAGGGCGTGCGCGTCGGCAAGACCATCGAGTTCGACCTGAAGGCCGAGAGCGCCGAGCAGGCCGAGGTCGAGGTCAAGCAGATGTGCGAGAAGCTGCTCGCCAACACGGTCATCGAAAGCTACCGAGTCGAGGTGGCGTGAGGGGTTCGGCGCTCTTCGCGCTGATCCCACTCCTCGCCCTTGGGGCTTGCGCGCCGGAACCACCGCCGGCGCGCCAAAGGCTGGCGCTCGACTGCGGCCTTTCCTACG
>NZ_JAURWM010000106.1 GCF_030654915.1 Phenylobacterium sp. | reverse complement strand
GGCAGGCGATTCAAAAGCACCTCGCCGATCAAACCTTGACGCAGGCAGGGGTCCCCCAACCTTGTCATCCTCCGGTCGCCTGAAAGACGCTCCGGAGGACGACGGGCGGGCGTCGGTCAGACCGGTGAGGCCGCCATCTTCCGGCGCTCGGTTGAAGCAACGAGTTCGGTCCAGATGTCGGCGTTCAGCGCTGAGCTTTTGGACTCTGCGGCGGTTTGCAACACGATGAGCGTCGCCCGCAGGGTGTCATTGGCGGCCTGCAGCGACGAGATCCGCAGATCGGCGTCGTCGCCGGCCGCCAGCTCCGTGAAGTCCAGTCCGACCTCGCCAGCCCTGGCCAGCAAGGCGCGTACAGCGCGGTTTTCCTCCACCAGCCTCGCGGCGGTCCCATCCCAGACCTCGGCGGCCATGCCGAGCAGCGCCGCCGATAGGCCCAGCGAACTCGCGCGGTCGGCGGGAGGGACGTCGGGCATGGCGTTGCGAAGCGCCAGGCCGCCGATTTCGGCCAGGACGGCGGGTACGGAGGGGGTCATAGGCGTCCCATCACTTTCAGCGCGGCGCGATCCTGGGCGTTCTGCAGCGCCCAGGGCGGATAGACCATGATCGGCTCGCGGTTGCCGCCGTCGAGCCAGGCCCTGGCCGAGGACACCCAGATCGCCTGGCCCTTCACGCAGTTGAATAGTTCCCACCAGTGCAGGGCGGCGGGATCGGCCATCAGGCCGCTAGCCCGCTCCCAGATGGCGATGGCCTCGGCGCGCGGCAGCAGGCCGCCGGCGACGCCAGTGCCGAACGACCAGACCGGGTTGAGGCTCCAGCCAAGATCCTCCAGCGGATCGCCCAGATGAGCCATTTCCCAGTCGAGGATGCCATGGATCCCGCCTGCCTCGTCGTAGAGGAAGTTGCCGGTCCGGTAGTCGCCGTGCACCACGCCGACCTTCTGGGCCGGCGGCGGGGGATTGGCTCGCAGCCAGCGGATGGCCGCCCGGATGATCGGCAGAGGTTCAGACTCGTCTTCGTCCAGCACGCCTTCCCAGTAGGAGAGTTCCCGGTCCCAGCAGGCGTCGGCGGCCACGCCCGGCATCACATCGGCCAAGCCGATGGCGGTGGGATCGGCCTTGGCGATCTCGGCCAGGATCGTCCATTTGCGCTCGCCCAGCATCGGCAAGGTCGCGACGTAGGGCGGGCTGAACAGCAGTTGCGGCGAGGCCTGGAAGCCGGCGATCTCCTCGGCGATGAAGAAGGGATGGTCGAGAGCGGCGTCCTTTTCCTCCAGCCAAAGCATCTCCGGCACCGGCACCGCGCTGCCGCGAAAGGCGCGATAGGCCTCGAACTCGATGCGCCGCTCGGTGTCGATCAGCGAGGCCGGCGGATCGCGGCGCAGGATCAGCTTACGCTCCCGCCGCACGCTATCCCGCGTCCAGGCCAGCCGAAAGCGATAGGTCTCACGCGAGGCGCCGCCGGAAATCCGGGCGAGATCCTCCACCGTAATGTCGGACGCATGCGGCATTCGGGTGGCGATGTAAGCCGCCAGTCTAGGTTCCAACGCCATACTGGTCAGTGCATCTCAAAGCGGATGGGCAGGGTCTTGGGACCGCTGACGAAGGTGGCCTGACTGTTCTTGGGCTCACCGTTCAGCTCCAGCGACTTGATCCGGGGCAGCATCTCCTCCCAGAGAATCCGCATCTCCATCTTGGCCAAATGCTGCCCAAGGCAGAGGTGCGCGCCGTAGCCGAACGCCAGGTGCTTGTTAGGTTTACGTTCGATCTGGAAGGCGGCGGGATTGTCGAACACCGCCTCGTCGCGGTTGCCCGAGGCGTAGCAGAGCATCATCCAGTCATCCTTGGCGAGGCTGCGCCCGGCGAATTCCGTCGCTTCGGTGGCGGTCCGCATGAAGGTCTTCACCGGCGTGACCCAACGGATGGATTCGTCCACCAAGCCGGGGATCAGCGAGGGATCGGCCTTCACCTTGGCCAACTGCTCGGGGTTCTCGGCCAAGCCCCAGATGGCTCCGGCGGTGGACGACGAGGTGGTGTCGTGGCCGGCGGTGG
>NZ_JAURWM010000163.1 GCF_030654915.1 Phenylobacterium sp. | reverse complement strand
GGCTGGCTCGCCTCGACAGCGAAGCCGAGCACGCTCTGGAGCGCGACCTTCTCTTTCCGGAGCGCGAGCTTTCCCTGATCAATGCGGGAGATATCGAGCAAATCTTCCACCAGCCGCGCCAGGTGCTGCACCTGGCGATCCATCTGCGCGCGGATCTCCAAGACTTGGTTTGGGTCTTCCCGGCGCTTCAGAAGGTGCAGGCCCGCCCCGAGCGCCATGACAGGATTGCGTAGTTCGTGGCCGAGCACCGCTAGAAAAGCATTCTTGTGGCGATCAGCGGTTCGCAGCGCATTCGCAAAGGCGGCCAGTTCGTCACGCTGGGCCAGGATCTGCCGATGCTGTTGGTGCAGATCGAAGAAAACGTCAGCCTTGCTGCGAAGAATATCGGCTTCGATCGGCTTTTGGATAAAGTCGACCGCACCCGCTTCGTAGCCGCGGAATTTACGCTGCGCATCGGCGCTTCCCGCCGTGACGAAGATGATCGGGATGTGACGGGCCCGCGACGCGCCGCGCATGAACTCAGCGAGCTGAAATCCATCCATGCCCGGCATCTGCACATCCAGCAGCGCTAGGGCGACGTCATGAACCAGCAGCAGTTCGAGAGCCTCATCACCCGAACGAGCCTTGAGGCACACAAGCCCGTCGCGTTGCAACAGCGCTTCCAGAGCCAGCAGGTTTTCCTCAAGGTCATCGACCAGCAGGAAATTGATCGGTTCCTTTTCACGCATCATGACGTTCCCAAACTCAACACATAGGATGCGATCGCGGCCACCTTCATGACTTGTGCGGAAGGTGCGGCGCGCAACGATGCGGCAGGCATCGCTGACGCGTACGCTTCAGCGGGATTCTCGACGATGGCGACGCCCCCCGCCTCCACCACCGCCTGTAATCCCCTTGCCCCGTCGTCGTTCGCTCCGGTCAGGATGACGCCGACCAACTCGCTGCCAAAGGCGTCCGCCGAACTCTCAAGCAACACGTCGATCGAGGGACGAGAATGGTTTACGAGCTCGTCCGAAGACAGCGAGAGCGTGCCGTCGTTCTCGGCCAGCAGGTGATAGTCGGACGGCGCAAAGTAAACCACGCCGGGGAGCATTGGCTCCTTGTCCTCGGCCTCTCGCACCTCGATCTGGCATCGCGCCTGGAAGAGCGAGACCAGAGCGTTGTCGCGATCAGGCGGGACATGAACGACGATCAAGACCGCAAGCGGATAGCTGGCGGGCAATAGCGGTAGAATTTGCAGGAGCGCCTGGACTCCGCCTGCCGACGCACCAATGACCACCGCCCTTGTGGCCTGATCTGTCATGGCTCATGCCTCTGATAGATCTTGTCCTCGCCGACGAACTCGGAGAACGAGGCGGCGTGCGCCGAAAACCTCAGGCTCTCCTTCGATCCCAGTCCCAGGAATCCCTTGCGTGCGAGCGAGTCCTTGAACAATCCGAGCGCACGATCTTGCAGTTCCCGATCAAAATAGATCAGGACATTGCGACAGGAGATGAGATGCATTTCGGCGAACACAGCGTCGGTCACCAGGCTGTGGTCTGACAAGACGACACGGCTGCGCAAGGATTTGTCAAAAACCGCTCGCCCATAGTCGGCGGTATAATAGTCCGAGAGCGAGGACTTGGCCCCGGACTTCTGATGGTTCGCGGTGAACTTCTGAATCTGGTCGAGCGGATAGACGCCGGCCTCGGCCGCCTGCAGAGCTGCCGGATTTATATCGGTGGCGTAAAACAGGGTGCGCTGGTCGAGACCTTCTTCGCGAAACAGGATCGCGAGCGAATAGAGTTCTTCGCCATTACTGCAGCCGGCGATCCAGACTTTCAGCGACGGATAGGTCCTCAGATGAGGTAGCACCTTCTCCCGCAGCGCTCGATAATAGGACGGGTCCCGAAACATCTCGCTTACCTGCACCGTCAGGTAATTGAGCAGTCGCGGAACGGTGTCCGGATTGTGGAGGAGACTTTCCTGCATGGCCGAGATGGAGCTGAAGCCAAGCTGCGCCCGCGCCTGGAGCAGGCGCCGCTTGATCGAGGCCCCTGCATAGTGGCGAAAGTCGTAATGGTAGCGCTGATAGAGCGCCTCCAGCAGGAGCGGAATCTCAATATCTTCAACGCTGTCGCGCAATGACGTCACCGCGGCATCCAAACCCGGACAAGGGAAAGCAACTTGTCCACATCGATGGGTTTGGCCATGTAGTCGTTTGCCCCAGCGTCGATACACCGCTCCTGGTCGTCAGGCATCGCCTTGGCGGTCAACATGACGATGGGCAACTTCGCCCACCGGGGCTCGCTGCGGATCTTCCGGGTCGCGACAAGGCCGTCCATGACGGGCATCATCACGTCCATTAGGACCAGATCGATGGTTCCCGAGGCGTCCTGGCCTTGCAGGGCCTCTATCGCCTCCTGGCCGTTTCTGGCGATCTGAACGATAGCGCCGCGCGGTTCAAGCACGCTGGACAGCGAGTACACGTTGCGAATGTCGTCCTCGACAATGAGAATGCGGCGCCCCTCGAGGACGGCGTCTCGATTGCGTGCCTTCTGGATCATCTTCTGCTGCTCAGGCGGCAGCTCCGCCACCACTTGGTGCAGGAAGAGCGACACCTCATCGAGGAGGCGTTCCGGCGATTTCGCGCCTTTGATGATGATCGAATTCGAGTAACGGCGGAGCTGCTGCTCGTCATCGGCCGAGAGGTCATGACCGGTGTAGACGATGACCGGCGGATAGGCGTGATCGCCCTGGCTCAGGGTTTCAAGCAGCGAGAAGCCTGAGGCGTCCGGCAGCGAGAGATCGAGCACCATGCAGTCGAAGGTCTGTCGCCGAAGTTCTTCCAGGCACTCAGCGGCGGTGCCGACGCCCACCGTCTGGACATCGCGCGACGCGAGCAGTCGTCCGACAGCGTCGCGCTGAACCGCATCGTCTTCGACGATCAGCACCCGGCGCATGGTCGTGGTCAGTCGCGCCTCAAGGGTCTGTAGCAACTGAGCCAGCGCGTCGCGTTCGACGGGCTTTACGAGATAGCCCACCGCGCCCAGCGACAACGCCGTCTGGCTATGGTCGGCGGCCGAGACGACGTGGATAGGTATGTGGCGGGTCTGATCATCGCGCTTCAGACGATCCAGGACCGTCAGGCCTGACTCATCGGGCAAGCCGACATCAAGGACGACGGCGCTGGGCTTGAATTCCTTTGCCAGGTTGAGAGCTTCCTCGGCCGTACCGGCGAGGATGCACTGGAAGCCCATTTCCCGCGACAGGTCGCGGACGATAGCGGCGAAGGCCTCGTCGTCTTCAATGACCAGAAGCAGCCGGCGCGCATCAGTGAGGACGTTGCGGTCGTCTTCAAGCTTCTCGCGCATGCCTCGCCGGAGTTTGACGGGTTCGACCGCCGCAGGCCCTGGCTCATTCGAACGGGACACCACAGCCGCATCCCGAGGCGCGACCTGGGCCGGATCATAGGCCAGGGGGATCGTAATAGTGAAGGTGCTGCCCTCACCAGGGCTGCTCTGGAGCGTGATCGCACCGCCGAGCAGGCGGGCCAGCTCCCGTGAGATGGAAAGGCCAAGACCCGTGCCGCCGTACTTGCGGCTCGTGGTCCCGTCAGCCTGGCGGAAAGCCTCGAAGATACTCTCCTGCTGCGCCGGCGAGATGCCGATGCCGGTGTCCTTGACGGCCAGGGCCAAGTGGTCCTCGCCGACCATCGCCATGTCTAGGCGAACGCTGCCCGATTCAGTGAACTTGAAGGCGTTGGAGAGCAGGTTCTTGAGAACCTGCTCAAGGCGTTGCCGATCGGTTTCGATGGCTGTCGGGCAGTCGCCGGCGATGACCACTTCAAACGCGACCTTGCGGTCATCGGCGACCGGCTGAAACAGTTGACGAATATCGTTCGCCAGACGCTGCAGCGAGACAGCTTCGGGATGAATCTGAATATGACCCGCCTCGATCTTCGACAGGTCGAGAATGTCATTGATCAGGGTGAGCAGATCGTCGCCGGAAGCCCGAATGGTTCGGGCGTACTTTACCTGTTCGGCCGTGAGGTTTCCGTCTGGGTTGTCGCCGAGCAATTTCGACAAAATTAACAACGAGTTCAGCGGCGTACGCAGTTCATGCGACATGTTCGCCAAGAAGTCGGACTTGTACTGGCTGGCCTGTTCGAGCTCGCGGGCCTTTAGCTGAACCGCGGCGCCCGTACGTTCGAGGTCGTCGCGCTGGGTTTCGAGCGTACGCGCCTGCTCCTCCAGCTGACTGTTTGTCTGCTCCAGTTCGACCTGCTGCTGCTCAAGTCGGACCTGCGACTCATTCAGGGCCTTGCTATGCTCCTCCAGCTCTTCGTTGGAAACGCGGAGTTCTTCGCTCTGAACCTGAAGTTCCTCTGCCTGGCGTTGGGTTTCCTCCAACGCGTGCTGCAGCTGGGTTCGGTATCGCGCCGAGCGCAGCGCGATACCGATCGACCCGGCCGTCTGGTCCAACAGCTCAAGAACGCGATCCTCCACCGAATGGAGGAAGCCCAGTTCGATCACCGCATTGACCGTGTCGTTGGCGCGAACCGGAACGATCACCAGATGCCTGGGCTTGTCGGAACCAAGCGCCGAACCGATGGTCATGTAGCCCTCGGGCACATCGCGAATGATACTCGCCCGGCCCTCGGCGGCGACCTTGCCGAGCAGCCCTTCCTTTAAGGCAAAGCCCATCGGCATGTCGGCGTCGGCGGGCACGCCAAGTGTCGCCACACGCCGATAGTGGCCCCGCTCGCCCTTGAAAAGCGCGCCGGCCTGGAAGCCAAGATAGTCCGCCAGGAAGGCCAGGATGCTGTCGGCCACCTGCTCGACCGACTTGTCGCCCATCATGGCGTTGCCAAGCCCGACCTCGCCGGCTTGCAGCCATTGCTGACGGGCCCGGACTCTGGTGCTCCTCCTGATCATGATGAACACTAAGACCGTCAGGGCCGCGCCAAGCAGGCCAGAAATAACCCCGCTGGCCCGCGCCGTTTCGAAGGCCCGCTCCATCTCGGCAATCCGGATTTGGCGCAACCTCTGTTCTTCCTGGCGCAGGACGTCGGCCTGCGAACGGATCGCGTCCATCTCAAACTTGCCACGATCAGAATTGACCAGGGCGAGCGCAGCCTCGGCACCCGTGCTTCTGCGCAGCTCGATCGTCTCCCCGAGCTCACCGAGCTTGGCGTCGAGGTGACGCTTTAGCTGAACGATATTGGTCTGTTGAGCCGCATTGTCGCCGGTCAACGAGGCCACCGCGTCAAGGCGCGAACCGACGTCGGCCACCGCCGCGCTGTAGGGCTCAAGGTACCTGCCGTTGCCGGTCAGCAGATAGCCGCGCTGTCCGGTCTCGGCGTCCTGCATCGTCGAGATCAGCTTATCCAGCGCGACGAGCACGGTGTGCGAATGGAGAATTTTCTGTTGGTTTTCGCGCAGGACCTGGACGTTGACGTACGCGACGGCCCCGCTGATCACGAAAAATGCGAGAACCGCAGCGAGGCCTATGCTGGTCCACGCAGCCGTAACGGAATTGGAGTTCGCGGCGGAACGGCTTGTGGTCAGCGGCATTCGGACCTCGGTTGGGCGACGACGCCCTGCCTAGCGGCAATCGGACTGAACAATCAACCGGCGATGAAAGCCATTCAGTTCAATAGGCTGGCGGCTTGAACTCACGGCGGGGAATTGCGCATTTTACGCTTGGTGAAGGTCGGGCGCCTCACATAGCGAAAGGCCATGGCGGCGACTCCGCGGGTGGGTTGCCGCGAAGCGGACTCCCTGAACTTCGCCTACGCGCCCACCCCAGTCACAGTCTCTGGCGCTGCGTTTGATGCCGGGATTAGACGTATCCATGGACCGCTTTGAGCCCATAGGCGACATTACTTGGCCTCACGACGGCGCGCCGGAGCCAGAGCCACATGACATCCGCGCCAGCTTCAGATAACAGCGCCCCGTGACCAGCCGAAAGCCGAGCTCCGGACATGTTTGGCGCCACGTCTTCCTGACGCTGGCGGCCCTGGCGCTCGC
The DNA here is from genome assembly GCF_030654915.1 of Phenylobacterium sp. Classification (GTDB taxonomy): domain Bacteria; phylum Pseudomonadota; class Alphaproteobacteria; order Caulobacterales; family Caulobacteraceae; genus Phenylobacterium. The sequence continues at coordinate 4,342 of NZ_JAURWM010000163.1, read as the reverse complement.
GCTGAAGGTCCTGGTTCCGGCCGGCATGATGGTCTCTACGCAGCCTCGAAATGAGCTGCCGATCCCCATCGTGCTTTGTACGGCGCAAGGCGCGATCAGCGTTGAACCTGGCGCTCTGATTTCACCGCATGGGGACCAAGACCAGGGCGGCCAGGCCAAGCACGACGCGCCCTGCGTGTTCGCTGGACATGGCGTTGGCGCGGAGGCGACGGCGGCCGGCGATATCGGACGCGCCGAGTTTGCAGCCTATGCCGCCGTGGCGCCCGCGCCCGCGCAGGCCGTCTCTCCGGGGCGCGGCGTTTCCGGCCCACCGCTTCCCGCCCGCGGACCTCCTGCTCAGCTGATCTGACCTCCTGGCGCGAATGCCAGGCCGAACCGGCTCGCGCCTGGCGCCGAGAAGCCGGCCGTCCGCTCATCAGCTCAGCTCACGACGCCAAAGTTGCGTCGAAGGACCCGTTATGAAGTCTCTCCTACTCGCTTCCAGCGCCGTGATTGGCGCTGCGCTCCCGCTATCGGCCCCTGCCGCCGCTGAGGCCGCGCCAACCACGGTAGATCGCGTCGTCGTCACCGGCGTCCGCTCCGCGCTAACCGTTCCCGACACCGCTCAGGCCACCGCCGCCATCGAACGCGTCCCAGGGGCTGTCGAAGTCATCCCCGACACCGCCTTCAAGAATGGTCCGGCGAGCACGATCAAGGACATCTTCGGCAAAGTTCCGGGCGTTGTGGTTCAGTCCCGCTGGGGACCCGACGCGCGCCTGTCGATCCGCGGGTCGGGGCTTTCGCGCAACTACGGCAATCGGGGCGTTAACGCCTTCCTCGACGGGGTGCCGGTCAATACCGCCGATGGGCTGTTCGACCTCTTCGAGATCGATCCCAGCGCCTTGCGCTATGTCGAAGTGTTCAAGGGGGCCAACGCCATGCGCTATGGCGCCGGTTCGCTCGGCGGCGCGATCAACTTCGTCACCCCGTCTGGCCGCGACGCGTCCGAGTTCGACAGCCGCATCGACGCCGGCAGCTTCGGCTTTGTCAGGACCCAGGCCAGCACCGGCGGATCAAGCGCGGCCACCGATTGGTTCGTCACCGCCTCGGCCCAACGCGAAGAGGGACATCGCGATCACAGCAACGGCCGGCTGGCGCGGTTCAGCGGCAATGTCGGCTATCAGGTCGCCCCAAACGTCGAGACTCGCTTCTACCTCAACGCCAACACCTGGCGCGGCCGCATCCCCGGCGAGGTGAGCAAGGACAGCGCGCTGAACGACCCGACGGCGGCGAACCCCGAGTGGGTGCGGCAGGATCAGCAGCGCAACATCGACTCCGTGCGCCTGTCCAACAAGACGACCATCCGCTTCGATCAGACCACGGTCGAACTTGGCTTGTTCGGCGTCCATCGCCACGTCATGCACCCGATCTACCAGTGGCTCGACTTCACGGTGGACGACTACGGCGGCTTTGTGCGGGCGATCGACGACCGCTCGTTCGGCGACTTCCGCAACCGCCTGATTGTCGGCGCCAATCTGCATAACGGCACCATCGATACTGAGCAGTTCGTCAATCTGACGGGCGCAGTCAAAGGCCCCCGCGCCGCCTCGATGGTGGACAAGTCGCAGAACATCTCAGCCTACGCCGAGAACTCGTTCTTTGCGCGGCCGGACTTGGCCCTGGTGGCGGGCGTGCAGTTCCTCCATGCCGAGCGTGATCGCCGCGACCGCTTCCTGTCGAACGGCGCCCAGTCGGGTTCGCGCACCTACGACCTTTGGAGCCCTAAGATCGGCGTCGTCTGGGACGTCGATCCCACTTGGCAGGTGTTCGGCAACATCTCGCGTAGCGCCGAGGTCCCGACCTATGACGCCAACTCGTTCGCCTCGCCCGCCAGCTCAAACCTGAAGGCGCAGACGGCCACCACTTTCGAGATGGGCACGCGAGGCGCCCGCGGCGAGACGAGCTGGGACGTCGCGATCTATCGCGCCGAGATCAAGAACGAACTGCAATGCCTGACAACTTCGCCGTTCAGCGCCTGCAGCGTCGTGAACGCCGGCCAGACCGTGCACCAGGGCCTGGAAGCTGGGCTCAATATTCCGGTCCTGAAAACGACCTTCACCGACGATGACCGCGTCTGGTTCAACGCCGCCTACACCTACAACGACTTCAAGTTCGACGACGACGCGCGTTTCGGCGACAACCGCCTGCCGGGCGTTCCAAAGCAGATCCTGCAGGCTGAGCTGCTCTACCGGCATCCGAGCGGATTCTACGCCGGACCGAGCGTCGAGTGGTCGCCGGACGACTACTTCGCCGACAACGCCAACAGCCTCACGATCGACTCTTACGCGCTGCTGAACCTGAAGGTCGGGTTCGATACGCAGCAGGGTTGGTCGGCCTATCTGGAAGGCCGCAACCTGACCGATGAGCGCTACATCTCCAGCGTGGCCATCGCCGGCGTCGCCGCACCTGACGCCGAGATATTCAATCCTGGCGCCGGCCGCGCGGTCTATGCCGGCCTGCGGTATAATTGGTGATGGCCATGTCCCTCCCCGATGTGCGCACGTCGGAGACCGCCGCGAGCGGTCTCTATCGCGCCTTCTGGCGCTGGCACTTCTACGCAGGTCTGCTGGTGATGCCGGTGCTGATGCTGATGGCGCTGACCGGCGGGCTCTATCTGTTCAAGCCCGAGATCGAGGGGGCACTCAACAAGCGTTTCCTCAACGTGCCGCCTGGTGCAACCTCGACCACGCCGCAGGCATGGGCCGATGCTGCGCTCAGCGTCGCTCCCGGCAAGCTGGTCCAACTCGTCACTCCGCTCGGGCCAACCAACACCGCCAAGCTCGTGGTGGAAACGCCGAGCGGCTCCCGCCAGGCCGTCTATGTAAACCCGCATGACGCCAGCGTGCTCGGGACCATCGCCGACGGCGGGATCATGGAGGTGGTCAAACGGCTTCACAGCCTCGACATCGCCGGGCCAGTCTTCAACCTGCTCATCGAGGTGGTCGCCGGCTGGGCGATCGTGATGGTGGCGACCGGTGTCGTGCTCTGGTGGCCTCGCGGCCAGTCCGGCGGGGTCACTACCGTGCGCGGCGCTCCGGCAAGGCGGGTGTTCTGGCGCGACCTGCACGCGGTCACCGGCATCTTTGCCGGCGCGATCATCGTGTTCCTGGCGGCCACCGGCATGCCGTGGTCGGCGGTATGGGGCAAGGAAGTCCGCAGGATGACGACAGAGGCCGGCCTGGGCCGCCCGGCCGCGCCCGGCGGCCCAGGCTCGCATCTGGATCACAAGACCCCGCCGGCAGTCCCGTGGGCCCTGCAGGAAACCGACATTCACGCCGGCCATAACATGGGCGCGATGGCTGACGCCCGGGTTCTCGACCTGAACGGGGCGGTGGCGAGCGCCGATGCCGCGGGCCTCCAGCGCCCCTACGCGCTGTCGGTCCCTGCAGCCCCCGGCAAGCCCTGGTCCGCGTCCTACATGCCCGACAGGGTGCAGGACACCCGGACGATCTACCTGGACCAGACCAACGGACGCTTGCTTGCCGATATCGGCTATGACGACTTTGGCCCGGCCGCGAAGACCATCGAATGGGGCATCGCCGTTCACCAGGGCCAGCAGTACGGACTGGCCAACAAGCTCGTCATGCTGGCCGGCTGCATCGCCGTCTGGCTGCTCGGGATTTCGGCGCTGGTAATGTGGTGGAAACGTCGGCCGAAAGGGCGGCTGGCTGCTCCACCGAGGCCGCTGACACGCGGCGCGTACATTGGTTTGGCCGCCGTGATCGTGCCCCTCGCGATCATCTATCCGCTGGTCGGGGCTTCGCTGATCGTAGTGTTGGGCATGGATGTTCTGATCCGCCTTGCGTTCAGAAGCACTGCCCGGACGGCTTGATGCGCGCCTCGGCCATCAGGAACCGACCAGTTAGGCGCACCTCTGCGCCTTGGTCGGATCTAGGCGTCTCGCAAGTCTTGCGCGGCGTCTGCCTGACGCTGGCCGCACTCGCGATAGCCCTGAAGGTACTGATCCCCGCCGGCTTCATGACGGCGGCGCCAATCAACGATCTGCCTTTCTCCCTTGTGCTCTGTACGGGGCAAGGGGCGATGGTGATTGCGCCTGGCGATGCGCTGCCTGGGGAGAAAGACCCAGGAGCGGCGGACAAAGAGGCGCACAATAGTCCCTGCGTCTTCGCCGGCCAGGCTCTCAGCGCGCCCGCGCCAAATCTGCTCGATGCAACTCGTGTCGAGTTCGTCACCTACACACGCACTAGCCCCCCAGTTGCCCCTGTCGCTCTGGCGCCCGGTCGTGGCCTCGCCGCGCCCCCGCTTCCAGCGCGAGGTCCGCCCAGCCTGCTGACCTGACGAC
>NZ_JAURWM010000162.1 GCF_030654915.1 Phenylobacterium sp. | reverse complement strand
GGCCTCGATGGCCTCGTGGCGGGCGGCCCGGTTGTCCGACAGCCCCACCAGCTTGCGCTCGCAGGCGTGCCGCGAGGCGATGATGAAGCCCAGATAGATCAGGATGAAGAGGGCGTTGGAGGCGAAGTTCTGAAAGCCGCGCGCCACGTCGCCGATATATTTGCTGGGGTCGAGCCGCATGAAGAGCTGGTCGATGGTGGGGGCCACATCCACGCCGGCCGCCCCGGCCAGCTGGGCGATCAGCTGGTTGAGCTTGGGGATATAGGTGACGAGCTGGGTGGCGAAGCTGGCGCCGTTGTCGGCGATGACGAACAGGGCCGTGCCAAACAGCAGGATGGAGACCAGGAGCGCCACCGGCATGGCCGCGCGGCCGGGGAGCCAGGGAAACTTCCGCTTCAGCACCCGGGCGAAGCCGTCGATGACGATGGCCAGGAACATGGCCATGGCTGGCGGGGTCAGGATGTCGGCCAGCCAATAGATGGTGGCGCCTGACGCGATCACCGCCAGGATGACCAGGCAGATGCGGGAGACGTTGGTGGTCGGTTCGGCGGCGGGCATGGAGCCGACTGTCCTCGGGGTCGCGGGTGGCGTCAATTGGGCTGTCTACCCTGATTTTCGAGAGATGATGCTGCGTTGTTCGGCGGTTCTGGCTTGGCGCCGGCAAGGCTGAGCCAGAACGCGCGAGTTTGGCGAAATGATCTCCCCCGCGACAATTGTTTACGCTTGGCCGTGGCGACGCGGGCCGGCTGGCGATAGCGTGGCGCCCGCAGTTCCAAGGAGCATTCCATGGCCGACGACGGCGTCCTGATCGGGTTTTCCGACCATCTCGAGAGCCTGCGGCTCGACCGCGCCAACCGCCACGGCCTGGTGGCCGGCGCCACGGGGACCGGCAAGACCGTGACCCTGCAGGCCCTGGCCCAGGGGTTGTCGGACGCCGGCGTGCCGGTCTTCGCCGCCGACGTGAAGGGCGACCTCTGCGGGATCGCCGCGGCGGGCGCGCCCAATGAGAAGATGCTGGCCCGCGCCAAGATCATGAACCTGGAGCTGCGCCCCGCGGCCGCCCCGGTGGTCTTCTGGGACCTGTTCGGCGAGCAGGGCCATCCGATCCGCGCCACGGTCTCGGAGATGGGGCCGCTGCTGATCTCGCGGATGCTGGAGCTCAACGACGTTCAGGAAGGCGTCCTGACGGTGGTGTTCCGCGCCGCCGACGACGAGGGGCTGCTGCTGCTGGACCTGAAGGACCTGCAGGCGGCGCTGAGCTTTGCGTCCGAGAACGCTTCGACGCTCGGCGCGAAGTATGGAAACGTTTCGCCCGCCACCGTCGCCACCATCCAGCGCAAGCTGCTGGTGCTCGAGGACCAGGGCGGGGCGGGCCTGTTCGGCGAGCCGGCGTTGCAGCTTTCGGACCTGATGCGGACCGACGGTTCGGGCCGCGGCTATGTGAACATCCTGGCGGCCAACAAGCTGATCGCCAGCCCTAGGCTCTACGCCACTTTTCTGCTTTGGCTGATGAGCGAGCTGTTCGAGGAGCTGCCCGAGGTCGGCGATCCGGAGAAGCCGCGCCTGGCCTTCTTCTTCGACGAAGCCCACCTGCTGTTCCGCGATGCGCCAAAGCCGCTGCTGGAAAGGGTGGAGCAGGTGGTGCGCCTGATCCGCTCCAAGGGGGTCGGGGTCTATTTCGTCACCCAGAACCCCGCCGACATTCCCGAGACGGTGCTCGGCCAACTCGGCAACCGTATCCAACATGCCCTGCGGGCCTATACCCCGACCGAGCAGAAGGGGCTGAAGGCGGCCTCCAACTCGTTCCGCACCAATCCGAAGTTCGACACCGCCGAGGCCATCCAGGGCCTGGGCGTCGGCGAGGCCCTGGTCTCGGTGCTGGACGAGAAGGGCGCGCCGACGGTGGTGCAGAAAACCATGGTGCGGCCGCCGGTCTCGCGCCTGGGGCCGATCACGGCCGCCGAGCGAACCGCGATCATGGCCCAGAGCCCGGTGCGCGGGCTCTACGACACGACCCTGGACCGTGAGAGCGCCTTCGAGATGCTCGCGGCCCGCGCCGTGGCGGCTCAGGCTTCGGCGGCGGTCCCAGCCTCGAATTCGCCGTGGAACCCAGGACCCGCGCCGGCTCCCGCCCCGCGGCCCAAGGCCCAACCCAAGCCTCGGGCTTCCAACCGCCAGTCAATGGGTGAGGCCTTCACCAAGTCGCTGCTGCGCCAGGCTGGCAGCACCATCGCCCGCGAACTGATGCGCGGCATCATGGGCGGGCTGAAGAAGCGGTAGCGGTCAGCGCACCCGGAATTGAAAAGGCCCGCCGTCACCGGCGGGCCTTTTCGTAGAACCAGGCTCTCCGGCCTTGTCCTACCCCCTCAATTTGCGCAGTAGCACGTCCAGATCGCGGGCGATCAACGGGTCTTCGAGCTTCAGGGCCTCGATCCGGCGCACGGCGTGCAGGACGGTGGTGTGGTCGCGCCCGCCGAACCGGCGGCCGATGTCGGGCAGGGACCGGGTGGTGATCTGCTTGGCCAGCCACATGGCGACCTGGCGCGGACGGGCGACGACCCGGGCGCGACGTTCGGAGATCAGGTCGGCCTGCTTCAACTGGTAGTGCTCGGCCACGGTCTTCTGGATCTGGTCGACGGTGACCCGCCGCTCAGTGCAGGCCAGGTTGGGCCGTAGGATCGCCTGGGCTTCGTCCAGGGTCATGCGCGAGATGTCGCCGCCGACGCGGGCCACCAGGGTGTTCAGGGCGCCCTCCAGTTCGCGGACGCTGTCGGTGAAGCGGTCGGCGAGAAATTGCAGCACATCGGCTTGGGCCGAGGGAATGAACTTGCCCTGCCCGGCCAGGGTCGCGAGCTTGCGTTCCAGAATGCCCAGGCGAAGGGTGCGGTCGGCGGGCTCGATACCGCAGACCAGACCCGACTGCAGGTGCGAGCGCAGGCGCGCGTCCATTTCGGTGAGTTCCGAGGGAGAGCGGTCGGCGGTCATCACCACGCGGCGGCCGTCCTCGACGAGAGCGAGCAGGGTATGGAACAGTTCCTCTTGGGTGGACGACTTGCCGGCGACGAACTGGACGTCGTCGATCAGCAGGAGGTCGGCGTTGCGTAGCTCGTCCTTGAAGGCCGCCGTCTGACGGTCCTGGACCGCCTTGACGAAGGTCGAGGTGAAGCGTTCGGCGGTGATGTAGACCACGCGCTTGGTCGGCGCGGTCTGCATGGCCTCCCAGGCCAGGGCGTTCAGCAGGTGGGTTTTTCCGAAGCCGTAGGGGCCATGGAAGATCACCGGATTGAAGTGACCGTCCGACCAGGCCGCGACCCGTCGGGCCACCGCGAAGGCGAACTCGTTGCCGGGACCCGATACGAAGGTCTCGAAAGAGAAGCGATCCTGGAGGCCTTGTTGACGCCCGGCGCGGGCGGTCGGAGCCGACACCTCGACCGGAACCTCGATCTCGATCACTTCACCCTGGACTGGCGCGGCGCTGGCCGCGGCGTCGATATAACCGGCGGGAGCCGGACCCTGGGCGTCAAATTCCATTCGCGACTTCAGGTCCAGATTGCGGCCCATAGGGTCGTTCTGAGCCCAGAGTTCGCCGATCCGGCGCCAGGCGTGGCGACGGATCCAATCCCTGGCCACACCGGTGGCTGCAACCAGGCACAGCTCTTCGCCGCGCTCGCGCAAAGCAGCCTGTCCCAGCCACGAACCAAAGGTGGCCTCACCGAGCTCGCGCTTCAGCGCGACGCAGGTCTTCGTCCAGACAGCGACAGCCGGCGCCTCGGCAACAGAACCCGCAAAGCCCCCAGTGGCCATCATTCGAACCTCTCTTATTGTCATCCGTCAGCGCCCCCGCAGCGGAACAACTTTGTTAAGCAAACACAAAGCTTTACCCGGCGAGCGCGTAGCCCCCGCCGCCGCCGTTTTTCATCCGAGATCAGATGGAAGGACGTCTTGAGACTTGTCACCCTAGTCAGGGCGACTAGGGGGTCAACGGTGATTCTTCGCGGCTCCAGCGGATATTTTCGTTGACTCAAAACCAGTGCCCGCAGGGCAAGGGAATCCGAAATTCAACGTTCCGTTAACTGACTGGAATCACCGCAGGCGCGAACATTTAGGTGCGGCGCAAAAAGAAACGCCCGCGGGTCTTTCAACCCGCGGGTGCGTCGAAAAGTCTTGTTAGTTATGTAGTTAATGGCCCAGCTCGGCGGCGGGGCCAGCAACTTAGGCGGCAGCCATCTTCTTCAGCTGCGCGGCCAGACGGGACACTTTGCGCGAACCCGTGTTCTTGTGGACGACGCCCTTGGTCACAGCGCGCATCAGCTCGCTTTGAGCTTCGACGAACGCCGTCTTGGCGATGGCGGGGTCGCCAGCGGCCAGGGCCTCTTCGAACTTGCGCAGATAGGTCCGGACGCGCGAGCGGCGGGCCTTGTTGACTTCGGTGCGGCGTTCGATCTTGCGAACGGCCTTTTTGGCGCCAGGCGTGTTGGCCATGCTTCAGCTCTCAAAACGGATCGCGCCCGAACCTGCGCTCGGGCGGGTAAATTGGAGGCGCGGATATACGGGAAGGCGTCCTGCGGGTCAATCCGGCTCGGACGCTATTCCGCAAGCGCGGTGAAACGTCGCCAGGCCGGGTGGACGGCCACCAGGTCGGCCATCTGCTGATAGCCCGCCGCGCCGGGGTGCGCCCCGTCCCAGGCGGCCGCCTCCGCCTGCCACAGGCCGCCGGCCTCCAACGGCCGGAAGACATCAATGAAGGGGACCTGCAGCCGGGCGCAGAGCGCCAGCAGGGCGGCGTTCAGGGCCTCGGTGCGGGCGCAGACCCCGGGATCGGCCACCGGCGGCGGCCCGACCATTAGCACCGGCGCCAGGCGTTGCGCGCCGGTCAGCATGGCGCGCGCGTGCTTCAGGCTCTGCGCGACCGCCACCCGGGGCGCGCCCTCCACCAGCTGGCTGTCATTGCAGCCGAAGGAGAAGACGATCCGCATGGGCTCATAGTCCACCAGCCGCAGCCGCGCCTCGGCCTCCCAGCGCAGGACAAGCCGGTCCGACGCCTCGCGCCGGACGCCCAGGTTATAGAGGCTGATCTCGCGACGCCCGGCGATAGCCCGCCCCACCCAGCCCAGATGGTCCGGATCGCCTGCGCCTTGGACGAAGCTTTCCCCGAACGCGATCAGCCGCATCTCAAACACCGCTCATCCCGGCGCAGGCCGGGACCCAGATTCATCACGGGGCCATCAGGACAGGACCCGTTCGTGTGGTTCGTGTGGTTCGTGGTTCCAAGTCTTATGGCGGTGCGGCCGCGCAGGCCCATCAAGAGGTCCACGAACAACACGAACCCCACGAACAAGATTGGCCTATGACCCCTTGAAGTTCGGCTTACGCTTCTCGACGAAGGCGGCCATGCCCTCCTTCT
>NZ_JAURWM010000148.1 GCF_030654915.1 Phenylobacterium sp. | reverse complement strand
CCCTGCCAGTTCTTGTCGCCCTTGAAGACGTCGGCGTAGCGGGTGGCGAACATCTTCTGGGTGACGTGCTTGCGTTGCAGCACGGCGATTTCTTCCGAGGTCGGCCAGATGTCCTTCAGGAACACCGGATTGCCGTCCTTGCCCTCGCCGAGCGACTCGGTGGCGAGGTCGATGTTCATCGAACCGGCCAGGGCGTAGGCGACGACCAGCGGCGGCGAGGCCAGATAGTTGGCGCGCACGTCCTGGTTCACGCGGCCTTCGAAGTTCCGGTTGCCCGAAAGCACCGAGCAGGCCACCAGGTCGCCCTGGTTCACCGCGTCGGAAATGGCTTCCGGCAGCGGGCCGGAATTGCCGATACAGGTGGTGCAGCCGTAGCCGACCAGGTTGAAGCCCAGGGCGTCCAGCGACTTCGTCAGGCCGGCGGCCTTCAGGTAGTCGGTGACGACTTGGCTGCCGGGGGCCAGCGAGGTCTTCACCCACGGCTTCACCTTCAGGCCTTTTTCGATCGCCTTCTTGGCGACCAGGCCCGCGGCGATCAGCACCGAGGGGTTGGAGGTGTTGGTGCAGGAGGTGATCGCGGCGATCACCACGTCGCCGTGGCCGACGTCGAACTTTTCACCGACGACGGGCACGCGGGCTTCGCCTTCCGGCTTGCCGAAGTCCTTGGCCAGGGCCGACTTGAACTCGGCGGCGGCGTCGGAGAGCAGCACGCGGTCCTGCGGACGCTTCGGGCCGGCCAGCGAGGGCAGGACGGAGCCGAGGTCGAGTTCCAGGGTGTCGGTGAAGACGGGGTCCGGATCACCGGCCTCGACCCACATGCCCTGTTCCTTGGCGTAGGCTTCGACCAGGTCGGCGCGGTGGGCCTCACGGCCGGTGGCGCGCAGATAGTCGATGGTGGCCTTGGTCACCGGGAAGAAGCCGCAGGTGGCGCCGTATTCCGGGGCCATGTTGGCGATGGTCGCCTGGTCTTCCAGGGTCAGGCCGGCGAGGCCGGGGCCGTAGAACTCGACGAACTTGCCGACGACGCCCTTCTTGCGGAGCATCTGGGTGACGGTGAGCACCAGGTCGGTGGCGGTCGCGCCGTCCGGCATCGCGCCCGACAGGCGGAAGCCGATGACTTCAGGGATCAGCATCGGGATCGGCTGGCCGAGCATGGCCGCTTCAGCCTCGATGCCGCCGACGCCCCAGCCCAGAACGGCCAGGCCGTTGATCATGGTGGTGTGGCTGTCGGTGCCGACGACGGTGTCCGGATAGGCGATCGTCTCGCCGGCTTCCTCGTTCAGCCAGACGGTCTGGGCGAGGTACTCCAGGTTCACCTGGTGGCAGATGCCGGTGCCGGGCGGCACGACGCGGAAGTTGTTGAAGGCCGAGGAGCCCCAGCGCAGGAAGCGGTAACGCTCGATGTTGCGCTCGTACTCGCGCTCGACGTTCTCGCCGAAGGCCTTGGAGGTGCCGAAGTGGTCGACCATGACCGAGTGGTCGATGACCAAGTCGACAGGGTTCAGCGGGTTAATCTTTTCCGGATCGGCGCCGAGGCTGGTCATGGCGTCGCGCATGGCGGCCAGGTCGACGACGGCGGGAACGCCGGTGAAGTCCTGCATCAGGACGCGGGCCGGACGGAAGCTGATTTCGTGCTCGACCGAGCCCTTGTTGTCGATCCAGGCGGCCAGCGCCTTCAGATCGTCGGGGCCGACGGTGGAGCCGTCTTCGTTACGCAACAGGTTCTCGAGAAGCACCTTCATCGAGACGGGCAGACGGGCCACGTTCGAAAGACCGGCTTCCTCGGCGGCGCGAAGGCTGTAGTAGACGTAGGTCTTATCGCCCACCGTAAGTTCGCGGCGGGTCTTCAGGCTGTCGTTAGACGCCATATCAGGGATCCTTCCTCTGTTCGCGGCCGCTCTTGAACCACTTCGGGGATCGCGCGCTTTTCGAGGCGGACACACAGCGTTCGCCCCTGCGCCGCGTACGCCCCCCAAGGTGGCGACGGCCGCGCGCGTCATAACCCCTAGTTTGTTACCCGTCCATGCAGTGCGAGAGGCGCGCGCGTGATCGCGACGCTCAACATTGATGACTTGGCCGTGCGCCGGGGGGGACGATTGCTGTTTTCCGGGCTGAACCTGCGCCTCCAGGCGGGCGAGGCCGCGGCCCTGGTCGGCCGCAACGGCGCGGGCAAAACCACGCTGCTGCGGGCCATCGCGGGCCTGGTCGAGCCGGAGGCCGGACGCATCGGTTTCGGCGAAATCGACCCCAGCGACGCCCGCGCCGACCACATCCATCTGGCCGGGCACCAGGACGGCCAGAAGCCCGCGCGCACCGCCTGGGAAGAACTGGCCTTCTGGACCCGCTGGGCCGGCGGAACCAAGCACGCCGCGCGCGACGCGGCCGCCGCGCTCGACCTGACGCGGCTGCTGGACCTGGAGGTCCGCCGCCTGTCGGCCGGCCAGCGGCGGCGGCTGTCCCTGGCGCGGCTGCTCGCCTCGCCGCGCTCGCTGTGGCTGCTCGACGAACCGCTGAGCCCGCTGGACGCCGGCTGGCGCGTGCGGTTCGGCGAGATGATGAACCAACATCTGGCGGGCGGCGGGATGATTGTCGCCGCCGTCCACGACCCCCTGCCGATCCCGGCCCGGCCGCTGGAGATCGCCGCCCCCGAGGACGCCTTCCAGGAACGCGGCGAATGAGCCGCGCCATGGCGCTGTTGTCGCGCGAAGTCACCCTGGCCTGGGGCCGGGGCGGCGGACCGCTGGTGTCGGTGGCCTTCTACGCCGGCGTCGCCACCCTGCTGCCGCTGGCGACGGGGCCAGAGCCGGCGCGCCTGGCGGCCATCGCCCCCGGCGCGGCCTGGGTGGCGCTGGCGCTGTCGGCCCTGCTCTCCCTCGACCGCCTGTTCGAGCGCGACTACGAGGACGGCGCCCTGGACCTGATCACCCTCTCGCCCGTGCCGCTGGAGTTGGTCTGCGCGATCAAGTGCCTGGGCCAATGGGTCGCCACCGCCGCGCCGCTGGCGCTCGCCGCCCCCTTGGCCGCCATCGCGCTGGGCGCCCAGCCCTCGCTGGCCCCGCTGATCTTCGTCTGCGCCCTGATGGGAGGCCTCGCCTTCGCCTTTGTCGGCGGGATCGGCGCGGCGCTCAGCCTGGGCGCCCGGCGCGGCGGCCTGCTGACCGCGGTGATCGTGCTGCCGCTGTTCGTGCCGCCGGTGATCTTCGGCGGCGGGGCGCTGGACGCCTTCTCCAACGGCTTGCCGTGGAGAGCCGGGTTCGCCCTGCTGGCGGCCTACGCCGCCGCCGCCGTGGCGCTCGGCCCCATCGCCATGGCCGCCGCCTGCCGCAACGCGCTGAGCTAGTTCGCGCTGATCTCCTCTCCCGAGGGAGAGGAATGGCCGCCGCACGAACCGGGTCGGGAAAAACTAAACCACCCAGGTCGCGACGGATTCCACGCACGCCCCTCGTTCAAGCTCGTGAGGGATGTGAATACTGGAGTTCGAAACGATGAAATTGACCCGATTGGCGCCGCTGGCGCTCGGCGGCGTCCTCCTGGCCGGCGGCTTCGCCGGGACCAGCCTGGCCCAGCAACCACCACCGCCCGCCCAGGGCGCGGCGCACGTTGGGCACCCCGGCGGACCGCGCGTCCATAGGGACCCGGAAGCCATGGCCGCCAAGCGCGCCGAGCGCCTGCGCGACGTCCTGCAACTGCGCCCCGAACAGGAGCCGGCCCTGAAGGCGTTCCTGGCGTCCCACAAGCGGCCGGCCGGCATGGCTGAACGCGGGCGCGGCGGGCGCGAACAGTTCGCCGCCATGACCACGCCTCAGCGCCTCGACGCCCAGCGCGCGCGCCTCGTGGAACGCACGGCCCGCTTCGACCGGCACGCCGCGGCCACCAAGACGTTCTACGCCCAGCTTTCCCCCAGCCAGCAGAAGGCGTTCGACGCCATGGGCCCGCGCGGCGGCATGAAGGGCGGCGATCATCGCGGCATGGGCGGTCGCGGCCATGGTCCGATGGGCGGCGGCCGAGGCTGATCGTGATATGGACGGGCGATGCTGTTCAAGGCGCCCGTCCTGAACGCCATCGCGGAGGGCCAGGTCACCCTGGCCTTCCGCAGGTGGCGCAAGCCCACCGTCCGCGGCGGTGGAACCCTGACCACGCCGGTCGGGGTGCTGAGCATCGACGCCGTCGAGATCGCCGCGCTCGAAACCCTTGATGCGATCCAGGCAAAGCGCGCGGGATACGCTTCGCTTGAGGCCCTGCTGGCCGATCTCTCCGGCCAGGCTCCGCTCTACCGGATCAGCTTTCGGCTAACGGCCGAAGATCCCCGCAAGGCTCTGGCCCTCGACACCTCGGCGGCCGGGCTCGCGGCCGTGGAAATCGCACTGGCCAAGCTCGACGCCAGGACGCCCTGGACCACCTCCACCCTCGATCTGATCGCCGCCCATCCCAGCGTGCGCGCGCCCGACCTCGCCGCTCTCCAAGGCCGCGAGACCCCTCCGTTCAAGACGAACGTGCGCAAACTCAAGGCCCTTGGCCTGACGCAAAGCCTGGAGATCGGCTATCGCCTGTCGCCGCGCGGCGAGGCTCTTCTTGCAGCGCGGCGCTCCGGGGGCTAATCCGCACGGATGATCCCGGCGCCGGCCTTCCTGTCGAATCCTGAGCGGTTCATGGCCTTTTCGCGCTGGGGCGCGCCGATGTTCGGCGCCATCGCGCTGATCCTGGCCCTGGCCGGCCTCTGGCTCGGCTTCACGGCGCCCGAAGACTATCAGCAGGGCGACACCGTCCGGATCATGTTCATCCACGTGCCGGCCGCCTGGATGAGCATGTTCGTCTATGTCTGCCTGGCCGGCGCCAGTTTCCTGTCCCTGGTCTTCCGCCACGCCCTGGCGGACGCCGCGGCCAAGGCCGCCGCCCCGATGGGCGCGGCCTTCACCTTCCTGGCCCTCGTCACCGGCTCCCTCTGGGGACGTCCGATGTGGGGCGCATGGTGGGTTTGGGACGCGCGCATGACCTCGGTGCTGGTGCTGCTGCTGTTCTACCTGGCCTATATGGCGCTGCGAGCCTCGCTCGACGACGAGCTGAAGGCCGCCCGCGCCGGCGCGATCCTGGCCCTGGTGGGCGCGGTGAACCTGCCGATCGTCAAGTTCTCGGTCGATTGGTGGAACACGCTGCACCAAGGCGCCTCGGTGTTCCGCAAGGGCGGCCCGGCCATGACCTCCGAATTCCTGTGGCCGCTGCTGCTGATGGGCCTGGCCTATACCGCCGCCTTCGGGTCGCTGTGGTTGGTGGGCATCCGCGCCCAGGTCTGGCGCCGCCGCGCCGAAGCCGCGGCCCTGCGCGCGGCCAGGGGCTAGACACATGCTTGATCTCGACGCCGGCGCCTACGCGGCCTTCGTCTGGCCCGCCTATGGCGTCACCGCCCTGATCTTCATCGCGATGATCTGGTTCTCCCTGGCCCGTTCGCGCCATTGGCGACGGCGCGCCGAGAAAGACGACAAAAAATGAACCGCTGGCTTGCGATCGCGCCCCTGGCCGCCCTGCTGGCGCTGGGCTTGCTGTTTGGGCTGTTCTCCCTGAAGCGCGATCCGCAGGTGAAGCCCGACGCCCTGGTCGGCAAGCAGCTTCCCGACCTGGTGCTGCCGACGCTCGACACCGGCCGGCCTGTCCGCCTGCTGGAGGCCGCCGCGCCGGCGCCGGTGCTGGTGAACATCTTCGCCTCCTGGTGCGCCCCCTGCGAGATCGAGCACCCGGTGCTGGTGGACCTGAAGCGACAGGGCGTCCGCATCGTCGGCGTCGCCTACAAGGACGCGCCCGAAAACACCAAGGCCTTCATCGGGCGGCTGGGCGATCCCTACGCCGAACGCCTGGTCGACCGCGACGGCCGAGCCGGGATCGAGTTGGGCGTCACCGGCGTGCCCGAGACCTATCTGGTCGGGGCCGGCGGCAAGGTCCTGGCCAAGCACACCGGCCCGCTGACCCCCGAGGTCGCCAAGGACTTGCTGGCCAAGGCCCCGCGTTAACCAAGGCGAAATTAACCACGCTCGGCATGGTTAATTCGCGCGCCAGCCCAACCCACACAACAGATGGCCGCGTTAACCATCGCGCCGTTAACTAATTTTTGAGACGGCGCGCACCAGGGTCCGCCAAGGCCCTGTTAACTATAAAAGCGCGCCCGTGAGCACGATCCGTCCGCCGATCTTCCCGACCAGCCAACCGGCCGCCCAAGCCCAGGCGCCGGCCCGTGGCATGGCGCAACGCGCCTTCTTCGCCGCAGCCACCGGTGCGCCCGCCGCCGCCGCCGCGCAGCCCCGAGCGGCGACGCAAGCTCAAGCCCAGCCCCAAGCGACGGCCAAGGCAGTGCACCGAATGCCGCCGTCCTCACTGCCCGCCGAGCCGCCGGAAAAGATCCTGCGGCCAGGGTCGTTCCTGGATATCCGGGTCTAGAACCCCACACCCATGGTCGTCATGGCCGGCCTCGTCCCGGCCATCCACAGACGTCGCCTTGTGGGATTTGCCGGGGCCGTTCGTGTGTATGGATCACCGGACAAGCCGGTGATGACGAACTCGGAGGGGGCGAAGGCGCCCTAGGCGGCCTTCTTCAGCTTCTTCTTTTTCGGCTTATCGGCCTTGGCCGCCTTGCCGGGCTTCTTGGCTTTTTCAGCCTTGGGCGCTTTCTCAGGCTTCGGAAGCGCCTGGACCGTCGCGCCCGTGTGCTCACCGGCGTGGATCAGGTCGCGTAGGCTGCTGACCAGGGCCTCGCGCTTGGTGGCCGACAACAGACGCATCAACCGGGCGTCGGCGGCCGCCATCTTGGGGCGGGCCTCATCCAGCGTCTCGCGCCCAGCCAGGGTCAGGCGCACGGCGTTGGCGCGGGCGTCGGAGGCCGAGCGTTCGCGTTCGAGCAGGCCCTTGGCGATCATCCGCGCGGCCATATCGGCCAAGGTGGAGCGGTCGATGCCGGTGATCTTGACGAGGTCGGTCTGGGTCAGGCCCTCATCGGCCTCGACGGCGCTGAGCACCGCGAATTGGCGTTGGGTGATCCCGCCGGCGCCAAGCTCGTCGACATAGATGTCGAGCGCGAGCTGCAAGGCCCGATGAAGCAGATGGCTGGGCGACTTGTCGAGCGCCGGAAGCCCCTTGCGCGACTTGTCCTGCGACTTGGTCTTGGCCATCGGCTGAACCCCCGCCTGTCGACTTGCCCGGAAACCTACCGGGCCATGGTGTCGGTTTGACGACAGATGGTCAGTGGGCGGCGCAAGCGCTAGGGGCGCGCGGCAACTACTCGACGTGCGGCGGCGGCGGTTCGTCAGTCTTGGCGTACTTCATCATCAGCGGCACCTGGGCGAAGGAGAACACGACCGACAGGACCAGCAGTCCCGGGAAGCGGAACAGCACCCAGGTGGATTCCGACTGGGTGCGCCAGACGATCTCGTTCAGGACCGCCAGGGCCAGGAAGAACAGACCGTAGTTGAGGGTGAGCTTGCGCCAGCCCTCATCGGGCATCTGCATCGCCTCGCCCATCAGCAGCTTCAGCGGGTTCTTACGCATCGCCAGCCCGCCCAACAGGATCACGCCAAAGGCGGTGTTCATCACCGTCGGCTTGATCTTCAGCAGGCGCGGATCATGGAAAATGAGGGTCAGGCCGCCGAAGAACAGAGCCGCGAGCCCGCCAATCAACGGGAACGGCGCGATCCGGCGCTCGACGATGAAGCCGATGGCCAGGCCGACCGCCGAGCCGGCGACCAGGGCCCAGGTCGCCTGGACCAGGGCCTGCTGCTGCGGCATGCCGGTCGACTTCAGATAGAAGAAGGCGACGAGGAAGGCCGCGAGGCCGCCGAAATCAACGACGGCCCGCACCCATTTCCGTGCGGTGGGCGATAGCGTCATGAGTCTTCCAGGCCGACGAGGGAACGGGCGAAGGCGCGCGCCTTGAAGGGTTGAAGGTCCTCGATCCCTTCACCCACGCCGATCAATTTGATGGGGCTGTCCGAGGCCTGGGCCACAGGCACCAGCACCCCGCCGCGCGCGGTGCCGTCCAGCTTGGTCATGACGATGCCGGTCACGCCGATCTGGTTGCCGAAGATGTTTTCCTGGGCCAGCGCATTGCGCCCCACCGTGGCGTCCAGCACCAGCAGGGTTTCGTGCGGCGCGTCGGCGTCGATCTTCTTGACCACACGGATGACCTTCAGGAGCTCGTCCATCAGGCCCTGCTTGTTCTGCAGGCGGCCGGCGGTGTCGATCAGCACGACGTCGTAATTCTCGGCCTTGGCCTTCTCGATGGCGTCGAAGGCCAGGCCCGCGGCGTCCGATCCGGTCGGCCGGGACATGAAGTCGGCGCGGGCGCGGTCGGCCCAGACCTTCAGCTGCTCGACGGCGGCGGCGCGGAAGGTGTCGCCGGCGACGATCAGCACCTTGGCGCCGCGACCCGTAAGGTCGGCGGCGATCTTGCCCAGGGTCGTGGTCTTGCCCGAGCCGTTCACCCCGATGAACAGGACGACGTAGGGCTTGGCCCCCGACAGCGGGTCGAAGTGGCCTTCCCGGCTCTCCAACTCGGCGCCGATGGCCTCGGCCAGGGCTTCCTTGATCTCGTTCTCGTCGACGCTCTTGCCGAACTTCTCGTCGGAGAAGCGCTGGGTGATGCGCGCAGCCGAATGCGGGCCGAGATCGGCCTCGATCAGCATCTCTTCCAGCTCGTCGAGCTTGGCCTGGTCCAGCGGCTGCTTGGTGAAGGTGGAGACCACCTGTTCCGTCATCTGCTTCGACGAGCGCGAAAGGCCGTCGGTCAGGCGCTGGAACCAGCCCTTTTTTGGTTGGGTCATGAGCCGCTTCTAGCTCGTCAATCGGTTGCGCGATAGAGGATCGAAGCATGGACGCTCTCGCCTCGGTATTCATCTGGCTGGACTACGCGGCGGTCGCCGTCTTCGCCGCGACCGGCGCCATGGCCGCCGCCCAGCGCAAGCACGACATCGTCACCTTCGGCTTCTTCGCCGCCGTGACCGGGGTCGGCGGCGGGACCATGCGCGACCTGCTGCTGGACGCCCCGGTGTTCTGGGTCAACCGGCCCGACTACCTGATCGCCTGCATGCTGGCGGCGGTGGCGGTCTGGGTGTTCGGCACCGGCCAGGCGCGGCTGAAGGTGCTGCTGTGGCTCGACGCCCTGGGTATGGCCGCCTACAGCGTGGTCGGCGCGGCCAAGGCCAGCGCGCTGGGCGCCCCGCCGATCTCGGCCATCATCATGGGCGTGCTGACCGCCTGCTTCGGCGGCATCATCCGCGATGTCCTGGCCGATGAGCCGTCAGTGCTGCTGCGGCGCGAGCTCTATGTGAGCTGCGCCCTGGTCGGGGCGAGCGTCTTCGTGGTGCTGGAGGCCATCGGTTTGTCGGACTTCTCCGCGGGCATGGGCGGTTTCGTCGCAGCCTTCCTGGTGCGCGCCGCGGCTATCTTCTGGGGCTGGATGCTGCCGCCCTTCCCGGGGCGGGGCGGGGACCGGAGCGGCGGCCGCTAGGGCCACGGCTGTTTCAGAACAAATCCGCTCATCCCGGCGACAGCCGGGACCCAAACGGACTCTCAGCCCATCGCCTCGTCTGGATACAAGCGCTGACACGGCTTGGGTCCCGGCTTTCGCCGGGATGAGCGGAGAAAAAAGCGGCCCATTCGGCCGAATGTCGATCGCCGTTGGCGCGAGCCTACTCGGCCGCCTCAAGCACAATGGTTTCCGCCACCGCCTTGTGACCATCGTGGCCGGTGATCCGCAGGGGAACGATCGAGCCGACCGCCGCCTCGCCGGTGAAGACGATCTCGGTGAAGTCCTCGGCCCGGGCGACGCCCGCGCGCTCCACCAGGCCGGTGATCGTCCGGCCGACCTGACGCTCCAGATGGCGCGCCAACGCCGCGTCGCCGGCGGCCCGCAGGCGCGCGGCGCGCTCCTTGATCACCGGGCGCTGCAACTGCGGCATCCGCGCGGCCGGCGTGCCGGGGCGCGGGCTGAACGGGAAGACGTGCAGGAACGAGAGCTGCGCCTCCTCGACCAGGCGAAGGGTGTTCTCGAACATCTCCTCGGTCTCGGTCGGGAAGCCGGCGATCAGGTCGGCGCCGAAGGCGGTGTCGGGCCGCACGGCGCGCACGTCGGCGATCAGCTTCAAGGCGTCCGAGCGCAGGTGCCGGCGCTTCATCCGCTTGAGGATCATGTCGTCACCGGCCTGCAGCGACAGGTGTAGGTAGGGCATCAGCCGGCTGTCCTGCTCCAGGCAGCGCATCAGGTCCGGGTCGATCTCGGCGGCGTCAATGGACGACAGACGCAGGCGGGGCAGGTCGGGAACCAGCTTCAGGATGCGGGCCACCAGCTGGCCCAGCGTCGGCTGGCCCGGCAGATCCGAGCCCCAGCTAGTGATGTCGACGCCGGTCAGCACCACTTCCAGATAGCCCTGGGCGGCCAGCTTGCGGACCTGCTCCACCACCTCGCCGGCCGCCGCCGAGCGCGAGTTCCCGCGGCCGTATGGGATGATGCAGAAGGTGCAGCGATGGTCGCAGCCGTTCTGGACCTCGACATAGGCCCGGGCGCGATCCTTCAGCCCGTCGATCAGGTGGCCGGCGGTTTCCCGCACGCTCATGATGTCGTTGACCCGC
The DNA here is from genome assembly GCF_030654915.1 of Phenylobacterium sp. Taxonomy (GTDB): domain Bacteria; phylum Pseudomonadota; class Alphaproteobacteria; order Caulobacterales; family Caulobacteraceae; genus Phenylobacterium. The sequence goes on along the minus strand of NZ_JAURWM010000148.1, from coordinate 2,990 downwards.
ACGCGGCCTTCGGGCGCGGTCTCGGCATAGGCCCCGGCCTGGGACTTCTCGGCGTTGCCCAACACCAGGTCGACCTCGGACATGGCGGCGAAGGCGGCGGGGTCGATCTGGGCGGCGCAGCCGGTGACGATCAGCTTGGCGTCGGGGTTTTCCCGCCGCGCCTTGCGGATCGCCTGACGCGCCTGGCGCACGGCCTCGTTAGTCACCGCGCAGGTGTTGAAGACGATGGCGTTGGACAGCCCGTCCTCGGCGGCGCGCGCGCGGATGACCTCGCTCTCATAGGCGTTGAGGCGGCAGCCGAAGGTGACGATGTCGACGTCGGGCTTCATGGCAGCATGCCGGTGAAGTCGACCTGGGCCGGGCCGGTCATGATCACGTGGCCGTCGCTCTCGCGCCACTCGATGACCAGCTCTCCGCCGTCGAGTTCGAGGGTGGCCTTGCGATCGACCAGACCGCGCCGATAGGCCGCCACCAGGGCCGCGCAGGCGCCGGTGCCGCAGGCCTTGGTCAGGCCCGCCCCGCGTTCCCAGACCTTCAGGCGGATATGGTCGCGCGCCACGATCTGGGCGAAGCCGACATTGACGCCTTCAGGGAATAGACGGTGATGCTCGATCATCGGGCCGACCTCGCGCACCGGCGCTGTCTCGGCGTCAGGCACGAAGAACACCACGTGCGGGTTGCCCATCGAGACGCAGCCCGGCGTGTGCAGGATCGGATTGTCGATGGGGCCGACCTGAAGCTCGACGCCTCGGGTGTCCATCTCTTCTTCCAGCGGGATCTGGCGCCAATCGAGGCCGGGCTCGCCCATGTCGACGCTGACGATCTTGTCGCCGGCCCGGCTGGCGGTCAGCAGACCGCCGCGAGTTTCCATCACCGCCTGGTCGGCGCCGGACGCCTCCATCAGCAGCCAGCCGACGCAGCGCGAGGCGTTGCCACAGGCCCCGACCTCGTCGCCGTCGGCGTTCCAGAACCGCACCTTGGCGTCGGCGGCGGCCGAGGGTTCGATCGAGACAAGCTGGTCGCAGCCGATCCCGCCCTGGCGATCGGCGATCGCGCGCACCTCTTCAGGCGTCGGCGCGAAGGGCGCGGATCGGGCCTCGACCACGACAAAGTCGTTGCCGAGCCCGTTCATCTTCAGAAACGGACGGCTCATGGTGCGGGGCTATATAGGGGAGAATTGACGCACGATCACCTTTGACGAGACAGATCTGGCCCAGGCGATTTATCCAGGGCCTCATGAAACTACTTTCCGCGGCGCTGGCAGGCGCCCTTCTCACCGCCTCCAACGCCGGCGCGCAGGCTCCCAGCCCGGCGCCCGCCGACCCGTTCATCTGGCTGGAGGACATCGATTCCCCCCGCGCCATGGCCTGGGTCGAGGCCCAGAACGCCAGGACCGCCAAGCGTCTGGAGGGCGACGCCCGCTACGATCAATTCCTCAAGGCCGGCCGCGCGATCTTCACCGCCACCGACCGGATTCCGCAGCCGACCTTCCGGGCCGGCGGCGTCGACAACTTCTGGCAGGACGCGACCCACACCCACGGCGTCTGGCGCCATACGTCGCAGGCCTCGTTCCGGACGGCGGCGCCCGCCTGGGACGTGGTGCTCGACGTCGACAAGCTGGCGGCCGGCGAAAAGCGCAACTGGTTCTGGAAGGGCGCGACCTGCCTGAAGCCGGCGGAAACCACCTGCCTGGTCCAGCTGTCCAACGGCGGCGGCGACGCCGTCGAACTGCGCGAGTTCGACACGCTGACCAAGCGCTTCGTCGAGGGCGGCTTCTACTCGGCCGAAGGCAAGCAGGGCGCGACCTGGATCGACTCCGACAGCCTGGTCGCCTGGCGCGAATGGACGCCCGGCGAGGTCACCGCCTCGGGCTATGCCTATGTGGTCAAGATCGTCGGCCGCAGCGGCGCGCCGCTGGAAATCTTCCGGGGCCAGAAGTCCGACGTCTCGGCCACCGCCTCTGTGCTGCGCGGCGACGGCAAGGTCGACGGCGTCCTCGTCCAGCGCGGCGTCACCTTTTTTGAGTCCGAATACAGCCTCTATGCCGGCGGCAAGCTGACCCCCATCGCCCTACCCCGGAAGGCCGAGTACCAGGCCTATGTCGACGGCCGCATGGTCTTCACCCTGCAGGAGGCCTGGAAGGGCTTTAGCGCCGGCGCCCTGATCGCCTATGATCCGAAGGCCTTGGACGCCAAGCCGGTGCTGATCTTCCAGCCCGGCCCGCGCCAGGCGATCCAGAACGTCGCCGACACCAAGAACCTGCTGGCCGTCGAACTGCTGGACGACGTGAAGGGCGCGGTGGACGTCCATGACTTCGCCAGCGGCAAATGGACGGCGCGCCGCCTGGCCCTGCCCAAGGACGCCACCCTCACCATCCGCTCCACCTCGAGCCAGGACGACCAGCTGTTCGTCGCCGCCGAGAGCTTCCTGACGCCAAACAGCCTGTGGCTGGCCGACGGCGCCACCGGCAAGGCCGAGCTGGTCAAGGCCCTGCCGCCCCGCTTCGACGCCTCGCGCGACCGCGTCGACCAGTATTGGGCGACCTCGTCGGACGGAACCAAGATCCCCTATTTCGTGGTGCGCCCGAAGGCCGCCAAGCTGGACGGCTCGACGCCCACCATCATGTATGGCTATGGCGGTTTCGAGGTCGCCAAGCCGCCGGTCTACATCCCGGAGATGGGCAAGCTGTGGCTGGAACGCGGCGGCGCCTATGTGATCGCCAATATCCGCGGCGGCGGCGAGTTCGGCCCGACGTGGCACCAGTCGGTGCTACGTGAAAAACGCCAGCTCGCCTTCGACGATTTCGCCGCCGTGGCCCGCGACCTGGAAGCCCGCAAGATCACCTCTCCGCGCCGGCTCGGCATCTACGGCCGCTCGAACGGCGGGGTGCTGACCACCGTCTCGATGACCCAGCATCCGGAACTTTGGAACGCCGTGGTGGTCGAGAGCCCGCTGGTGGACATGCTGCGCTACCACAAGCTCTCGGCCGG
>NZ_JAURWM010000118.1 GCF_030654915.1 Phenylobacterium sp. | reverse complement strand
TCTGGGCCGCGCCGCAGGCCTTGGCGGCCTCGGTCACGTTCCAGGTTCCGACCACATTGGTCAGCACGCCCTCGCAGGGATGACGTTCGACCATCGAGACATGTTTCAGCGCCGCGGCGTGGAAGACGAGGTCGGGCTTTTCTGCGGTGAAGGCGGCCTGCAGGCGGTTCGACTTGCGCACGTCGCAGAGCACGGCGCTGCGTGACAGGCCTGGGAAGGTTTCGGCCATCTCGCGATCGATCTCGAAGAGCGAGGTCTCGGAGAAGTCCATCAGGGTGATGTGACCGGCCTGGAAGGTGGCGACCTGACGGGCGAGCTCGGAGCCAATGGAGCCGCCAGCCCCGGTGATCAGGATGCGGCGACCGCGGATCAGGGCGCCGACCGCCAGGCGGTCGAGCTCGATCGGATCGCGAGCCAGCAATTCCTCGACGCTGATCTCGCGCATCGGCAACAGCGACATGCCGTCCTTGTGTGCGAACTCCACGATCGAGGGCAGGCGCAGAAGTCGGATGCCGTCGTTCTTGAGCTGTCCGAGGTGATCGGCGGTCAGGCCCTTCAGGTGGCCCGGCTCGTCCAGGAACAGCACCGCGCGCGGGTAGCGGTTCCACCGGCGCAAGTCCGTCAGCGCCTCCTGGAGGTTCTCCAAAGATTCGATGACGCAGACGCCGCGGACCTGTTGGCCGACGTCACGGGCGTCGGGCCCGACGATGCCGATCGGAGTCCAGGCCTGGTCGTGGCGGCGTGCGACGTCGCGCAGATAGGAATCGGCGAGCGAGGGAGGGCCGATCAGCAGCAGGGCCGGCGCCTGCGGGGCGCGGTCCCGGATCGTCTTGAGGGGCGCGAAGCTGTCCAGGGCGTGCTCATGCAAGGTGCGGCGGGCGATCCGCGCGCCCATGGAGCCGACCATCTGGAAGACCACGGCCATGGCGAGCGCCGACCGCGGAAGGCCCTCGGCGCGCGTCAGCACGAAAATGATCAGGAGGAAGACGCCGCCGGTCAGGAAGGCCGTGCGGGCCAAGACCATGGCGTCGGGGATCGAGACGTAGCGCCAGGGCGAGAGCTCACGGCGGAAGATCGTGGAAAACAGCGCTGCTAGGGCGGTGTAGATTCCGATGAGCTGCAACAGCTCCAGTGTTGGCAACATCGGAACGGCTTCGTCGAGGAACTGTCCCGACGAAAGCAGGTAGGCGAGAAAGAAAGCACCGGCGGCAATCAGAGCATCAGCGGCAATGGTTTGAGCCCGATTGGCCATTTGCTCCATGAATCGCGCTCCGCTGGTCGTCTGAAGTTGCAACATAGACGCGTAGACGCGACCGTCCAATGAAACTCGGCTGCGAGGATTTCGCTCCACGCGCGAACGTCGTTTTTTTCTCCTGGATCCATTTGTTCACGAAAATGGCGCCAAGAGCACATAACAGAAGAGCCGCCCCGTCACCGGGGCGGCTCCGCATGTCAGACTTTGAAGGCGCTTAGAAGACCGCTTTGACGGACACAACGACGCGGCTGTCATAGAGCTTGCCGAACTCGTGAGCGTCGGTGTCGTGGTAGCGCAGGTCGAACCCGACGATGTCGTTCAGGGCGTAGCTGACGCCCAGGTTCCAGGTGGTGTAGTCGCCGTCATAGTCGACGTCCTGGTAGCCGAGGGCGCCCGAGACGGTGAACTTCTCGGCGATCGGGGCCGAGGCGTTCAGCTCGACATAGGTGGCCGGGCCGGTCTCACCGAAGAAGTCGTCCGAGTAGTAGACGGCGGCGCCGACGGTGCCGGTTCCAACCGGGGCCGAGCCGGTGGCCTTGAACTCAACGTAGTCCTGGTCGGGCGCGCCCGACGGGGTGTTGATGTAACCGTAGTAGACGACGCCCAGATCCAGGTTGAACGGGCCAACCTTCGGCTTGACGCCGACATACAGGTCATACTCAGCGTCGGTGCCGTTGTTGAAATCGACGTTCGACACCCAGGCGCCGGCGTAGCCCACGCCCCACAGGGTGGTGTCGACGCCGGCGAACACTTGCGGGTTCTCGTCGGTTTGGCTCACGCCGCGGAACACGTAGTCGCTGGCGGCGCCGGCGTTGAAAGAGAAGTCGAACGGCGAGGTCGACTCTTGGGCCATGGCGACGCCGCCCATGGCGATGGTCGCCGAAGCGGCGAGAAGCGTGGTTTTGAAAACGTTCATTGCGTTATTATCCCCTTATTCGACCGAGCTCGCGGCCCGTCGTGAGTAAGGAGATCGCCATGCGGGCGAGCGCCAGATCAACGCGGGTGGAGCCGATGAGGGGCGCTACCTATTCGGTGTTCTTTTTTTGAGCGTTAACAAAACCCGGCGCCAATATTTTGGGCTTTAAGGTGTGGCTTTCAGGTCGCGGTTGCGCCGTGCTGACTAGCGCATGGAAAGCGGCGCGTAGCCCAGGTGGGTTCCGGCGTCGACCAGCAAGGTCTCCCCGGTGACATGTCTCGAAGCTGTTGAGGCCAGGAATACGGCCGCCCCGGCGACGTCTTCGGCGGTGGAGGCGGCTTTCAACGGGGTCGAAGCGGCCGTGCCTTCGCGCATTTTCTGGGCGCGTTCGGGGCCGACGCCCTTTCCGAACCAGGGGGTGTCGATGAAACCGGGGCAGATCGCATTTACGCGGATCTTGGGTGCCAGGGCCCGAGCGAGGGAAAGGGTCATGGTGTTCATGGCGCCCTTGGAGGCGGCATAGGGCACCGAAGACCCGATACCGGCGACGCCGGCGATCGAGGAGGTGTTGACCACGGCGCCGGGGCGCGGCGCGGACTCGAGCAAGGCGCGCGCGGCGCGAACCCTCTGGAACGCGCCCACCACATTGACGCTG